>JASHPU010000006.1 GCA_030037885.1 Xanthobacteraceae bacterium | reverse complement strand
GAGACGGCCGGTCAGATAGGCGACCGAACCGATTTCGAGCCTGCGTAGGTCTTCGGTGCGCGCCGGTAGGTCGATGTGGACGGTTTTGAGGTCGGGCATTTTGTTCTCTTTGTTTGTACATTCGGCGTCCTGCTCCCTTTCCCCGGAGGGGAGAGGGCCGGGGTGAGGGGCTCGGACGTTTCAGAAACAATCTACGGCGCCCGAACCCCCTCATCCTGTCCTTCTCCCCTCCCGGGAGAAGGGACGCAGCGTCTACTCCGCAGCTTCTGCCGCCTGGCGGCCCCATTCGACGGTCTCGCGCCGCATGTAATCGGTGAACCACATGGGATCGCTGCGGAACCTGGCCTTGCCGGCGGCCGAAATGCGCGCGCAGGCGCGCCGCGACGACAGACAGAACATGTGCACCGACATCGGCATGCCGCCGGTGTGGCAATAGCCGACCTCGATGTGGCAATCGATCACCATCGAAGAGCCGACGAAGCCCATGGCGCCCATGCCGATCGAGTTGCCGAGTTCCTTGAACTCTTCCTCGATCGCGGCGATGCGCGGGTCGGGATTGCGCGAGCCGACCACGCGCAGGCACGACGCCTGTTTGCCGAGCACCATCGACGTATCCTTCGAGCCGCCGAGCCCGATGCCGACGATGGCGGGCTGGCAGGCGAGTCCGCGCTTGCCGAAGCCGATCAGGGTGTCGAGATAGAACCGCTTGATGCCCTCGATGCCGTCGCCGGGAAACAGCATGCGGTAATCGGTGCCGAACAGGCCGCCCTTGTGCACCGTGGTCAGCTCGATCCAATCGGCATCGGGATGAAACGCGTATTCGATCTCCGGCGCGCCGATGCCGACATTATTATTATGGTCGGTGCGCCACAGCGGATGCACGCGGTTCGGCCGCAGCGGCACCGACGTCGTGGCGTGCGCGGTTGAGCGGCGCAGCGCCGCTTCGAGCGCCACCGGGCCGCCCTCGATGCGCGCCTCGTTGCCGATCTTGACGTACCAGCGCGGCAGGCCGGTATCGCCGCACATGGCGCGGCGGTCTTCTTTCGCCGCTTCATAGTTCTCCAGCATCGCCTTGATGACGAAGGCCGACAGATCGCCCTTTTCCGTGTCGGCGCATTGCCGCAAGCCGGCGAGATAATCCTCAGGGATCTCGATGGCGGCCTTTGCCATCAACTCTTCGGCGGTGCGCTGGATCGATGCGATCGGGATCATGGCGAGCCTTCTATCAGCTGTGAGCATCTCCGCCGCTCATTCCCGCGACAGCGGGAATCCAGTGGGGCTCCTCTGAAATCGCAGCAAGCCAACTGGGTCCCCGCTTTCGCGGGAACGAGCGGCGGTGTCAAACTTCGCATGAGTCATTGTCTTTCTATTCGGCCGCGAGCTGGTCGCGGATCAAGGTCTCGCCGGGCCGCACGTGGGTGAATTGCACCGGCCGCTCGCGGATCGCGATGCCGGCTTGCGTCTGTCGCGCCACCGTAAAGGTCGACGTCGCCAGATCGCCCGGCTCGGGGAAATCCGAGCGGTAATGCGCGCCGCGCGAGTTCTCGCGCTTTTGCGCGGCGAGCGCGATGACGCGGCTGATCTCGCACAGCGAACGCAGATTGAGCCAATCCTGCCAGGTCAGATTGAAGCGGCGATCGCTGTCAGCGACCCCGGTCGCCAACAGTTCGGTTTCGATGGCGTCGATTGCAGAAAGACCGCGCTCTAGCCCGGCGCGGTCGCGCACCACGCCGACATCGTCCCACATCGCGTCGAGCAGTTTTTCGCGCAAGGCGTTGAGGTCGCTGGTCTTTTGTTTCGGCCCGAACGGCTGCAGCGCGCGCGCCGCTTCGGCGTCGAGCGCGTACCGGTCGGGCGCCCGGTAGCCCGGCCGGTGCGCGGCGATCCAGCGCGGCATCGTGTCGCCGGCGATGCCGCCGAACACCGTGGAATTGGCGACGCCGTTGCCGCCGAGCCGGTTTGCGCCGTGCATGCCGCTCGCGTCCTCGCCGGCGACGAACAGGCCGTGCCGCTCCGTCGCCGTGTCCACATCGCAGATCACGCCGCCCATGAAATAATGCGCGGTCGGCACCACTTCTACCAGCCCGCCGGCGAGATCGAAGCCGCAATCGCGGCAGCGGTCGACCATGCCTTTGAATTCCTTGGCGACCTGCGGCGGGCCGAGATGGCTCATCTTGATGTAGACGCCGCCATTCCTGGTGGTGCGGCCGGCGCGCATTTCGGCGTCGATGGCGCGGCTCACCACGTCGCGGGTGGCGCGCTCCAGTTTCGGATCGTAGTCGGCCATGAAGCGGTGCAGCGCGCCGTTGAGCAGATGGCCGCCGGCGCCGCGCAAGCCTTCTTCCAGCACGGTGCCGGTCATGCGCGTGTCCGGCCCGGCCAGGAGCCCGGTCGGATGGAATTGCACCATCTCCATGTCGCGCAGCGGCAGGCCGAGGCGCAACGCCATGGCAAGCCCGTCCATGCTCTTGTCGCCGGACGGCGTGTGGTAGCGGTACATGGTCGGCCCGCCGCCGGTCGCGAGCAGCACCGCCTGCGCGGCGACGAAGCGGAATGCGCCGCAGCGCACGTCGAGCAACAGCGCGCCGGACAGCGTGCCGTCCGCCGCGGGGATGAGCGCGACGGCGCGGTGCTCTTCGAGCCGGCGGATTTTTGGCCGCGCCCACACCTGTTCCATCAGCCGGTTGATGATCTCGATGCCGGTGAGGTCGCCCTTGTGCACGGTGCGGTCGAAGGTTTGGCCGGCGAACGCCTTGCCGTGCAGCGTGCCGTCCGGATTGCGGTCGAAGAAGCAGCCGATCTCGTTTTCCAGTTCGCGCACGCGCTCGATCGCGGTCGAGACCAGCGTCCAGGCCAGCCCCTGATGCGGCAGCCATTTGCCGCCCTCGATCGTATCCATGAAATGGCGCTCGACCGAGTCGCCGGGATTGAGCGCCACGTTATAGCCGCCCTGCACCATGCGGGTGCAGCCGCATTTGCCGAGCAAACCCTTGCTGACGATGGTGATGTCGAGGTCGGGATCGGCGTTGTGCGCATGCAGCGCGGCAAACAGACCGGCGCCGCCGCTGCCGAGGATCAAAATGTCGGTATTGTGCCGCTCGACCTGCATGCGATCCTCAGAACACGCGGACCAGGAAGATGAAGGCGACGATCGCCGAGACGGTTGCGGCGAGCGTCGCCAGCCGCTTCTGGCCGTCGCGCCAATCGAAATTCTCGATCACCAGCACGCGCACGCCGCCGAGCAGATGCACAATGAGCAGAAACACCAAGAGAGCTTCGGCAAGCTTGACCAGCGGCTGGTCGGTCCAGCGCAAAAAAGCATCGAGCTGCGCGGCGCGGTGCAGCGCCAGGGCGAGCACGAGAAAATGCAGCGGCAGGAAAATCGCCAGCGCCAGGCCGGACAGCCGATGCACGAGCGCGGCAAGCCACAGCGTGCCGCCGCGATGTTTGATATGCCGCGCGATCGTCACAGCACCACCGCGAGGACGGCGCGAGCGCCGAGCGCCGCCAGCACCAGTCCGAACAAAAGCCCGAGCCGGCCGGCGTGGCGCTCCGACAGCGGCGACCATTCGGCGAGCACGTTGCGCACGCCGATCGCCGCATGGATCGAGACCGCGGCGACGAACAGTCCGTAATACGCGCCCCAGACGATGCTGCCGCGGGTGCGCGCCAGAATATCGGCAGCCGAGAGGTCCTGCCGGGTGGCATAGAAGATGATGGCGACGTGCACGGCGACGAGCGGCACCATCAGGGCCGCGGTCGCGCGCTGCCACACATAGAGCCGCACGTTCATGGTTTCAGCTCGCCTTTCAGGTAGGCAAGCGCGGTGCGGCGCTTGAGCCCGGCGATCGAGGCGGTCGGATTGAGCGACAGCGGGCAATGCTCCTGGCAGGACTGGTGCGAGTGGCAGGCATGACAGCCGCCGGTCGCGGCGACCGCCTGCAGGCGCGCGACGTTGCCGGCGTCGCGTTCGTCGTTGATGAGCGTCCAGGCCCGGTTGAGCGCGGCCGGGCCGAGATAGGCGGCGTTCCAGCGCACCGTATCGCAGGCGGCATAGCAGACGCCGCAATTGATGCATTCGACGGCGGCGTCGGCGGCGAGCCGCGCCGGGCTGTCGGGCCGGATGCGCGGGATGGCGTCGGCGCGCGTGCGCGACGGCGCGAAAGCGCCCTTCGCCTCGCGCCATTTCTCGAAGAACGGCGCCATGTCGGTGGCGAGGTCCTTGATCACCGGCAGATTTGCCAACGGCCCGATTTCGAGCCGGCCGCTGCCGGCGACCTTGGCGACGTGGGTGCGGCAGGTCCAGCGCGGCCGTCCGTTCACCGTCATCGCGCACGAGCCGCACATGCCGACCCGGCAGGCGAACCGGTACGACAGGGTCGGATCGATATGGCGCTGCACATAGGTGACGACGTCGAGCACGGTCTGGCTGTCGCGCCGCGGCACCCGATAGGTCTCGTAGCGGCCCTCGACGCCGCCGCGCCACAGCGAGACCGACAGCTCGGTAGGTGCTTCCGGCATACGGTTCTCAGTCAGCGGCTTGCTGGCCGCTATTTGCGCGCAGTCTACTCGTGCCCAGGCACTATTCCACTCGTCATGCGCGGGCTTGACCCGCGCATCCATGCTGAGTTGCCACAAACAAGCGTTCCAGTTAAGTGTGCGTATTCGCCACAGCAGCATGGATTGCCGGGTCAAGCCCGGCAATGACGCTCGGCGCGATGTTGTATTCTGCCGCGCCTTCCCCTACGTGGATGCGAGCGCGGGTGTAGCTCAATGGTAGAGCAGAAGCCTTCCAAGCTTATGACGAGGGTTCGATTCCCTTCACCCGCTCCACCACTTTCAATCAGTTGCGGCATGGGTGTTCCGTCATTCCGTCAAGCGGCCTGCTGCTCATTCTGACAAATGTCCATCCTTTGTTCGGATGGCCCGGCGCTTCTTCGCGCCGGCGGCGGCCTGCCTGATGCCCAATGGCGTCGGCTGGGAACGTCATCCGTAGCGTCGCGACGTCTTGTTATCCGACGACGATCAGCGCATCGAGCGCGGTCGCGCCGGCGCCCTCGGCGTGCACCATCAGCGGGTTGACGTCGACCTCGGTTATTTCCGGAACGCTCTGCATCAACCGGCCGATCGCCAGCACGACCCGCACCACCGCCTCGACATCGGCCGGCGGCGCGCCGCGCACGCCGGCCAGCAACTTCGCGGCGCGAAGCTGCTCCAGAGCTGCCATGACCTGTGCCTTGTCGGCGGTCCCCGGCAGAACCTGCACGTCGCCAAGAGCCTCGACCCAGATCCCTCCGAGGCCGAGCAGCAGCACCGTGCCCCAGCCGGGATCGCGCTTGGCGCCGACCATGAGCTCGATGCCACGCGGCGACATCGTCTCGACCAGCGCGCCGTCGAGTTTGACGTCCGGTGCGGCCCGCCTGACGTTGCGCATCGTCGCGTCCCATGCGGTACGCAGCGCGGCTTCATCGACGAGATCAAGCGCCACCGCGCCGGCCGCGGTCTTGTGCGGCAGCGCGGCGGCCTGGGCTTTGAGCGCGACCGGATAGCCGATCTTGCTGCCGAGCGCGGCCGCTTCGTCCACCGTGCGCGTGAGGGCGCCTTCGGGAATGCGAATGCCGGCCGCAGCGAGTAGTTTTTTGCCGAGCCATTCCGGCTGCGTGCCGCTGCCGAGCTTCGGCAGCCCGACAATCGGTGCTGCGGCCGCGGCAACGTGCCGGCGTGCCAACAGCCGCCCGTATCGCGTGTAGAGCGCAATGGCGCGCAGCATGCGGTCGGACGAGCGCGAGAACAAAGCGGGGCTTTCCCGCACCGCCGCCATGACGTCATCACCAAGCGGCCAGGTGTCGCCGAGCGCGACCATGACCTTGGGCTTGGGCGAATGCGCCATGCCGTCGTTGAAGGCCTTGACGGGAATGGCCGTACTGATCGGAAATGAGATGAACAGCGTGCCGATATTGGGATCATCGATCAGCGCCTTGGTGACGCCGGGCAGCATGGCAGGCGTAAATCCCGCCGTGGTGTCGAGTGGGTTGCCGTAGTTGCCGTAGGCCGGCAGCGCATCGCTGATCGTCTTGAGCGTCGCCGGCTTCAGCTCCGGCAGGTCGAGCCCGATGTCCGCGGCAAAATCGTTGGTCAGCCCGACATAGGCGCCCGATGCGGTGAGCACGCCGACGCCCTTGGTGGGCGGCACCGGATAGCGCTGCAGGATGGCGATGAGATCCGTAGCCTCGTCCATGGTGCCGACGACGATAGCCCCGGCGTCCTCGACCTGCGTTCGCACGGTGGCGAAGTCGTCGACCAAGGCGCCGGTATGCGATTGCGCCGCCTTGCGGGCCTTGGCGCTGCGGCCCGCCAGGATCAGCACCACGGGCTTGCCGGCGGCGCGCGCACGCTTGAGCGCTGCCAGAAACGCACGCGGTCGCCTGATCTCCTCGCAATACGCCGCGATCACGCGGGTAGCGGCATCGTCGGCGAGAAATTCGATGAAGTCGGTGGTTTCGAGGCCGCATTCGTTGCCGGTCGAAATCACGTACGACACCGCAATGCCGCGGCCGTCGCAAGCGCGCTGAAAGTGGCCGAGCAGACCGCCGCTCTGTCCGACGATGGCAACGCCCTCGGTGACGCCGCGCCCCGCCGCGCGCGCATAAATCATGTGCAGCATCAGGCCGTCGACGTTGTTGGTGACGCCAAGGCAGTTGGGGCCGACGATAGCGAGCCCGGCGGCGCGCGCGGTGGCGGCAACGGCATCCTGCGTGGCGTAATCGCCGGTCTCGGCGAAGCCCGCGGCGAACACCAGCGCCGCGCCGACCTTGCGCCGCGCGCAGGCCTGCATCGCCTCGGGCACCGCGGCGGCGGGCAGCGTGAATACCGCAAGATCGACGCCTTCCGGCAAGTCGTCGGCGCTTTGCAGCACGCGGCGACCGTCGATCGGCTCGCCGGTTCGGCCGACCAGATGAACATCGCCGGCAAAGCCGTTCAGTTTCAGGCATTGCAGGATGATCTGGCCGGCACTGCCCGCCCGGGTCGACAGGCCGATGATGGCGACCGAGCGCGGCCGCAGGAATCGCGCAACGGCGTTGGCACCGCGAGCATCTGCCGCTCCACTCATGCGGCGTCCTTGTCGGGCTGCCACATCAGAAGGTGCTCGCCGTTTGCCAGCGGATGCCAGTACGGCTTCACCTTCATGCCGACCTTCAGTTCCTCGGCCGTGCAGTTGACCACGCCGGCGATCAGGTTGACGCCGACGTCCAGCGTGACGCTGGCGATCGCATAGGGCTCGGCGCCCTGGAACGCCGGCGTGCCGCGATAGGCGATGGTGAAGGAGAACACCGTGCCCTTGCCGGACACCTCGCGCCATTCGATATCGCGCCGGCGGCCGGTGAAGATGCTGACAGGCCGCGGAAAGTGTTGATATTTCCTCGCTGTCTTGCAGTACTGGATGATGAGTTTCTTCTGCCGCGTCGCCTGCCAAAAAGGCAGGCCGAAATCGTAATGCCTGATGTCGCGCTTGACCTCGAGCGTGTCGTTGAGTGTGACGGTCATGGCGTTCCTCTATTGGTTCGGCGCCAGCGCCAGCGCGGCGCTCGAGCCCCAGTTGCGCCCGTAATTGATCCAGCCGATGCCGGTAACGAGCGCGTTGGCAATATCCTTGACCTGGCGCTCGCCCGCTTCGCCCATGAGCTGGCGCACCCCTTCGATCAAATTGTGCGACGAACAGGCCGCTTGCCCGGCCGAGATCTGGCCGCCGCCGGTATTCATCGGCAGCGTGCCCTTGTAGGACAGATCGGTGTCGCGGACGAAAGCCATGCCTTGTCCCGGCTTGCAGAAGCCGAACGCCTCGAATTGGATGACGATAGCGATCAAAAAATCATCGTACGGATGAAAGGACCTGATGTCTCTGATATCGAGGCCGGCGGCCGCCAGGGCCCGATTGCCGGCGATCTCGTGGCCGCTGCGGGTCACGTCGACGAGATTCTCTCCACCCAAGAAATTGGTCCGTTCGGCGTAGCCGAGCGGAATGACGCACTTATGCAGGCCCTTTTCCTTGGCGCGTTTTCTGCTCGTCACGATCAGGCCGGCGGCGCCGTCGGCCAGCATGACACAGTCAAGCAGCCGGATCGGATCGGCGATCATGCGTGAGTTCAAATAGTCTTCAATGGTAATCGGCACGCGCAGCTCTTCGCAGGCGTTGTCGTTCATGAGCGCGTGGTTGCGCTGCGTCACTGCGAGCTTGCCGAGCGCGCGCAGATCGACGCCATATTTCGCATCATAGGCGCGCTGCAGCAGGCCGAACGCACCAGGCGGCCCCAACAGGCCGTACGGCTCGGTCCAGTCGCGGCGATAGTTGCGGTCGTTGCGGCCATTGTGCTCGCGCACATGGGTATCGGCGTAAAGGCAGAGCGCCACGTCGCATAGGCCGGCGTCGATCGCCGCCGCGGCGCGCGCCACCGCCCCCACCGCCGAGCAGCCGCCGGTGTGCACCTGTTCGCAGAAACCGACTTCGAGCCCGAGCATGTCGCAGGTGCTCTGCGCCCAGAACATGCTGGCGCCGCCGGTGCCGGTCAGGCCGGACATCACCAGGCCGTCGATCTCGGCCTTGTCGAACCCGGTCTTGTCGAGCAGCGTCTCCAAAATTTCGCCGGCCAACACCCAAACGTCGCGATCGCTTTTTTTCATCACCTTGGTTTCGGCGTAGGCGACGATCGCGTTGTCACGCAGACTCATTGGCGTTCCCTCCCATCCGAATGGTCACGTTCGGTCGGGCCGCACGCGCGGCGCCGTCTTGTCGAGAAATTGACGGAGCCGTTCGACCGATTCCGGGCTGCGCGTGTACTCGGCCACCATGCGTTCGAAATAGAGCCCGTCGTCGTACGACATGTCTTGGAGCCGCGGCAGACTATTGGTGATGGCGAAATTCGACAACGGCGCGTTGTTGCAGATTTTCAGCGCCAGCTCCTTGGCCTTGGCGATGTGCTGGCCCCTGGGCACGACGTACTGCACGATGCCGCAGCGCTCGGCCTCGTCGCATTTCAGAACGCGGCCGGTGAGCATCATATCCTGCATGCGGGCAAACCCGATCAGGCGGGCGACGCGCACCGAGCCGCCGCCGCCGATGAAGATGCCGCGCGTGCCCTCGGGCAGGCCAAAATAGCTGGTCTCGTCGGCGACGCGGATGTGCGCCGCGGCAGCCGTTTCGAGCCCGCCGCCGAGCGTGGCGCCGTGCAGCGCGGCGATGAACGGGATGTTGCCGCGGGCCATTTCCTCGAAATAGGTCTTGCGATTGAACGGAAACGGCAGCCGCTGCGAACGTCCGTTCTTCCAGTTCTCCGCCGCCCAGCGCAGGTCCAGGCCGGCGCAGAAATTGTCGCCGTGGCCGAAGATGACGCCGCATTTGGCCTCTTCACCGGCGCGCTCGATCGCCTCGCGCAATTGCTTCATCACCGTCGGATTGAAGCAATTGCGCTTGTCGGGACGATTGAGGCCGACCAGCGCAACCTCGCCGTCGAGTTCGTAGGTGACGGTCTGCTGCTCGCTCATGATCTCTCCTGATCCGGCATATGCGAAGTCGGCGCAGCCGCCTTGCGACGGCTCGCGCCAATGTCGTTCGCGCCGAGGATATCGGGCGCGCCGGCGCTGGGAAACATGCGCTCATGTCCTAGACGCAACCTAGAGCATGTTCCGCTGTAATCGAATCGAGTTCCTTCATTCGTCATTGCCGGGCGTGGGGTCCCCGCCGCGCTTGCGCGGCGGGGTGCCCCTGACCCGGCAATCCATGCTGCGTTGAAGCCGTATGGATGCCCGGGTCAAGCCCGGGCATGACGAGAACGTGGTGCTATCTGAGCGAGATATGCTCTACATCGCCAGTCCGGCGATCCCGGCATAGCGGCGGCGCTGCGCCGCGGCATTGCCGAACAGGGACGACAGCAGCATGGCGCGCTTGAGATAGAGGCCGATGTCATGTTCATCGGTGAAGCCGATGGCGCCGTGCAGCTGGATGCAGGCCTGCGTGACCGCGAGCGCATCCTCCGACGCTTTCGCCTTCACCGCGACTGCAAGCTCGGGGTCGATGCGGTACGGATCGTTCGCCGCCGCGATCTGATAGAGCAGCGACCGCGTCGTTTCGGTCTTGATGTAGATGTCGACGGCTTTGTGCTGCAGCGCCTGAAAGCTGCCGATCGGTTTGCCGAACTGTTTGCGGATCCGCAGATACGCGAAGGTGAGTTCCTGCGCGCCCTGCATCACGCCGAGCAGTTCGGCCGACAGCGCGACGAGCGCGAGGTCGGTCAGTGCTTCCACGGCGCTGCGCGATGATCGGCGCGGCGGCACGATGTCGGCGGGCGCGGCTTCGAGCGTCAACGTCGCAAGCTTGCGGCCCTCCACGGTTGGCGCCGCCGCGACGTGCACTCCGGGAGCGTCGCGCGGCACGTAATAGAGTGCCGGCCCGTCGGGACCGGCGGCGCTGATCAGAAAGCCGGCGGCGCCGCCGGCGCATACCGAGACTTTTGTCCCGGTCAGACGCGGTGTGCGGCCGTTGTCTGCCGCCCGCGTAGCCGGCGCAAGCGGATCGCCGCCGTGCGCGCTCTCCTGCATCGCCGGCACCACCAGCGCCTCGCCGCGCATCGCGCGCTGCAGCATCGGGTGCGGCGCGCGGCCTTGCGCCAGCGCCGCAGCCGCGATCGCCGCAAGACCGATGGGCTCGCAGACAAGCCCGCGTCCGGCCTGCTCCAGGACCAGAGCGAGCTCGGTGAGGCCGAGGCCGAGTCCGTCCGCCGCGCTCGGCACCAACATGCCGAGCCAGCCGAGTTCGCCGGCCTCGCGCAGCCGTTCCGGCGCAAAGTTCGGCTCGCGGCCGCGCCAGGCGCGCGCGACTTGCGGCCCCGCCGCGGCGCTGAACTTCGCCGCGCTGTCGCGCAGCAACGTCTGCTCCGATGTGAGGTGCAGCTCCATCTCACTGCGGCAGGTTGAGGACGCGGCGGGCGACGATGTTGCGCTGGATCTCCGAGGAGCCGCCGTAGATGGTGGCGCGCCGCACCTGAAGGAACGGCGTCGAGACATCGACCTCGCCAAAATTGGTGGCGACTGGATTTGCCATGGCGGCATCGCTGCCCGCCGCTTCGAGCAACAGGTCGTTGAGCGACTGCAGCAGCTCGGTGCCGTAAATCTTGATGATCGAGGCGTCAGGTCCGAGGCTGCGCTGGAGATTGGTGAGTTCCACGGCATGATTGAACAGGGCCAACAACGCCGTGACGCCGATGCTGGCCGCCGCCAGCCGATCGCGAAACCCAGGGTCCGCCAAAACGCCGGTGGCCCGCGCCATGGTTTTGATGCGCTCCAGGGCGATCAGGGCAAATTGCGGATTCGAAGTGCCGAGCCGCTCGTGGCCGAGCAGCGCGTTGGCGATGCGCCAGCCGTCATTGAGCTTGCCGACCAGATTCTCCGCCGGGACGGCAACGTTGTCGAAAAATACTTCGCTGAACTCGTCGTCCCCCGCAATGGTGCGGATCGGCCTGATCGTGACGCCCGGGCTGTGCAGGTCGAGCAACAAAAAACTGATGCCGGCGTGGCGCGGCTCCGCCCGCGGATCGGTGCGCACCAGCGCGAACATCCAATGCGAATGATGGCCCCAGGTGGTCCAGATCTTCTGTCCCTGCACCGTGAAACGATCGCCCGCGAGCGTGGCGCGGGTCGCCAGGCTGGCGAGATCGGACCCGGCGCCGGGCTCGGAATAACCCTGCGCCCAGATCACCTCGCCGGCGATGATCGGCGGCAGATGCTTGGCCTTCTGCGCCGCGGTGCCGAACTCGATCAGGATCGGCCCGATGTGGTTGAGGCCTTGCGCCGGCAGCTGCGGCGCGCCGACGCGCGCCAGCTCCTCGGCCATGATGATCTGCTCGTTCAGCGTCGCGCCCATCCCGCCGTACTCTTTGGGCCAATGCGGCGCGATCCAGCCCTTGCCCGACAGCGTGCGATACCACGGCATCAATTCCGCGGGCGGCGGGCGATTGGTGCGGCCGCGCAACGCCATCGGCAGATTGGCCTCGAGCCACGTCCGCGCCGCGCTGCGGAACGCTGCCTCCTCGGGCGAATCATGACGGAACATGGCAATGCTCGTCGGTGCTGGAGGTTCGACGCTGAGGGAGATGAAAACTTGGCAAGACTCGTGCGGCACGTGATTTCACGAAACGTCATTCCATTTTGATGTGCGCTGCCGCAATGACGGGGGCCCAGCGCGCGCGCTCCGCGGCGAGCATTGTGTCGAGGTCCTGCGGCGTGCCGACCTTGATCTCGGCGCCGAGCGCGGCAAGCCGTGCACGGGTGTCCGGTACGGCGAGCGCTTGGCGGAACGCATTGTTGAGCTTCTCGATGATGTCGCGCGGCGTTGCCGCGGGCGCCACGACCGCGAGCCAGAAGGGCGAAATCAGTTTGGGATAACCCGCCTCGACCGTGGTCGGGACCTCCGGCAATTTCGCGTAGCGCCCGGTGCCGGCGATCGCAACCGGCCGCAGCTTGCCGGCCTGGATAAAGGGCAGGCTGGTCGTCGAGGGATCGGCGAGCATCTGGACCTCGCGGGCGAGAACGGCGTTGAGGAGGGGGCCGGTACCGCGATACGGCACGTTCAGCATGTCGATGCCGGCTTCGAGCTTGAACATTTCGGCGAGCAGATACGGCGCGGTGCCGAAACCTTGCGTGCCCCATTTGAGCTTGCCCGGATTGGCCCTGGCGTAGGCAACGACGTCGGCCAACGACTTGGCCGGCAGATCCGGCCTGACCGAGATGATCAGCGGCGTCTCGATGAGCTCGCAGACCGCCGTGAACACTTTGACCGGATCGTAGCCGATTTGGGGATTGACGAGGGGGCCGGTGGTCAGCGCGCCGCCCGGCGCCATCAGCAGCGTGTAGCCGTCGGGATCGGCGTCGGCGACGAACTTGCCGCCAACGCCGCCGCCAGCCCCGCCACGGTTTTCCACCACGATGGGCTGACCAAGAACTGCGTGCAGCCGATCGGAAATGATGCGCGCCATGCCGTCGGTCGGACCACCGGCCGGAAACGGCACCACGACCTTGATCGGGTGGTTCGGATAATTCTGAGCTTGAGCGCGCGCCGGCGCGACTGCGTGCAGCGCAGATGCGGCCAGGAGCACAGCCGCAACCAGGACCCCCATCATCATGCCGCCTCCCTTTGGTCCGACGACCGCCGAGCTTAGGGCTATTCTAGTCTGATTTACATGAGACTGGCCGACTGTCGGCGCCTGGCAGAGCCAAAACAAGTGCTGCCTCCAGGTTTGCTCCAAAAAGTCGATAGGGTCGTGACGAACGATGGGCGGCCGACAAGTCAGGAAGTCGAAGGGCGCCTCACTTCCCGTTGACGTGTTCCAGAAAGTGCAGCACGTCGGCGTTGAACTGCTGCGGGTCCTGCAGAAATGAGAAATGGCTCACCTCGGGTTGGATGAGCAAGCCGCTGCCCGGAATGCTGTCGGCCATGAACAGCGTGTTGTCGCGCTTGATCGCTTCGTCGTGGTCGGCGTCGACGATCCAGGTCGGCACCTTGATGGCGGCGAGGTCGGCCGCGCTCCAATGCGGCTCGCTGTCCCACATCTTGGTGATCTGCTTGAGAAATGCGTCGTACTCGTTCGGCGTCGGCGACAGCTTTTCGTATTCGGTGCGGGCGCGGGCGATAAACGCGCTGAACACCGGATCGTGCTCGACGTCCTTCACCGCGCTCGGGTCGGAATTGGCGGCGAACGCGAACAGCTTGGTCAGCCGCTCCGGATGGTGCATGGCGATATCGAGGCCGATGATGGCGCCGTCGCTCCAACCGATCAAAGCGGCCTTGTCGATTTTCAGATAATCCATCAGCGCCAGGACGTCGGACGCCATCAGGTCGTAGCCGTAGGGCTTTTGATCGCGCGACGAGCGGCCGTGGCCGCGGCTGTCCATGACGATGACCCGGTAGCGCCGAGCCAGCGCCGGCACGAGCTTGCCCCAATAATTTGAATTGGCGAGGCCGCCGTGCAGCAAGATCACCGGCGCGCCGGCGCCGAACGCGGCGTACCAGATCTTGATGCCGTTGACCGGCGCGTAGCCGCTCCTGGCCGCCTGCGGCAGGCTCGGCGTCGGCGGCAGGGTGAGCCATTGCGGCTCGGCGCGCGCCGCGGCGGCGAACGCGAACAAGAAGACAGTAACAAGGAATACGAAGCGTCGCATGGCGGTTCTCCGCTCAGCCGCTGTCCTGATGCAACAGGATAATGTCACGAATTTCCTCGATTGTCTCAACCCGTCATTCCGGGGCGCGGACGAAGTCCGCGAACCCGGAATCCATAACCACAACCGTGCGAATTTCTGCGCCGACCGTGGTTATGGATTCCGGACAGAGCCTCGCTGCGCTCGGCTTGCGGCATGACGAGGATCACTTCGTTCCGTACGCCCGGTCGCCGGCGTCGCCGAGGCCGGGCAGGATGAAGGCGTGCTCGTCGAGCGCTTCGTCGATGGCCGCCGTCCAGATCGGTACGTCGGGGTGCAGGCCGCGCATACGCTCGATGCCGGGCGGCGCGCAGATCAGAGTGACGAGGCGAAGGTCCTTGGCGCCGCGCTCCTTGAGGCGGTCGACCGCGGCGACCGCGGTGTTGCCGGTGGCGAGCACCGGCGCCACCACGATGACCAGACGTTCGGCAATGTCGGCCGGCGCCTTGAAGAAATATTCGACCGCCGCGAACGTCTCCGGCTCGCGGTAGAGCCCGATATGGGCGACGCGCGCCGCCGGCACGAGGTCGAGCATGCCCTCGGCGAAGGTCAGGCCGGAGCGCAGGATCGGCGCGAACACCAGCTTCTTGCCGGCCAGGCGCGGCGCCATCATGGCGGCAAGCGGCGTGCGCACCTCGACCCTGGTGAGCGGCAGATCGCGCGTCACCTCGTAGCACAACAGCATGCCGATTTCCTTGAGCAACTCGCGAAACGATTTGGTCGAGCGGTCTTTCTCGCGAAGGAGCGTCAGCTTGTGCTGCACCAGCGGATGATCGACGACCATGACGCCTTCCATGTTGGTTCTCCCCCGGACGGACTGATACTCCGCTCATTCCCGCGCAAGCGGGAATCCAGAACTGAGCAACGGCTGGGTCCCCGCTTTCGCGGGGACGAGCGGAGGAAGGTCGATCGCTGAGTCCATAGTTAGAACACCGTGCCGTCGCTCAAGACTTTGATCGGCGGGCTGCCGTCGGCGCGGCGCGCGAAGGCGAGTTCGCGTCCCGCCGCCCAGCTACCGCCCTGCAGCACTTTGGCAAGCGGCAGCGCCGCCGCGTTCCTGTTCAGCTTGGCGCGGACCGCGAGCGCCAGCCGGTCGAGCAGCGCCACGGTGAGCGCGCGCCATTCGACGACCAGCGGCGCGGCGACGTCGTGGACGCGGGCGGCGTCTTTCGGATCGCGCAGGGCGAGCACGCCGGTGTCCACGAACAGGCCGCCGTTGCGATATTCGGCAAGGCCGGTGAGGCCGTCGATATCGGTGACCGTAAAGCCGGCCTGCTGCAGCGGCTCGATCAGCGAATAGGCGAGCCATTGCGACAGCTTGTGCAGCGGCACCAGGCCGCTCGTGGCATCGTCGGTGACGATCGCGCGATGCCGCCAGCAATCGCCGAGCGGCACGCCGCCGAGCGTCAGCCGCGACGGCCAGATCGGGCCGAACTGTTGCAATAGTTCGCCAAGGATCAACGGTGCCGGGATGACTTTGTCCTCGGCTTTGGCCGCCAGATAATCGAAGAAGCCGCCAGGCCGTGGCGAATCCTCCCGCCCGAAGACATCGGGCCGCGACAGCACGAGCCGCCCGAGCGCACGGAGCAGTTCGACACGGCCGCCTACGCCGACCAGAGGATTTCGGGCGGTAACTTGAAAGCCCTTGCGTAACGTTTCGACACTGAGCTGCGACAATGCCTTGCCGTCGGCGCGGAACGCATCCGTGCGACCATGCGCAATACTCGTCGCCAATGAAAAGTCGCCGCTCGCAAACATCACAAAACTTGCAAGGGCCAAGCCCTCGGAGCGAGTGAACTCGGCCCCCATCATTGGGTCGTGATAATGCCATTGCGGGCCGGCGCCAGCATCGAGCAAGACGCTGACGCAGACGAGATCGAATGCTGCCCGCGCTTGGATTACCCGATCGCCTGTAAAGTCCTTAGAGAGAATCTGATAAAGATCGTGACCAAACGGCGCGAAATGCCGCCAGCGCGAATGCAGTGGCACGTCGAGCGAGGGATAATTTTTCCTTGTCGTGGCGACGACGCGATCGACTGCCTCGTCAAGGCGTCGAAGCTCGACGCGAAAATGCGGCAGCTTGTCATCGAGCCCGAGCGCCAGCATGCGCTTGGCGCGCGTGCGCACCGCCGCGGCGTTCAAAAGCGAAAGAGCGGCGGCCTTTTCGTCGGTCATGACGGCGTGCCGGACGGATGCCGGCGCTTAATATTTGTCGAGCGCGCGCCCGGTCGTGCCGGCGGCTTCGGCCGGCGCCGGCGGCGCGGGCGAGAAATAGCCGGCGGCCTTTTTGGCGGCCATTTCGACGTGGGCGTCGGCCGGGATCAGTGCGTCGGGCAGCGCCACGCGCTCCACCACTTCGACGCCCTGGCCGACCAGCGCGTCGTATTTCATGTCGCTCATCGACACGAAGCGGTCGATGCGCCGCACGCCGAGCCAATGCAGCGCGTCCGGCATCAATTGCTGGAAGCGCGCGTCCTGCACGCCGGCGACGCATTCAGTGCGTTCGAAATAGGCGCTCGCCACGTCGCCGCCTTGCTGGCGCTTGCGCGCGTTGTAGACCAGGAACTTGGTGACCTCGCCGAGCGCGCGGCCTTCCTTGCGGTTATAGACGATGATGCCGAGCCCGCCCTGCTGCGCGCCGCGGGCGCATTCCTCGATGCCGTGAATGAGATACGGCCGGCAGGTGCAGATGTCGGAGCCGAACACGTCGGAGCCGTTGCACTCGTCGTGCACCCGGCAAGTGATCTTGGTCGCCGGACCGGCCAGCTTCGTGACGTCGCCCATCAGATAGATCGTGGTGCCGCCGATCGGCGGCAGGAACACGTGCATGTCCGGCCGCGTCACCAGTTCGGGGAACATGCCTGCGGTCTGCTCGAACAGGGTACGGCGCAGCGCGGCCTCGGCGCAGCCGAAGCGTTGCGCGATACCGGGCAGATACCAGACCGGGTCGATGGCGACCTTGACGACGGCGATGCTGCCGCTTTTGTGCACGATGTCGCCGTCCGCCTTGAGCCGGCCGGCCGCGACCGCGCTCTGCATCTCGTGCAGGTCGAGCCGCGCCTTGGTGACGGCGATGGTCGGGCGGATATCGGCGCCCTCGGCGATTTCGCCGTGAAAAACCTGGGCGGCGACGTGGCCCCACGGATCGAGCGATACGATGCGGTCCGGTTCGCTCCATTGCGGGAACGGCCCGATGCTCGCGGCGGGATCGGTGTTGGTGAGATCCGGCCGGCGGATCGGATCGAGCGCGCCGGCCGACACTGCGAGCGCCCGATAAAGCGCATAAGAGCCGCCATGGCTGCCGATCGCGTTGCGGTCGCCGGGCCGCGACACCGTGCCGATCACCGGGCCGCGCTCGCGTGCGCTCGCCGCGCCCCAGCGGATTGGAAAGCGTGGCTTGCCGCCGGGCTCCGGATGCGAGGTGAGCCGGATATGATCGGTCCGGTTCGAACGGTTCATGGCCGAATCCAAAAAGCCATCGGCCCGCCGCGAGCGGCGGGCCAGACGGTTACTATCAGACGGTTACTATCAGCGCGACGTTAACGGGCACTGCCAGCCGATGCCCACATTTTCAATATAGGAAAGGCCGCCTTTCGGCGCAATGAAGCCGCGTCCCCCCACCTAACCCTCCCCCGCTTGCGGGGGAGGGAAGGGAGAGGGGTTATCGCTTGGTCCACTTGGTGCCGTCGGACCAGTCGATGGAATCGTCGGCGCGGATGATGCCGAGCGAGTTGAACGTGCCACCGGCGGCGATGGTGACGGCGCTCGTCAAGGTGGCGTCGGCCATGGCGCCGTTGGCGCCCTTGATCTGCAGCTTCTTGCCCGACTGCGTGATCGAGGCGGTCGCGCCCGACCACAGGCAGGGGCTCGGATTGGGCTTGCACTGATAGGTGCCGCTGAGATCGGCAGGGGCGGGGGCGGCGCCCTCGGCACGGGCCGCGCCGACGAGCGCCAGTGTGCAGAGGCCGGCGATTGCCGCTGCAGACACAGAAGCTTTCATGGTTTGTTGTTTGGCCATGCGTTTCTCCCTTGACCGTCGATGCGCCCCCAAAAACCCGCTTGTTCGCGCCAACGCCGGGCGCGGTGTGAGCGGCACAGGACATCCAATCGCAAATTGGCGAATCCTTGTGCCGGTGCGCGCGGCGGCCATGTTATGAAACGAAGCCTTGGCGATGACAATGCGGCCGACTTGGTGGTCGCGGCGGGCGCTTTGCCGGCGCCGCCCGCTCTTCTTCGCTGCGTCAGCGCGGGGCGCGCAGGGCTTGCGGCGCCGCGCACTGGCGCGCATACCCGATGTGGTTGTGTGAGGGACGGCTGTGAAGGAGCTCAGGTCAACGGCAGAGCAGCCGGCCGGCAAGCCGCTGGCGAAGCTTGGGTTACCTTCAGGCATTTTCATCCTCGCGGCGAAGCTGATGTTGTGCGCCCTGTTGATGGCATGGGCGGCGCCGCATGCGAACGGCGCCGCCATAACCGAATCCGGTCCGGGGTCAGTGCGGCTGCAGGGCAGTGCCAAGTCGCTTCGGCTCGAAGTGCACGACAGCACGATCGCTGCGGTGCTTGCAGCGATGGGGCGCACGTTCCACGTGCAATACCGTTCCGCGACGGCGCTCGACGACGCCATCACCGGCACCTATGCGGGCCCCTTGAGCCGCGTCATTGCGCAAATCCTGCACGGCTACGATTACTGGATAAAGGACGAAGGCTCTGGCGTGGAGATCGCGGTTTTTGGCCGGAGCGGCGACCGGCCGGTGCCTTCCGCCTTGAGTCCGGCCCCTGCTGCGCCGGCGCGGCACGGCCCGGCCGCGGCTGCGCCGGGCCGGCACGGCCGCTGCAGGCAATCAGCCGGGCACCAAGCTGCGTGCCCGCCGATCTGACCGCCGCCGTTTGCCACCGGCTGTCCAGGCAAAATCGGTGCAGTTGTGGCTTCGGAGCACCGGCTGCGAGCGCAACGGCGCCTGCCGGAATAGCTTTCTCGAACCCCCCCGCACTGGTTGAACGCACCGACGCTCGCCTGCCGCGGCGCGGGCCGACTGGCCGGCGCGCCGGCGGCACGCCACGTTAGCGGAGGCCGCGTCGCTTCAGTGCTTGCACAGCCCGCTCTTGAGCTGCCAGCCGCCGGCGCGCGGGCGATCGCCACGATGTCGAAGAACGGCCGCTCGGCCGGATCCTTCTTCGAGATAAACGTGATATCGCAGAGATATTTGCCCGTGCCGTCGTCACGGCATTTGGCCTGCAATACCTGCAGGCTGTCGTCGTGCAGCGTGCTGCCGGCGATCTGCTCGCGGTCGTAAGCGGATTGGACGATTGCGGCTCCAGGCGTAGCCCCACACGACAGCGCGACCAGCGCGCAGATCCATTGAGCGGCTTGCCACCCGACCGTGTTACACTTTGGGACGCGTGCGAAAAGGATAGCTGGCGACCGCGCCACACTTCCGCAACTGACTGGCGCAAAGAACTCGCCTATCTGCGGACGCTATGAACGACGACGAAGACCTCGACACCTTCCTCCTCGACAACGACCCGGCAAAACTTCTCCCCTACTCAAAGCGCATGATTCCCGAAGATCCCGAAGTCCTCATCCTTCCCAAAGCGTCCGTCCCAAGCCACCCCGCGCCGTACGGCGAAAACGACGCATGAGGTTTCCCCACGACAATTTCACCATCACCAGCTTGGACGCGTGGATGCGCCTGACACTGCCGCTTGCCATAGAAATGACCGACCACCAATACTCCCAGCTCGTATCCCTCCTCGGCGCAAATGTCAAAGACTACAAAGGCATCCCCATCCACTTCGTGGACGCTCCCAAACTCGCATGATCGAGCTGATAGCGGAAGGCTGCCTTGGCGCGTTACTCGGAGCGCTCACCGTACTGGCCCTCATGGTATTGTTCCTCGCGTTGTGCGTGGTCATGTGGGCGATTGTCCATGTCCTCAGCGGCGACTTCGAAGAAGTGCTGAAGCTTCCGCGATAGGGTATACTGATTGCATCACTATGACATTCAGCCCAGAACAGCGAAAGGAACTCGACAAGCCTATGTCCGACGTGGGAGCGGATACATCTTACGGCTCGATATGCTTTCGAGGGTGACGGCCTCAGACTGCCGTTCGGTATCCTTCTGCGGAAAATCGACGATCACACCATCGAGGTAGGCTGCAATCACACCGATCGACCCGAATTATTTGGCGGCTATCGCCTTATCGTATGACCTTCACCGATGAGCAGCAAAAAGAACACTGCGAGACTTTCATCCACGAATGTCGCCAAAAAGCGTGGACCGCATCCTGCAACGCCGACTACATCGTCAAGCAGCTCGATGACTTGACTGCCGACTACACCAAGCTCAAAGCCGACGACAACAAGCTCGCCGAGGAAATCAAGGCGCTCGAAACCGCCCTCTACAGCCACACCAAGGATAATCGCGACAAACGCAAGACCTTGCAGGAACGCCGCACCGCACTTTCAAAGAAAATGGAATTCCTGCTCATGACCCACTCACAGGGCCAAAAGTCGCTCGCCGCTCTATACCAAAGCGTCGAGACAAACCTCGCGCTCGCCAAGCACGCGGAGACGTGGGCGTGGAAGGAAACCACAAGTAATAACCCTCCTAATTAAGGCAACGTTCAATAGGAGTCGTTGGGCTGCCAGAATTGATCATATGATGTTTAGGGTCGCTCGGATCGGGAACGTACTGTATTCCTGCGCGCGCTCCGATTGAGATGAAACCCTGATACGAAAGAGTCCAATCGATAAGGCGAAATTTTTGACCTTCTTTTTGATATACAGCTTCCAGCCGTTGTGGCTGCGCATTTGCCTCCCTACCGTTCAAAATGACCGCCCGCGTGATTGCAACATACTTCAACTTGTCGGCGGTTACCAATGCCGCTGAAATAATGTCCCATTTTGTCACCAACTGCACCGTTGCGTTTCCAGAGATTTTTTCATAGCTAGGTGGCACGCTTCTATAGATTAGGCGCGGCGCCGAGTCGTTTCCGCAATCCTGTGACCATTTGCCGATTAGCCCGAACGTCTCTAGCGTATCTCCGATCGCTTGAGCTTCGCAATTCCCGTACCCCGCAAGACAGAACGCACTGGCGGGAATTGGACACATTACAAAAAGGGCAAACGCGAGGGTCGTTCGTAAGCTGTAAAACATGCCCTCCTCCCGTATTAGGCTATAATACCCTAATGCGTTATCTACCACCTTTCGAGGAAAAAATCCGCCACCAAATCCGCGACGAGATGGCCAAAAAGCCACTCATCACAGTGATGGCTATTAAGGAGCGCATGGAAAAGGTATTCGGCCGCGGCTTCGACTACACCTATATCCGCAAGCTCACCGGCAAAGTTCGCAACGAAATCTCATACGAAATCGACCACGCCAAAATCGAGCCTCGTCTCGCAGAGTTGCGCGAGAACTACCGCATGATGCGTGAGCGTCTATACAAAATCGTCTACTGGAAACCCGAAGACGGCGGCAAGCCGCCCATCAATCGCGACGTGAACGAAGCCGCCAAGAACATCGTCATGATGGACTTGGCCATCCTACAAGCCGAAGCCGCCGCCGGCATGTACAAAAAGCCGGTGGAGGGTACTCGCAAGTGAAGTGCACTACGACCCACTGCCGCCCGAAGTTCGTACCATCGTCATCGCAGCATGGACACGCGGGGGGCTGCTATCAAGACAAACCATTGAGCAGCTAGTACCCGCACGGGAAATACCTGTCAGTCCATCTTCGGAGCAAAATTGAAATAGATACGCTGTTCTGATGGTAGTTCGTTGAAATCTTCTATAATCTGCGTGTCTGGTATACCCTGTATTGTGAGATATGCGCGCGTCGTTAAAGACCACGCAGTACGGTGCCTTGTACCTGTCATATCGCCATACTCAATCGCTATTCGCAATGGTGGAATATTAATCTCCTGGAGATGCCTTTCACGAGATTGCCGACAATAGCTTGCAAATAATGCCAGCCCGATTGCTACGATCCAAGACGTTGGCAGCTTTAACAAGTCGTTGGTTCCGAAATGGGCAGGTAAAAGAAAATCCTTTCTATATGCACCCCAGAAGAACCTATTTTCAGGCATACCAAGTAGTTCGATCACTTTTGCTGTATCGAGCTTTATAGGCACTCTGACGTGCACCTCCTCTAATCGCTTTTTTATTGCATCAATGAATTCCTCCATCGGAAACTCAAATTCAGCAGAAAAATCGTTGGCAGTGCCGACCCCAATGTTGGCTAGCTTAAGCCCCACATCACGAATACTGGTCTCTTCTGGACGGCCAGAGCTTAGTGAAAACCACTTTACAAAACGACCGAGGTCATCAGATTTATTGATTTTGTCAGTGAGAAAGCCGGACGTTGGATAGATTGCCAAGATCGGTTGATGAGATTCTTGACGTTGTTTTGACATCTCCCTAACAACCGACATTGTGGCGAATGCCGTTGCCACAGAAGCCAGTGCCGTGAGCAACGTTGCCGCGCTAATTGACAGGTTGATATAGTCCGTTGGCTCAAAGGTCGCCCACATTTAAAGCTCCCCTGTCGTGTGTCCCCGTTGTAAGTGCTATAGTATAGCCCATATCAGGTACGCCGTTCGAGCGTGCGCCCTTTGCCGCACCATGAGCGACAGCCACCTCAAACGCCCTATTCCGTCTTCGGCGCTCTGAAGCGCGGCATGCGCTGGTGTGAGGCGCGCTGGCTGTGTTACACTGAAGGTATGAAGCGACTACTGCGACTATGGTGTTGCCTTTTCGGTCACAAGCTTTTGAGTGGCTGGCATGGAGTTTCGTATGTACACGATGTGCCTGGAAACCCTGGAGTGACGAAGAATCGCACCAACGTTATCTACGCATGCTAGAGCAGCGCGGCATCAAGTAAGTTATGAAAGTTTTTATCGTGGATGTTACCGGGAGTGTGCGCGCCTTGATATAGGGTTTCGCTTCGCAATTTTTTTACTTCAACAGGAATATGCCACTCTTCCGATTACGTTGGCCATTCGCTCAGATGGCCTCACGATTTGCGGCTTGCACCATGCCAAGTGGGCAAGTGAAAAAAAGTAAGCGATGGAACATCATCACCGTTGACCCAATTCGGAGCTATCAAGCGGAACGGAAAGAGCCATACCTTTCGACTCTTGGGCGGCAGAGGACTCTGCTCTTGAGACTTTTGAAGCTGCCCACTGAATACAAGAATTTTCTCAACCTAATGATAGACGTTTCGCACGAAGTCGGGCATTTCAAGCACCAACACAAGAAAGACGGCAGTGGCAGCGCTGTTGTGCATAGCCGTTACCTTCGAGACTTGGAGTACCGCCTGAAAGTCGAGCATGAGGCGGAAGCCGAAACGACGCGCGTAGCAAAAAAATATGGCTTCTATCCTTTGATAAACGACCTCCCGTATGGAGCTGCTCGCACTTGAGCGTCTCGTAGACGACCCCGAAATCCGCCGAGCAGCGGCCAAGACCCTCAAGGGTTTCTGCCTCACCTACCTTCCGCATCACTTCCCAGCCGACCTCTCGGATTTCTTTGACGAGATGGCCAGCGCGCTGCAAGATTACGACGCCAAGCGCCTCGAAATCATCGGCTTTCGCGGCAGCGTAAAGAGTACGATGGCGTCCCTGGCGCTTGTCCTCTGGGCAGCGCTCGAACATCCCGACCAATACCCGTTCATCATCATGCTCGCGGATACTCGCGGGCAAGCACTTACTGCCGGTGAGGTGGATTTCGCCTCTATGAGCGAATCGGCAGCGGCGTCCGCCTCCTCAATGGGCAGCACGTTCGGCTATTTCCACAACCTCATCATCGGCTTGTTCGCGGAGCGCGCCGGAAGCGCTGTCACTGGCTGGGTACAGGACATTGTCGGCGCCGCGGCTGGCGTCCCGAACCAGGTCGCTCAACTCACCGCGGAAATCCAACAGCAACAAGCGAGCATCCAACAAAATCAAGCTGCCCTGCTTCAGTGGAACGGCACGACCGCCGAGGTCAATGCAGCCCACGAAAAAGCGCGGGCGAACATCGAAGCCGAAACGGTAAAAATCGCGGAACTGACCCGCGAGCTGCAACCGCTCCAAGCAGCGCAGCAAGCCGCTGGCAATTCTGCGCAGCAATACAATGACGCCATTTTGCAACTCCAAACCGACTGGCAAACGTTGCTCGCCATCATCGGCGGCCCGTTCATCGCCGCAGTGGCTACTCAAATCCAATACGTAGACCAGATCGTCCAAAAAATGCAGGTGTGGGCTGCCGCACACCCACAGCTTGACAAGGAAATTGTGACTTTCCTGGCTATTCTGGGGCCATCGCTCACCGTTATAGGCGCAGCGGCCATCACATGGGCGATGTTCTCGCTCGTGATTACCGCTGCCCAACTCAACGGACTCAAAACCATTCTGAGCGTCGATAGCCCCATCTATTTCTTTAAGGATGCCCCATTCTATCCGCAGTCTGAGGATTAAACGGAACGCTCCCGTTGGCCGCGACTCGTTAGGGGAGACGAAAAAGAGACAAATTGCCAAAGCATTTGAAATTGCGTAGGTAAATCAAGCCTAGGAGTGTAGCTCAATTGGCCAGAGCACCGGTCTCCAAAACCGGGGGTTGGGGGTTCGAGTCCCTCCACTCCTGCCACGCCAAGCGCTAACGCTTTGATCTTCCCGACGAAATTTTAGGTGGGGCAATCGCGGTGGGGCAATTTAGGTTCATTGTTTGATCGCCGGCAATGAGCTTTGCCGCATCCCCGGCAAGGCGCTTGCGATTGGCCGCCGCGGTATAGACGTTCGCTTGCTTCTCCGACGTCCAATCGTACAGCGCCATCAATTGCCGATCGGTCGCGCCGTTCTCCGCGGCGATCGTCGCGCCGGCTTTGCGCAGCCCATGGGCACTGCAATGCGGCAGCCCGGCCTCGTCGCAGCGCGCCCTGAACCAATTGCCGAAGCCGCTCGCCGAAAACGGCTTGCCATATTCGGTGACCAGGAAGGTTAGGTCGCCGGTCGGGCTTTGCGCGATGATGTCGGCGAGAACGGGAAGGATCGGCTTCTCCGACACGTCGACCCGTTTGTAGCGCGTCTTGCGCGGCACCATGCGGAGCCACGCATTGCTGACGTGCTGGCGTCCGAGCAGCACCACGTCTTGACGGCGCACGCCGAGGAATAGGAGCAGGGCGAGCGCAAGCCGCGCCTTGGTGCCGATCGGATGACGTTGCTCGTACTGCCGGACCTCCTCGACCGTCCAGGTATGGAAGCCGCCGCTTGCGTATTTAATCCGGCGGATTTCGCGCGCCGGATTTGAGCGCATCAAGCCCTGCTCGACGGCCCAACCAAACATCGATGAAAGATACTTGCGGCGGTTATTCGCCGCGCCGGGCTTGCCCGACTCGCCCGGTTTCCCTGCCTTACGGTCGCGGAGCATTTTGACGTGCGACGGGGAAAGGACCGCGACCGGACAATCGCGCATTAAATCTGTGGCGCCAGGCCGGAGCGGTTCGCGCAAGCACTCTTCGACGATGCCGCGCCGGGTCGCCTGCGATTTAGGGTCCAGGCCCCGAAACTCGGCCGACGCGAAGTAGCAGGCCGCCAGCCAGCCCAGCGTACCCGCTGGCGCGCCTTTCAGCACCGGGCGCTCCGCTGGGCCGCCTTGGCCGTCCAGCACCCGCAGCGCTTCCGCGTAGGCTTGTGCAAAGGCCTCCGTGCCCGGCTGCGCCCGCAGCCGCACCTTGCGGCCGTGACGGCGGACGTAAAGGCGCCGGTTCCCGTGGCGATCGTAGTCCGGCATCAGGTAAGGGAAATCGATGCGCATAGGAGTCATGCCCGAACGTCCTCCCATCGCGAGCGGGAGGCCCCGGCGCCAGATTCGCTCCGGTCGGCCGCGCCCGCAACTCCATCCGACCCGCCGTCCCCATCACTTACCAGCAAGGTCCCGTCCGGCCGAATGCCCATCACGCGCAAGCCGGCCTTGCGCGCGGCGGAGATCGCGCGGCGCAAGCTGGCCTCAGTGAAGGGGAGGGCGCGAGTCATGGAAGCGCTCCTAGCGAACGGATTTCTGCTGCACTCGCGGCACCACTTGGCGCGGGCGAGCGCAGCAAAACGGATGCGGTTTTGTTTGTTTAACGACGAGGAACGCGCTTTTTTTATCGCGCTTTGAGTCGGCGAGTCGCCGCCGCGATCGCGTCCTCGATCGAGCGAGACAGCGAAACGAAATTGCCGGCGATCGCGGCGAACTCGACCAGGCCGAAATTCTCGACCAGATCGCCGTCGTCGTCGCGCCAATTGCCATCGGGCGACACGTCATCGTTGATGCACATGAAACGTTCAAACAGGTCTATGAACCGTGCGTCCGCAACATCTTTCGTCCACGCAAACACCGGAACCGCGTGCACAACGGCAACGCCGATCTCGAACGCGATAAGCGGACTCATGTGGGCGCCGCGGAACGCGCTGACCTCCGCCACGAGCGCCTGACAATTGCCGATCAGGCGCCAAGACTTGGCCAGCCCACGGCGCGCCGCCGGATCATCGATCGGCGGCCCGACCTTAAGGCGAGCCGAAACCGTGAGTCCGGTCGGAAAAAACAAATGCTCGCTCGGCCACTCGGCGACCAGGCCGTGCCGATCGCAGATTTGTTCGATCGCCGCGCGCTGGCGGTGAGCATCCGGGCGCAAGCGCGAATTGTCGGCCAGATAGATTTTAGGTCGGCTTGATGCAGGCGACTTTGTTTGTTCAGTACGCCGGCCGCCGATCGTATCGGCGAGCGCGCCGGCGACGAATGCCAGCGTCGGATCAGACTTAGCGTTTGTTGTCGTCATCACAGACCTCGATTGATATCGGCTAGATCATCGAAATAATCGCGCGAGCGCGGTTGCCCGGACTGCGTTTGCTCGCGCGGCGGATCGGCCGGCGCGGGACTCTCAGGCTTGCGCGCCTGTTGTTCGATCAGCACCGCAAGCGAAACTTCGATGCCGTTGCGATCGGCCGCCGCCGGCGCCGGCGGCGGCGCTGCAGCCGCCGCGGCGGAGCGAGACAAGGGGTTGAACAGGTCTGGTTCGGTCAGGTCCGCCGGCACACCGCGCTCGCGCGCGCGCCGCGCCCAATCATCGGGGGCCAGCCCGACAAAATAAGCATTAGAGATCGCGAGATTGCCGACGCGACAATCGAGGAAGTGATTTTCTCGCGAGCCGCGCGGCTTCCAGATTTTGCGCACACGGCCGCGGTAGGTTTCCTCGTCCAGAAATTCCGCCGTTATCTGTTTGAAATATCCTTCATCGAGGAAGCGGCCGAAGTGGCAATAACCGGGCGGGTAAACGAGCGCCGATCCCTGGGCGGTCGGCGTGAGCGCCACATAGGTGTAGAACTTTGATTTAAGCGGCCACGTGCCGATCGCGCGGAGCTTGGCGCCCCCCTTGATCCTGCGACCGCGGTAATCGATGTCCTGGTCGGACGCGAGGCCAAGCGGCACTTTGCTCCAGCCATCGATGCCTTTCGTGGCCTTGGCGCCCGGATGCCGCCGCGTCCATTCGTACACCACGTCAGTGCGATAACCGGAGTCGACGCCGATCTCATCCAACTGCCAAGCATTGCCGAACGCGTCGGGCCAGCGCCGTTGATACAGTTCGGTTAGCCGGGCGAACGCGCCATCATCGACGTCGGTTGTGGCGCCATCGAGATAATCGGCGAAGATCGTCCAACTTTGCTGATCGGGCGCCCAGGCGACAACCTCTACATAAATGCCGCGCATTTGCACGTCGGCGAAAGCGCTAATGAGCAACGCGCCGGCAGGAACGCGCCCCGGCTCATAATCTTCGCGCCGCTGCATCAGCAATTCATGATCCGGCGCATCGCCGGCGACGTCGTAGGGCAGCCCGAGAAAAAGGTTCCAAAACGCTTTCAGCTTGGTCGGGTCATCGCCGGCGCCGACAAACTCCTTTGCAGTTTCATCCCACGGCACAAACGGCGAGGCGAGCGCGTCAAAATGATAGGTCGGAAATCGGCCGGGACCAGGCTGCGTCGCGCGCCATTCCCCGGAGCGATAGAGTTCGATTTTTTGCCAGCGCTCGATGACGACTCCGCAGCATGGCGTGACGTAATGCGACTCATGTGGAAAGGTCTTTTTGAATTTGAGCCCCGGCGACGATGGATCGTAAGGCGAGCGCCACTCAAAAACGAAACGCGAGTGGCAATGCGGACAGGGCACGTGCCAGCGCCGCTGGTCGCCGCGCTCATAGATCTCCGCAATTTTGGACACGCCCTTGACGGTTGGCGTGGAGACGTAGGCCCGCTTCCAAGTGCCGGCGGCAAGGAACGACATTTGCCGACCGGCGATAAGCTTAAGCGGGTCGCCCTGGCCCTCCAGATCATCCTCGTATTCGTCCACCTCATCGCAGAATGCTTTTTTGATCGTCTTCATCCGCAGTTGCGCGGGAGAGGACGCGAGCGCGAGATTGAGCGCGCCGCTCGGATATTTTTTCTCGAACGTGGTAGAGCCGGCGGCGGAGCGGGACGTTTGCGGCAAAATTTTTCCGCCTTTGCCGCCGAGAATTTCAGTACGCTCGATCAGCCGATTAAGTTTGGTGGAATTGAAGTCCGTTAGCGCGCCATCGGTCGGCTGCACCACCATCATGTCGCACGGGTCGCGGTCGATTGAGTGGCCGATCGCGCACAACAGCATCGTGGTGAAAGCCGATTGCGTGCATTTCATTACGCCGATCTCGTTGACCGGCGACTCCGGGCCGAGCATGTCGAGCGGCTCGACGATATGCGGAGTGCGGGACAGGTCGATTTTTTGTGACGCATATTCGCCGTCCGGCAGCACAACGTGTTCGGCCGCCCACTTTGACGGCGCGATCGGCGCCTGCGGCTGGATGATTTGAGCGAGCCCGCCCGCGACAAGCGAGAGAAGGGGAACGAAAGCGCTCATTCGGCAGCCCCTCCATTTTTTGCCCGGATATCAAGCTTGGCGAGCGCCGCCGCGATTTGCGTTCGGACGCTGAAAATGATTTCGCGAAGCTTGGCGCGCACCGCGACGGCGCCGCCGCTCGCGGCAGCGGCTACGATTTCATCGGCATGCAGCGGGATTTGTTCGAGCGGCTTTTTGATCTCTTCGCCGACTTGCGCGATTACCTCGTCCACCTGCGCGATTTCGACCAGGTTACCGACGAGCTTTCGCATTTCGATTTGTTTTCTAAGCGCGTCGTATTGCGCGCTCTTGATCCGCGCATCCCTGTAGCGGGAGTCGCCGATCAGATCGTCGCTGAACCGCGCGGCCTGTTCCCTAACGAAATCCGTAACCTCGCCGACCTCGGCGTCAAACTGCGCCAGATTGACCAGTTTGGTCCGGTTAGGGCCAAAGCGCACCTCGATGCGGCCTGCCTTTTCCAGTTCAACAACTTTGCGCGATATTGCCGCTTTATCGACGTTCTTTTCGCGCGCAACGTCGCTGATCGAAAGCCAGAGGCCATCATCATCGGCGCCGGCGTTGTTTGTTTCATCCGACATTTAGGCCGACCTGTTGACTGAGGTGTTGCAAGTGTTGAGGCATTGTTTGTTTGGTCCGGCTAGCGCTTTTTCGGGCGCGGCGCGACCGTTTGGCCCGGATAGCCGGGAAGGACCCGCTAGGCCTTTAAGCTCACGATGCGCCGCGAAGACCGCTGGGCTTTCTAAACCGCGCGCTCGCACGAAAGAGCTTTCGACGCGCTAGCCGCCGCGCACCTTACCGCCGAGAACCGCCTCGATCTCATGGGCGACACGCCTTGGCAGTTCGACCGCCACGGTGGTCTCAAATGCAGCTTTGGTCTGGTCTTTCACCAATTCTCTAGGCAAAGCCGGCCCCCAAAGTTTATGGAGGGGCAAGCGGGCTTTTCCTTTGCGCTCGAAGACATGGCCGCCGAGCGACGGGATAATGAATGTATGAGCAAACACGCGGCGCCTGCCCCACGGCGCCGCGCTGACACCCGCCCCGGTCTGCCGCGCACCAAACTCCTTCAGCGAAAGGTACGGCCCTTGCGCGATGATGCGATAGACCGGCGCGCCGGCCGTCGCCGGCCGCGAAGTCAGCGCCTTGCGCACCGCGCCGTATTTGGCGCCCGTCTGTTTGACCAGCGCGCGGATCACCTGTGTCCGCGCCTTATCGCCGGTATGGTTGAGCGCGCGGGCCAGCGCCGGCCGCACATCACGCCCGATCGCAGCGACCTTTGCCGCGAGTTTATCAAAGGACCTCGTGTCGACATCGAAGATGACAGCCACAGCACAAACCCCCTTTCGCTAAGATCATAGGCAACGGAGGACAGCCACGAGCCGCCAGCCCCAAGCGCCAACTCGCCCCATTTTTAGGAAGCCATTTCCGGGAGAGCCCCTCGAGTGGGAATGGCGCGCCGGCGAACGGTACGCACGCGCAACCACGCGCGTTCGCCGGCTAAATCGGCGTTGCCCCGACATTTTCCCAACGTCGGGCCAGACGTCGGGCCACCAAAAACCGTTGCCGTTATTGATGCGACCCGGCCGACCGGACATACCCGACCTTTTTTAAGCTATGGAAAAAAACCAAAAACGT
>JASHPU010000277.1 GCA_030037885.1 Xanthobacteraceae bacterium | reverse complement strand
GAGCAGGCGCGACGCCATCCGCGATCGTTGGCTCCTCGAACATCGCTACCGCATCCTGCGTTTCTGGAATAACGAAGTGCTGGAAAATATTGCAGGCGTTTGGGAGACAATCTTCGCCGCCGCGTCGACGGCGGCGCCCCCTCATCCCGACCTTCTCCCCGCGTGCGGGGAGAAGGAGTCGCCAAGCCGCATCGCTGGATAAAAATTCTGGTCATCGATGGCGATGAAGCCCTGCACGCCTCGTCGGTCTGAGGCGAAGCCTCGCTAGCCTGTGAAATGCACCAGCTTGCGGGTTGCCAAGTCGACGGTGACGAAATCGTCCGGGGTCTTGGCTTCGGTACCGTCACTCGCCGGGTGATATTCGATCCGCAACTGTGCCGCGGTGACGATGACCCTCAGATATCCGAAATCTTGATCATCATAGTTCTCGAGCGTGATTTTGTCGGCGTGTCCCGTCACCTTAAGAGGCTGCGGCGTTCGCAGCGGACTTGAGCCCTTGCGCGTCAGCTTGGTCAAGCCATGACCGCTATTGCCGCAAATCAGGTAGGGAATTTGCGTCTGTCCGTGGAGGCGCGTGAACCTCTGATAGTTGTGGGCATGCCCGGAGAGCACGGCGTGCGGCCAAACTTCGGTTTGATTGCAGATGTCATCGATCTGCGAAACGATCTGCGGGCTCCAGCCGTGCTTGCTGCCGGCGGTGTAGGCCGGATGATGATGAGCGATCAGCAGCGCGCCCTTGAAGCCCTCGGATTTAACGCGCGACAGGGCTGCCTTGAGATAATCGAGTTGCGCGTTGCCGATGTCGGCGTTGGCGATCACGCCCGGATCTTCCAGCGTGTTGCTATAGAGTGCCAGAATACGGACGAACGGCGCTTCCAGGGTAAAGAATACGCCCGGTTGGATTTGTGCCGTGCGCGACAGGCCGCCCGCCTCCGGCGCCACCTGGAACCGTTTTGCGCAGAAGTTCTCGATGAATGCCGCTAACGTCTTGGCTTTGCTTCCGGGCGGGACCATCCCATCGTGATTGCCGGCTATTGCCAGGATCGGCGCCGGGTAGTCGCGATACGGCTCGTAAAACTGGTCATAGTAATATTGCCCCTCGCCAAAGCTGTAGACCACGTCGCCGAGGTGGAACAGAAACAGCGGTTTGTCGTCATCCTCGTCGCCAAAGTCGCTGATCAGCTTATCAGTGACCAGATTTTGATCCTTCGGACCGCGTACGTTGCCGGTATCGCCTACGGCGTGGAACACGATTTGCTTGTTTGTCGTGACGGTTCGCTGCAAGGACGCGGCACTCACTCCCAATACGTCGGCCAGGGCAAGTCGCGGCTCCGGCAGACCGCCAGGCAAAGGAAACGGCAGCGGCTTGAGCTTGTGCTCACGATTCAACTCGTCGATTTCTTTGTAGACCGGATTATCGGAAGGATGCTTGACCTCGAATTGCTCCGGATCTGGCGTAGGCTGTGGTTGGCCGAAAACCGGGTGTCCGATTTGTCTCGGTTGGGTATTATCGACTGGGCCCGGCTGCGCGGCCGGCGCACTGCGGCGCCGCGGTTGGCGTGTCATTGGAAGCTCCCTCACAAAATCTTTTGCAAGCGGCGCCGCCGGCCATCCAACGCAATGACTGAGAAGCCGCCCCCGATGCGACTTTAGGACAAGTTATGTTATAGTTGCAACTCTAAACCGGCCGCGGCGTCCCTCATCGCATGATCCGGCCGCTGCGGCGCGGCCCGCTGTCGGTGACGCCGAGGTGGCGCTCCAGCGCGGCGCGGTCGGCGGCGAGCGCGGCGCTGGCGGCTGCGTGCACGATGGCGCCGCGTTCCAGGATGATGGCGCGGTCGGCGACGCCGAGGATTTTCTGGGCGTTCTGCTCGACCAGAATGGCCGAGGTGCCCTCGTCGCGGATGATGCGGCGCAGCGCCGCCAAGAGCTCCTCGACCAGGATCGGCGCCAAGCCTTCGAGCGGCTCGTCGAGCAGCATGACCCGCGGGTTGAGCACCAGCGCCCGGCCGACCGCAAGCATCTGCTGCTCGCCGCCGGAGAGCTGGTTGCCGAGATTCTGCCGCCGCTCGGCAAGCCGCGGAAACAGCGCATAGACCTTCGCGGTGGTCCACGGTCCCGGCCGCGCCACGGCGGTGAGGTTCTCGTGCACGGAAAGCGATTTGAAAATGTTGCGCTCCTGCGGCACCCAGCCGATGCCCGCATGGGCGCGCTGGTCGGGGCGCAGCGTCGTGATGTCGGCGCCGTCGAGCGCGATGCTGCCGCCGAAATAGCGGGTGACGCCGACGATCGAATTGATCAGCGTGGTCTTGCCCATGCCGTTGCGGCCAAGCAGCGCCAGCGCCTCGCCTTCGTTAAGCGACAGCGACACGCCGGCCAGCACCACGGCTTCGCCGTAGCCGGCGGAGAGCTGCTCGATGGCCAGGAGGTCAGGCATCGAGCTCCTCGCCGAGATACACCGCCTTGACGCGCGGATCGCGCGCCACCGCGTCAGGCGCGCCGTCGACGAACAGCGCGCCGTTGACCAGCACCGAGATGCGGTCGGCGAACGAGAACACCAGATCCATGTCGTGTTCGATCAACAATACGGTAACGTCGGCCGGCAGCGCCGCGATGCTGGCAAGGAGCTCGTGGCGCTCGGCCTCGGGCACGCCGGCGGCGGGCTCGTCGAGAAAGAGCACGCGCGGCCGGCAGGCGAAGGCGAGCGCGATTTCCAGAAGCCGCTGCTTGCCGTAGGGCAGGATCGCGGTGCGCTCGTGCATCACGTCGGCGAGGCGAAAGCGTTCGACGATGTCGGCCGCCTCGTCGGCGACCGCGCCCTTGCGGCCGACCAGCCGCCAGCAATCGAAGCCGAAGCCGAGGCGCTCCGACACGGCGAGCACGATCGCTTCGAGCGGCGTCAGATCGAGGAACAGTTGGTTGATCTGGAACGTGCGCGCCATGCCGAGCCGCACGCGCTGGTGCCGGTCGAGCGCGGTGATGTCGCGGCCTTCGAGCAGGATGCGGCCGGCGCTGGGCTTGAGCACGCCGCCCAAGAGGTTGATCACCGTGGTCTTGCCGGCGCCGTTCGGCCCGATCAGCGCGTGGCGCGCGCCTTTTTCGATGGCGAGCGTCACGTCGGCCACGGCGGCGATGCCGCCGAAGCGTTTTGCGAGGCCGATGGTTTCGAGGATCGCCATGAGTTCAGCGCCGGTCCGGCGCGGCGCCGCCGAGCGCCGGGCGACGCCGCCATGCCATGGCGCCGGTAAAAAACCGCGCCAGCGCGGCACGCGCCGCCTCGTGCCACGCCGCCATGCGGTCGCGGCCGACCAGCACGATGGCGACGAGCAACAGTCCGATCCAGAACTGCCAGTATTGCGGGGTGAGCGTCGCGATCCAGTCCTGCATGAACTTGTAGATCACGGCGCCGATCAGGCCGCCGTACAGATACCCGGTGCCGCCGATGATCAGCACCAGCAGCAGATCGGCCGAGCGCTCCAGCGACAGCACGTCGAGCGAGCAGAACGCGGTGGTTTGCGTCAGCAGCGCGCCGGCCATGCCGGCGAAGCCGGCGGAAATGGTGTAGATGGCGACGAGCCGCGCGTTGACCGGAATGCCGACGGCGCCGGCGCGTAGCGCGTTGCCCTTGATCGCGCGCAACGACAGGCCGAACGGCGAATAGACGAGGCGCCGCGCGACCAGGAAACAAACAAACAGCACGCTCAGGCAATAGGCATAGCCGGTGTGGCCGAACATGTCGAACTGGAACAAGCCGAGGATCGGCGCCACGGTGATGCCCTGCAGCCCGTCGGCGCCGCCGGTGATGTTGGAATAGCGGTTGGCGAGCTCGCCGAGCATCAGCGACACGCCGAGCGTCACCATGAGGCGCGTGAGGTCCGAGCCGCGCAGCACCAGAAAGCTGGTGACGAAGCCGAGCGCGGCCGCCACCAGGCCGGAGCAGACGAGCGCCAGCACCGGGTCGTTGATGAGCCCGTATTTGGCGACCAGGCCGGCAAAATAGCCGGCGGTGCCGAAGAACGCTGCCTGGCCGAGCGAGATGATGCCCGCATAGCCGAGGATGAGGTCGAGCGACAGCGCGAACAGCGCCAGGATCGCGGTCTCGGTCAGGATCAAATGCTTTTGCGGCAGCAGCCAGATGCTGGCGAAGGCGACGACCCAGAACGCGATTTCGAAACCCGACCAGCGGGCGCGGCGCCGCAGCCGCTGCGCGACGTCGGCGGCGAGCGGCGTCATCGCGCTCACCGCGCCGGGCCGCGGGCGAACAGGCCCTGCGGCCTTACGATCAGCACCACGATCATGATGGCGTAGATCACGAAGGCGCCGAGCGTCGGCACGTAATACTTGCCGGCAACGTCGCCGATGCCGAGCAGGATCGAGGCCAGGAACGGCCCGGTGATGCTCGAAGTGCCGCCGACCGTCACCACGATCAAAAAGTAGATCATGTATTTGAGCGGAAAGGTCGGATCGAGGCCGAGGATTTCCGCGCCGAGCGCGCCGCCGAGCCCGGCGAGGCCCGAGCCGAAGGCGAAGGTGATGCCGAACACCGCGCCGACATTGATGCCGAGCCCGCGCGCGACGCGCTGGTCGTCGACCGCGGCGCGTAGCCGGCTGCCGAACCGCGTCTTCGCCAAGATCAGCTGCAACGCCGCGGTGAGCACGCCGCACACCACGATGATGAGCAGCCGATATTTGCCCATGCCGATGCCGAACACGTTGAACTGGCCGGCCAGCGCCTCTGGAATGCGCACGAATTGCTGCGACGAGCCCATCACGTAATCGGTCGCCGCCACCGACATGAAGACGAGGCCGATGGTGAACAGCACCTGGTCGAGATGCGGCCGGGCATAGACGTGGACGTAAAGCGTGCGTTCGAACAGGCCGCCGAGCAAGGCGGTCGCCAGAAAGGCCAGCGGCAGGCCGAGCGCGAACGGCACGCCGATGCGGTTGACCAGCACCACCGTGCAATAGCCGCCCGCCATGGCGAAGGCGCCGTGGGCGAGGTTGATGAAGTTCATCAACCCGAGCGTGACGGAGAGCCCGCACGCCAGCACGAACAAGAGCATGCCGTAGGCGGTTCCGTCGAACAGGATGGTCAGCATGGCGGCGTCCCGCAGCGATCTCCCGCGCTTTTGCGGGCGAACCACGCCTAGTCACACCATCCCGGCCTGCGCTTGTCCAGGAGCGGGTTGTCTCAACCGCCGCAACGCTGCCGCGGCGCGCCGCCGATATGCTACCATCCGGCCAAACCGCTTCAGTATTTGGCCCTCATCCTGAGGCGCGAGCGAAGCGAGCCTCGAAGGATGCAGGCCGAGGCGCTGTGGCCTGCATCCTTCGAGGCGCGCCTTAGGGCGCGCACCTCAGGGTGAGGAAATGAGTCAGCGATAAGTACGATCGGTATAAACGGTCGAAGGGAGTTGCAGATGGCCAAGATCGTGCTCGGGCTCGGAAGCTCGCATACCCCGATGCTGCTCGCCTCCGACGAGACGCTACTGCGCTTCCGCGAAACCGACGAGACGATCAAGCACCGCGACAGGGAGGGCCGGCCGACGACTTACGCCGAGCTCCTGGAAAAAGCCGATCCGCAGATGGCCGAGATGGTCAAGCCGGCCGAACTGGCGGCGCGGCAGAACAAGGCGCGCGCCGCCACCGCGCGGCTTTCCCGCGTTCTCAACGGCGCCGGCCTCGACACCCTGATCGTCATGAGCGACGACCAGGACGAAGCCTATCTGGAAGACGCGCGGCCGACGTTTGCGATCTATTACGGCGACACCATCCTCAACAGCAACGAGCAGCACGCGCAGTATCGCCGCCGCTTTCCGGAATGGTACGTCAAGAACCGCCAGGGCTTTTTCGAAGACACCAAGCCTCGCCCCTATCCGGTCGACGCCAAGCTCGCGCTGCACCTGATCGAATACTTGATGGACCACGGCTTCGATCCGGCCTCGTCAAAGCGCATGCGCGAGGGCGAAGGTGAAGGCCACGGCATGGCCTATGTGCACCGCCGCCTGATGGATGCCGAAAAACCGATCCCGATCGTGCCGGTCTTCCTCAATACGTATTTCCCGCCGAACCAGCCGCGGCCGCGGCGCTGCTACGAACTCGGCCAGGCGCTGCGCCGGGCGGTCGAAGCTTTTTCCGGCGCCACGCGCGTCGGCATCATCGCGTCCGGCGGCTTGAGCCATTTTCTGGTCGACGAGGAGTTCGACCGTGCCATTCTCAAAGCCTGCGCCGACAAGGACGCCGGCTTCTTGCAGAACCTGCCGCGCAACAAGCTCCATTCCGGCAGCTCGGAAATTCTCAACTGGGTCGGCGTCGCCGGCGCCTGCGAGCATCTCGACCTCGATTGGTTCGAATACGTGCCGGGCTACCGCACGCCGGCCGGCACCGGCACCGGTTTGAGTTTTGCCGGCTGGAGGTAGGCGAGCCGCGTTCGTGCGCCGCATCGCGCCTCGGTGCATCCGAAGCAGTGGAACTCTACGGGGATGCGATTGTGACCAAAAAAGTCGGGCTGATCGGCTACGGCGGCATTGCGCGCGACGCCGTCGCGGCGCTGCAAAAGTCCGCGGCGGATGTCCAATTGGTCGGCGCGTTGTGCGAGCCTGGACGCATCGCAGAAGCGCGCGCGGCGTTGCCGGGCATCGGCATCGTCGAGTCGCTGGACGATTTATTGGCGCGCGGACCCGAATTGGTCGCCGAAGTCGCGAGCCAGCACGCGCTCGGCCAATTCGGCGCCGACATTCTGACGCGCGGCGTTGATCTACTCGTCATCTCGATCGGCGCGCTGGCCGAGCCGAGACTCTTGGACAATCTCAAGGCCGCTGCGCGCCGCGGCAACAGCCGCATCCTGCTGCCCGCCGGCGCCATCGGCGGCGTCGACGCCGTTGCGGCGATGCGGCTTGGCGGCTTGCATGCGGTGCGCTACCGTTCGCGCAAGCCGCCCGCGGCGTGGCGCGGTACGCCGGCCGAAAAAATCGCCGATCTCGACAAGCTCACGGCGCGCACCGTGCTCTATCGCGGCACTGCCGGCGAAGCGGCCTTGCTCTATCCGCAGAACGCCAATGTCGCCGCCACCCTTGCGCTCGCCGGCCTTGGCTTCGAGGCAACGCAAGTCGAGCTCGTCGCCGATCCCGAGGCGCCCGGCAACGTGCATGAGATCGAAGTCGAAGGCGCCGCCGGCCGCTTCGCCATCCAGTTGCAAGGCAAGCCGTCGCGCACCAATCCGAAAACCTCGGCGCTTGCCGCGCTCAGCGTGGCGCGGGCGCTGATCAACCTGGAAGCCAGCATCGTCATATGAGCACGACCGCGCCAAAACGCGCCAGCAACCTGTTCGTCGGCAGCCCGATCGAGCGCCTGGAAGATTTGCGTTTTTTGACCGGCCGCGGCCAATACGTCGACGATCTCGCCGTCGAAAACATGCTGCATGCGGCGATCCTGCGCAGTTCGGTGGCGCACGGCCGCATCCTTAGCATCGATAGCAGCGCGGCGCGGGCGCGGCGCGGCGTTCATGCCGTCATCACGGCTGCGGACATCGGCACGGTGCCGACCATTCCGCTGCGCCACGATCCGACGCCGGCAATCCGGCGTTTCGAGCAACCGGTCATCGCCGATGGCAAGGTCCGCTATGTCGGCGAGCCGATCGCGGTGGTGATCGCCGAAAGCGCCGCGCTCGCCGAGGACGCGCTCGAGGCCATCGCGGTCGATATCGAGGCGCTCCGTGTCGTCGCCGACCGCGAGTTTGCCCGCAAGGACGACATCATCCTGTTCGAGACCGTTGGCACCAACGTGCCCGACACCATCACGGCGGTACGCGGCAAGGCCGATGACGCTGCGTTCAACAGCGCACCGTACCGGCGCCGCGAGCATTTTTCCGTGCAGCGCCACGCCGCGGTGCCGATGGAGCCGCGCGGTCTGCTGGCCGAATGGGACGACGCCAACGCGCGCATCACCGTGCGCGGCGCCTGCAAGGTGCCGTTCACCAACCGCCGCGCGCTGGCACAGATGATGAACCTGCCGGAAGCGTCGGTGCGGATGGTCGAATACGACGTCGGCGGCGGCTTCGGCGCGCGCGGCGAGTTCTATCCCGAGGACTTTTTGATTCCGTTCGCCGCGCGCCTTCTCGGCCGGCCGGTCAAATGGACCGAAGACCGCCGCGAGAACCTCACCGCGCTCAATCACGCGCGCGACATGGAATGCGACCTGGAAATCGCCTGCGCGCGTGACGGCGCCTTGATCGCGCTGCGCGCCCATGCCTGCACCGACATCGGCGCCTATGTGCGCACCAATGGCGCCACTGCGGCGCGCAATATTGCCCAGGTGCTGGCCGGGCCATACCGGATACCGCACGTCCGCGTCGACGTGTCGTTGGTGATCACCAACAAGACGCCGGTCGGCACCTATCGCGGCCCGGGCCGCTTCGAATCCGATTTCTGCCGCGAGCGCCTGTTCGACATGGCGGCGGCCGATCTCGGCGTCGACCGCGTCGAATTTCGCCGCCGCAATCTGATCCGCGAAGCCGACATGCCGTACCCGCTGCCCAAGGTGCAGGTGCTCGACATCGAGAGCGAATGCGACAGCGGCGATTATCAGATCACGCTCGACCGCTGTCTGGCGGAGTTCAAGTGGGCCGAGCGCGCAAAGCTCAACGGCAAGCTGATCGACGGCCGGCACCACGGCATCGCGGTCGGCTGCTATCTGGAAGGCGGCGGCACCGGGCCGCGCGAGAACGTGCGGCTTGCGGTCGAAGCCGACGGCTCGATCTCGCTGTTCGTCGGCTCGTCCTCGGTCGGCCAGGGCGTCGAGACCGTGTTCGCGCAGATCGCCGCCGACGCGCTGGAAGTACCGATGGAGCGCATCAACCGGGTGCTGCACGGCTCGACCGACTACGTCGCGCAGGGCTTCGGCTCGTTCTCGTCGCGCTCGATCGTGATGGGCGGCAATGCCATCGGCGACGCCGCGCAAAAGCTGCGCACGCTCATTCGCGAGGCCGCGGCAAAACGCTTGCAGTGTCAAGCAAGCGACATCGTCATCGACCGCGGCATGGCGGTCGGCCCGGCCCCGGCGCGCGCCGCGATCGCGCTGAAGGAATTTGCCGGGCTCTGCGCCGATGGCACCTTCGCCAGCGCCAAGCGCACCTATTCGTATGGCGCGCACGCCGCTTACGTGGCCGTCGATGCCAAAACCGGCCACGTCGAGCTGATCGATTATGTCGCCGTCGAAGACGTCGGCCGCATCGTCAACCCGCTGACCTTGCACGGCCAGTGCATCGGCGCCGTGGTGCAGGGGCTGGGCGGTGCCTTTCTGGAGCACTTCATCTATGACGAGAACGGCCAGCTGCTCACCGGCTCGTTCGCCGATTATCTGATGCCGACCGCCAGCGATTTTCCACAGATCCGCGCCGTCGCGCTGGAGGACAAGCCGTCGCCACTCAATCCGATGGGCGCCAAGGGCGCCGGCGAGGGCGGCATCATCCCGGTCGGCGGCGTCGTTGCCAACGCGGTCGCCGCGGCGCTTGGCTCGCTCGGCGTAGAGCCGCGCGACTTGCCGCTGTCGCCGCCGCGGCTGTGGCAGATGATTCAGGCTGCGCGCGCGACTTGCGCCGCGCGTTGACCGGCGTGCGAGCGCGATGCTAGGAAAAATCCTTCTCCATGCGGCTTTTCCGGCACCGCGCAGCGAACGTTCCGCACCATGAAACTGCCGCCCTTCGATTACGCCTGTCCGACCAGCGTATCCGAGGTCGTCGCGCTGCTCGCCGCCCATGACGGCGAAGCCAAGCCGCTGGCCGGCGGCCAGAGTCTGGTGCCGATGCTGGCGTTCCGCGTCGCTTTGCCGTCGCTGCTGGTCGATCTGCGCAAGGTCGCCGAACTGCGGCACATCAAAATCACCAACGAGGGCATCGCGCTCGGCGCCATGGTGCGCTGGCGCGAGATTCTCGACGATGCGCGGCTGCGCACCGCGCATCCGCTGCTGATCGCCGCGGTCGCGCATGTCGCGCATTATCAGATCCGCAATCGCGGCACCGTCGGCGGCAGCATGGCGCACGCCGATCCGGCCGCGGAGCTGCCCGGCATCGCGGTGACCTGCGAGGCCAAGATCGCGGTGACCGGCAAAGCCGGTGCGCGCGTCATCGCCGCTGCGGATTTTTTCCAAGGCCCGCTGACGACGGCGCTGCAGTCCGACGAGATCATCACCGAGATTCGGCTGCCGCTGTGGCCCGCCAAGCGGCGCTTCGGCTTTCAGGAATTCGCCCGCCGCCGCGGCGATTTCGCGATGGCGGCCGCGGCATTGTTTTACGACGAGGACGGCGGCAAGGCGCGTAACGCACACATCGGCGCGATCGGCGTTGCCGATCGCCCGCTGCGCCTGAAAGCCGCCGAAGATGCCATCAATGGCACCAGCATCGATGAAGCCGTCATTGCGAAGGCCGAGGCCGCGGCGTCCGCCTCCGTCGATCCGGCCGACGACATCCACGCCAGCGGCGCCTACCGCAAGGCCCTGATCGGCGTCATGGTCGAGCGCGCGCTGCGCGACGCGGCCGGGCTGAAAACGACATGATGCGCTCGCCTCGCCTGGCATCGACCGCTCGTCCCCGCGAAAGCGCGGACCCGGGGCGGCGTTCTGGAGCAAACTTGTTTTCCTGCTGGATTCCCGCTTGGGCGGGAATGAGCGGTTGGTGCGTGAGTGCTCATGCCCGTCAAATTTGAAGTCAACGGCAAGCGGGTCGAAGTCGAGGTCGAGCCGCGCCTGACCCTGGCCGATTGCCTACGCCACAAGCTGCGGCTCACCGGCACCCACGTCGGCTGCGAGCATGGCGTCTGCGGCGCCTGCACCGTGCTGGTCGACGGCGCCGCGGTGCGTTCCTGTTTGATGCTCGCCGTGCAGGCCGAAGGCGCCAAAGTGGTCACGGTCGAGGGCCTCTCCCGCGACGAGGGCCTCACGCCGCTGCAGGCGTCGTTCCGCAAGCATCACGCCCTGCAATGCGGCTTCTGCACGCCCGGCATGATCACCACCGCGCACGCGCTGTTGAGCGAAGAGCCGAATTGCGACGCCGATCGGGTGCGCGAAGTGCTGTCCGGCAATCTGTGCCGCTGCACCGGCTACATCTCGATCGTCGAAGCCGTGCTCGATGCGCGGACCGCCTATCGGCGCCGCGGCGGCGGGAACGGCGCATGAGGACGGTCAATTCGTTCGTCGGCCAGCCGATCGAACGCCTCGAAGATTTGCGTCTGGTTCGCGGCCGCGGCCAGTTCGTCGATGATCTCGCCCGCAAGGATGTGCTGCATGCGGCGATCTTGCGCAGCTCCGTTGCGCATGGCCGCATCCGTTCGATCGATGCGGCGTGCGCCAGGCAAATGCCGGGCGTTCACGCCGTTATCACGGCCGCTGATTTGGGTGCAAAAATCCCGGTCGTGCCGATGCGGCTGCAGCCGCTGCCGGATTTCGCGCCGTTCGCCCAGCCAGTGATGGCGCGCGACAAGATCCGCTACGTCGGCGAGGCATTGGCGATGGCGCTCGCCGACAGCGCCGCGCTGGCCGAGGACGCCATCGGCGCGATCGAGGTCGACATCGAGCCATTGCCGGCGGTCGCCAATTGGCAAAGCGCGCTGAGCAAGCAGGCGCTGCTGTTCGACGATAAGCCTAGCAACGTCTCGATGCTGTTTCGCGCCGTGCTGGGCGACGCCGCGGCGGCGTTCAAGGATGCGCCCTATACGCGGCACGAGCGCTTTTCCACGCAGCGTCATACCGCGTTGCCCTTGGAGCCGCGCGGCGTGCTCGCCGAGTGGCATGCCGCACGCGGCCGTCTCACGGTTTCGGGCGCCGCCAAGGTGCTGTTCGCCAACCGCCGCATCCTCGCCAAGCAGATGGACCTCGCCGAG
>JASHPU010000276.1 GCA_030037885.1 Xanthobacteraceae bacterium | reverse complement strand
GGCCCCGGCGCGAGCTCGTCACCCGGCACAACCGCATCAGCGCGCGACGCGTCCGCTGCCGCGCGCCGCCGAGCCGCCGCCGCAGTAACCGCTCAGCCCTTGTTCAGCACGGCAAGCGCGGCGCGGCCCGGAACCGGCCGGTCGAGCGGCAGCGCTTCGAAGTTCCCGGCCCCGACCAGAGCCGCATCGAGCAGCTTGTGGTAAGCCGGCCTCGGTACCTCGGTCGCGCCGAAGGTGCGCAGGTGGTCGGTCACGAACTGGGTATCGAGCAGCCGGTACTGACCCACCTTGAGTCGCGCCACCAGATGAACCAGCGCAACCTTCGACGCGTCGCGGGCGAGATGAAACATGCTCTCGCCGAAAAATGCTCGGCCGAGGCACACTCCATAGAGGCCGCCGACCAGCCGATCGCCATCGTAGGCTTCGACGCTGTGGCAGTCGCCGCGTTCGTAGAGCTTGCGGTAAAGCTGCTGAATGCGACCGTTGATCCAGGTTCGCGCGCGTCCAGGCGCCGGCTCTGCGCAGGCGGTGATCACCGCGTCGAAGTCGCGGTCGACGAAGACCGTAAAGCAATCGGAGCGAACGGTGCGCGCTAAGCGCCCCGGTACGTGAAAGCGGTCGAGCGGAATGATGCCGCGTCGTTCCGGTTCGATCCAATAGAGCGCCGGATCGTCGGCGCCTTCCGCCATGGGAAAGATGCCGCAGGCATACGCCTTGAGCAGAACCTCCGGCGTAATGTCGATCAGGACGGAGTCGCGGCTGGCCATGGGTTCGTTTAACCGGCTAAGTTTTCGCGGTTCAAGGGTCGGCGGTCGTGCTTATTGCGCGCTTTTGGTCGGGCCTCTTCCGAGGTTTGGCACGCCGCTTCGGTTCCGACTGCGGCGCGCCGCCGCGTGGTGTCGGCCGTGCGGCGTCATATGTCACCGGCCGCATGTTTAATTAACTCTGCGCAAATCATGTCAGCCTAAAATTTTAGTCAGGTTGGACCGTTCGGCGCCCTGAGACGTTCGGCCTTTCAAAGCGCAAAGAACCGCGACAATGCAAACGGCCTTGAGAGTTAACCTACCAATTCGCATTCTGCTGGTCGAGGATGAGCTCCTGATCGCCGAATGGGTCGCGGAGGCATTGTCGGAACAGGGCTTTGTCGTACACGCGGCGGGCAGCGCTGGCGAAGCCTTGCGGTATCTCGCTGCCGCGCCGGTCGATATATTGTTCACCGACATCAATCTCGGTGACGGTATGGACGGCACCGTGCTCGCACGCCGCGCCCGAGCAATGCTGCCCGAGCTGCCCGTGATCTACGCCTCAGCCCGCGTGGAGGGGCTCGAGCCGCAACAGCGCGTGCCAGGCGCGATATTTGTGCGCAAACCCTACGAACCGGAAGCGGTCGGACGGCTCATGATGAGCCTGCTTGACGCCGCCAATACGCCTCTCGTTCCGGAACTGGCGTCAGCGTAAATCTACGATGCCAAGCCGCCGCGGGCCAAAAATTCCTCGAGCCAGTGGATGTGATAGTCGCCGTCGATGATGTCCTTTTCCTGCGCCAGGGCGCGGAACAGCGGCAGGTTGGTTTCGACGCCGTCGATCACGAACTCGTCGAGCGCACGCCGCAACCGCATCAGACATTCGACGCGCGTCTTGCCGTGCACGATCAGCTTGCCGACGAGGGAGTCGTAAAACGGCGGGATCGCATAGCCGTGATAGACGGCGGAATCGACGCGCACGCCTAAGCCGCCCGGCGGATGGTAATGAATGATCTTGCCCGGCGACGGCCGAAACGACACGGCATTTTCGGCATTGATGCGGCACTCGATGGCATGGCCGTGAAACTTGACGCCGTCCTGGCCAAGCTGCAGGTCGTTGCCGGCAGCGACGCGGATCTGTTCCAGAATGAGGTCGATGCCGGTGATCATTTCCGTCACCGGGTGTTCGACCTGAATTCGCGTGTTCATCTCGATGAAATGGAAGGCGCCGTCGTCGTAGAGAAATTCGACGGTACCGACGCCCAAATATTTGATTTCGCGCATCGCTCGCGCGACGGTTTCGCCGATGGCGTCGCGCGCCGTCGTGTTGAGCGCGGGGGAGGGGCCTTCTTCCCACACCTTCTGATGGCGGCGCTGCAGCGAGCAGTCACGCTCGCCGAGATGGATGGCGCGGCCTTTGCCGTCGCCGAGCACCTGGATTTCGATGTGACGCGGCCGCTCGAGATATTTTTCAAGATAGAGCGTGTCGTCGCCGAAGGCGGCTTTCGACTCGGCGCGCGCCATGGCCAGCGCCGACGGCAGATCCGCCTCGCTGCGGATCACCTTCATGCCGCGTCCGCCGCCGCCGGCCGCTGCCTTGACCATGACGGGAAAGCCGGTCTCGCCAGCGAGGCGGCGCGCTTCCTCGTCGCTGCCGATGCCGCCCTCCGAGCCGGGGACGGTCGGAATGCCGAGCTGTTCAGCGGCGCGCTTGGCTGCGATCTTGTCGCCCATCAGGCGGATGTGTTCGGGGCGCGGACCGATGAAGTGCACGTTGTGTTCGGCAAGGATTTCGGCAAACCGGGCATTTTCCGACAGGAAGCCGTAGCCGGGATGCACGGCGTCCGCACCGGTGATCTCGCAGGCGGCAAGGAGCGCGGGGATGTTCAGGTAACTGTCCTTGGCCGGCGGCGGACCGATGCACACGCTCTCGTCGGCCAAGCGCACGTGCATGGCGTCTTCGTCGGCCGTCGAGTGCACCGCGACCGTAGCAATGCCGAGCTCCTTGCAGGCCCGCAGCACGCGTAGCGCAATCTCGCCGCGATTGGCGATGAGAATCTTATCGAACATCGGCAGGCCGGGCGCGGCGAATAGCGAATGGCGAATGGCGAATAGAATGGCGGCGCAGGCCTTGGCGCCAGCATGCTCCCAATTCGCTGCTCGCCATTCGCTATTCGCCTGTTACTCGACGATCATCAGCGGCTGACCGTACTCCACGGGTTGGCCGTCTTCGATCAAGATCTGGATCACCACGCCGGCGCGCGATGCCGGGATCTGGTTCATCGTCTTCATGGCTTCGATGATGAGCAGCGTATCGCCGGCCTTCACCGCACTGCCGATTTCGACGAAGGGCCGCGCGCCGGGGGCCGGACCGCGGTAGGCGGTGCCGACCATGGGTGAAACGACCAGGCCGGGATGCTGGACCGGGTCAATCACTGCTGTTCCCGGCGCGACGCTCGGGCTCGGCACGGTCGGCTCCGCAGGCCGCGCGCGCGCAACGGCTGGCGCATGACGGGCGACCCGCACCGACACGCCGCCCTGTTCGATTGCAATCTCCGTAAGCCCCGTTTCGTCGAGCAGCTTCGCCAGTTCCCGGATCACATCGTGATCGATGGCGGGCCGTTGCGGCGGGCTTTCCGGCCTGCGCGCCACGATCAACCCTTGCGATCCGTGGCGCCGATCAGGGCAGCAAGGCCGGTCATGGCAAGAGCGTAGCCTTCGATCCCGAAGCCGCAGATTACGGCGTGCGCCACACGCGACACGAACGAGTGCCGGCGGAAGGATTCGCGGGCATGGATGTTGGTGATGTGCACCTCGATCACGGGCGCCTCCATGGTGTGCAAAGCGTCGAGGATGGCGACCGACGTGGTCGTGTAGCCGGCCGGATTGATGATGAGGCCGGCGGCCTTTTCGGCGCGCGCCTCTTGAATCCAATCGACGATCTCGCCCTCGTGGTTGGATTGGCGAAATTCGACCGCAAGCCCGACGCGCTGCGCCGTGGCGCGGCAGAGCTTTTCCACCTCGGCGAGCGTGGCGCGGCCGTACAGCTCGGGCTCGCGCGTGCCGAGGAGATTGAGGTTCGGGCCGTTGAGAACATAAACGGTTTTCGGCATCTCGCGCACCGCGCCGGGCAAAATCGGCGCCGGCGCACGCCCGCCGCACCGCGTCCCCTATGGCGGTTCGTTTATAGGGAACGCGACGGCAAAGGGGAAGCCGGCAGGCACGGCTCTGCGGCGGCGGAAATGCGCCGCCGTGGTCGCCGTAAGCTTTAGGACCGGAAAGTCGAGCCGCGGCGGCTTGCTACTTCTGCAACGCGTCGATCTTCTTTTTCAGCTCGTCGAAGCCGACTGCGCCGACCACGAGCTCGTCGCCGACCACGTAACTGGGCGTGCCGTTTACGCCCAACGCATCGGCAAGCTTCATGTCCTCGGCGATGGTGGTGTTGACTTCCGGGCTCGCCATATCGCGTTGGAGGCGCGCCATGTCGAAGCCGACTTCCTTGGCCACGGCGAGCGCGCGCGCCTTGTCGGCTACGCCACGGCCGCCGAGGAGCTTTTGGTGAAACAGGAAGTACTTGGCGCCGGTCGGATCCTGCATGCGCGCGGCGACGGCGACGTGCGCGGCTTCCACCGAACCCTCGCCCAGAACCGGAAATTCCTTCAGCACAAACTTCAGGTCATGATCGGTGTCCAGGAGCTTGAGCATGTCTGGCAGCGCGTGCTTGCAGAACGCGCAGTTGTAATCGAAGAATTCCACCATCTCGACCTTGCCGTGCGGATTGCCGAGCACGACCTGATGCGGCGAGTTGAATAGCGTGGCGTTATTGGCCGTGATCGTGACGCGCACCTGCTGCGCTTCAGTATCTTTCTGCTGCTTGTCGAGCGCCGCCATTGCGTCCTGAAGCACCTCGGGATGGGCGACGAGGTATTGCTTGACGATGCTCTCGATCTGCTTCTGCTGCTCAGGCGAAAACGTCTGCGCCGGCGCCGCTGCCGACGATGCGGCAAGCAACGCCGCCGCCAGCGGAATGACAAAGCGTGACATCAAGCTCATGTGGATCATCCTTTTTGGCATTATTGACCGATCAGCAGCGGATTCGTCTTCACGTTTTTGTTAAATGCAACGATATCGTCGGCCTTGACCCAGCCGGGTGAACCGATCGGAAAGCGCTGCTTGGCCCGCTCTGCGAGCTCGCGCGCCGTCTTGTTGTCGCCGCGGGCGAAGGCCGCCTGGGCCGAGGCGAGATCGGCGTTGGCGAAGTCGTTCTTGCGGCCATAGGCCATTGCCAGTTGGGTGTAGGCGTCAGCGGCTTCCGGCTCCTTGATCAGCGCGGCGTGCAACAGCGGAATGGCTTCGGCCGCCATCTTGGCGTCATTTGTGGCGATCAGCGCCTGGCCCAGCGTGATTTGAATGAGCGCCGGATCGGGCGCCAGTTGCACGGCGCGCCGCAGCGGCGGGATCGCTTCCGCCGGATGGCCGGCCTCGAGCAGCGCCTGCCCCTTCAGCTCGTAGAAGTACGGATAGCTCGGCATGGTCCGGATCAAATCGTCGATGTGCCCGATGGCGTCACGAAGGTTGCCATAACGGTAGGCGGAAATAGCACGGGCATAGCGCGCGGGAAGGCTGGTGTCGGATTGCGGATAGCGCCGCAACACTTCGCTCGGCCGGTCCATGTAACCGTAAAGCTTGGCGCGCATCATATCGTGGCGAAACTGCAGCTCCGGCGGATCCTTTCTGTCCCAGTATTTCGTATGAACCAGATTCTCCAAGGCGGCCATGCGCTCCTGGGGCATCGGATGGTTCTGCGCGTATGGATCGATGTACTTCGATTCGAACATCGTCTCGTCGGCAAAGCGCTTGAAAACGTCGTACATGCCCTTGGCCGACTGGCCGGTCATGGTCAGGAATTTCACCCCGGCGCGGTCGGCGTAGTCTTCCTGGGCACGCTGGTAAGCCAGCAGCGAATGCATCGCGTAGGATTGCGGCGCACTGAATATCGCCATGCCGGCATTGCCCATATCGACATTGCCGGCACGCGCACCCGCAGCGACGGCGCCGGCGCCGAGCAGCATGGCGACGATCGCCATGGTCTGCGCATTGGCGAGCTCCTGGCGCATCTTCGACAGATGGCCACCGACGATGTGTCCGGTTTCATGGGCGAACACGCCGATCAGCTCGTTGGGCGTCTTTGCCTCCATCAGCGCGCCGGCGTTGACGAAGATGTGGTGTGCATCCATCACGAACGCGTTGAAGCTGCGGTCGTCGATGATCACCACGTGAATGTTCTGATCGCTCAAGCCGGCGGCGTGCAGGATCGGCTTTGAATAGTCGCGCAGCAGCTGCTCGATTTCGGCGTCGCGGATGAGCGGGATACCGGCATTGGCGCCGGTCTGCGCCCGCGCCGCAAGGCTTGCCGACGCGACGGCCAAGGCGGTCGCCAGCGCCACCGCCCGGCAGACTGGCCTCGTTTGACGCGCCTTGCTAGGAGTTCGGCAGACGATCATTTGCGGCAAGGTGCGGTCCCTCGGCTCGGACCGAGGCTATGGGTGGGGCCGGTCGCGGTCAAGACGAGGTCGTGCGTTTGCACTACTTGAAGGCGGCGGCACCAAACCCTGGGAATACGGCAGCACGGGGGCGAAGTTCGATCAGCGCGGCTGGTGGCAGATGGCTGAACTGATGCTCGACCAGGCAAAGACGCTCCTGCAACCGTCGGCGCGCAGCGCCGTGCCGCCGTTCATGGTGATGGACGTCATGGCCGCCGCCGCCGGCCTCGAGGCGAAGGGCCGCCGCATCATCCACATGGAGGTGGGCCAGCCGGCGGCGGGCGCGCCGGCGCCGGCCATTGCCGCGGTGCGCGCAGCCCTGTCGAGCGGTCCGCTGGGCTATACGGCGGCACTCGGCGCTCCGTCGCTGCGCCAGCGCATCGCGCGCGCCTATCGCGAATGGCACGGCCTCGATATCGATTCGCAACGCATCGTCGTCACGACCGGTTCGTCGGCCGGCTTTATCTTGGCATTTCTCGGTCTGTTCGAGGCGGGCGATCGCGTCGCGGTGGCCCTGCCAGGTTATCCGCCCTACCGCCACATCCTGGCGGCGCTCGGCTGCGAGCCCGCTGGCATAGAAACAGATGCGGCGACGCGATGGTCGATCGACGGCGACGCGCTTATTGCCGCGCACCGCGCCAAGCGGCTCAAGGGCGTCATCGTCGGCTCGCCGGCCAATCCGACCGGCACCATGCTGAGCGCGGCGGCGCTCGCCAATCTGATCCGGTGCGCCGAAGACGCCGGCATCACGGTCATTTCCGACGAGATTTATCACGGTCTCGACTATGCGTTTGCGGCGGAGTGCGCCGCGCGGCTGTCGTCCGACTGCGTCGTGATCAATTCGTTCTCCAAATATTTCTGCATGACCGGTTGGCGAATCGGCTGGATGGTGCTGCCGCCCATGTTGGTGCGCAGCATCGAACGGTTGCAGCAAAATCTCGCGATTTCGGTGCCGACGCTGTCGCAAATCGCGGCCGAAGCGGCGTTCGACGGCCGCGCCGAACTGGAGCAAATCCGCAGCGGCTATGAAGAGAACCGGCGCATCCTCCTCGAAGGCCTGCCGCGAGCTGGATTGAGTTCGTTTCTTCCCGCTGACGGTGCATTCTACCTTTACGCCGATGTGTCGCGGTTTTCGTCCGATAGCCCGGCGTTTGCCAAAAGCATGCTCGAGCAGGCCGGCGTTGCCGTGACTCCGGGCATCGATTTCGACCCGCTACGCGGCAAAAGCTTCGTGCGGCTGTGTTACGCCGGTGCACGGCAGGAGATGCACGAGGCGGTCGAGCGGATCGGCGCTTGGCTGAAGGGATGATCGGCGGCGCACCGCTGATCGATCTCCTTCTCGCCGAGACCCACACCTGCTATCTCGACGACCGCGAGCGTCGGCATGATTGGGGTTTTGGCCGCGGCGAATGTCCGGCCAGCCGGTTGCGCGCGGAGGGTTTTGCCAAATGGAAGGCCGCATCGTGAACTCGGCGGCGGCGCAGCGCCAGCGCGTCCGCGAGGGCGTCGTTTTTCTGGCGCTGTTTGCGCTGACCATCCCGGCGGCCAATTGGCTGATCGGCCACGCCGGCACCGCGTGCGTGGCGCCGCATGGGCCCTGCGTCATTCCCGTGGCGCCGGGCGTGCTGGCGCCCTCCGGGGTAACGATGGTCGGCGTTGCGCTTGTCCTGCGCGATCTGGTGCAGCGGCGGCTCGGGACCGGACTGTCGGCCTTCGCCATCCTGTGCGGCGCCGCCATCTCCGCACTGGTGGCGCCGCCTGCACTCATTGTCGCGTCCGCAGTCGCTTTCCTGCTCTCTGAATTCGCCGATCTCGCGGTCTATACGCCGCTCGCCCGGCGCCGGCTGGTTGCCGCCGTGATTGCTTCGAGCTGCGCCGGGCTCGTGGTCGACTCGATCGTATTCCTGTGGCTGGCCTTCGGCTCGCTCGCGTTCTTGCCCGGACAAGTCATCGGCAAAGCCTGGATGGTGCTGCTGTCGATTCCGTTCGTCATCTGGCTGCGGCGCCGCGACGAGCGGCTCGGCATCCGACAGGTCTAAGCGCGATGATCTTCTTTGATTGAGGGCGCCATGAACAACGCCGTATTCGACGTCTTGAAGAAAGTGACGACCGCGACCATCACTACGATGCTCCTGAAAAAAGGTATCCGGCGCTGCTGGATGAATGGGCCAAAGCCGCTGGCGCCGGGCGGCGAGCGCATTGTCGGGCCGGCCTTCACCTTGCGCTTCGTTCCGGTGCGTGAAGATCTGGCGACGCCGGAGAGCTGGTCGCATCCGATCTCGACTCGCGCCGCGATCGAGGACATGCCGGAAGGCGTGATTGCGGTCGCGGACGCCATGGCCGTGCCGAGCGCCGGCATTTTCGGCGACATTCTTTGCGCCCGCATGAAAAAGCGCAATGTTGCGGGCTTGGTGACCGACGGCGTGCTGCGCGACCGCGCCGGCGTGCTGGCGAGCGCGCTGCCGGTGTGGTGTGCCGGGGTGGCGGCGCCGGCCTCCGTCAACGGACTGACCTTCGTCGGCTGGCAGCAGCCGATCGGCTGCGGCGGCTGCGCCGTCTTTCCCGGCGATCTGATCGTGGTCGATGACGACGGCGCCGTCGTCATTCCGCAAAATCTGGTGGACTTCGTGGCTCACGAGGGTGCCGAGCACGAGCTTTACGAGAGCTGGGTGTTCAGCGAGGTCGAAAAGGGGGTCAGGCTGCCCGGTCTTTATCCGCCGAACGAGGACGCCAAGGCGCGCTACGCGGCGTGGCGGAAGACCCGGTCGTAAAGGCCGGCTCGCGGTTGAGGCGGATGTTCTTCACGCTGTCAAAGACTCTCGGCTTCTTCGCGCTGCCGTCGAATGTGTTGATAGCGATCGGCATCGTCGGCCTCATTCTGTTGTGCACACGGTTCACGCGATTGGGCAGCTGGCTCGTTGTAACCAGCCTCGTACTCATCGCCATCGTCGGCTTGTCGCCGCTCGGCAACGTTCTGATGATCCCGCTGGAGCAACGGTTCCCGCCCTGGGACCCGTCGCACGGCCCGCCCGACGGGATCGTCGTTCTCGGCGGCGCGATCTCGCCGGAAATTTCGGCATTTCGCGACGTGGTGGCGCTCAACGAGGCCGCCGAGCGCATCACGGTCGCGGCCGAATTGGCGCGCCGTTATCCGCGCGCGCGCATCGTCTACTCCGGCGGCAGCAATGCCCTGTTGTCCGACCGCGCCATCGAGGCGCCGTTCGCGGTGCGCGAGCTCGAAGCGCTCGGCGTCGCGCACGATCGGATCACCGCCGAGGAGCAATCGCGCAACACCATCGAGAATGCCGTTTACTCCCGTCTCGTGGCGCAACCAAAGCCGGGCGAGCGCTGGCTGTTGGTCACCTCGGCCTTTCACATGCCGCGCGCCATTGCGGCGTTTCGCGCCGCCGGTTTTGCCGTGGAGGCCTATCCGGTCGATTGGCGCACGCGCGGCCCGCGGGACGCGGCGCGCTTCTTCGATGCGCTGAGCGAAGGCTTGACGCGGACCGATACCGCCGCGCACGAGTGGGTGGGCCTTCTGATTTATCGATTCACCGGCAAGACCAAGGAATTGTTTCCAGCGCCGTGATGCGCAGGTTCGGCGTTGGCAATTGCAGCGTAACGCGGAGGTGAAAGGCAATGTCGCTCCGGCTGATCATCGGCAACAAGAATTATTCGTCCTGGTCGCTGCGGCCGTGGCTCGCCATGCAGGTCGCCGGCATCGCTTTTGAGGAAACGGTCATCCCGCTCGATGCGCCGGACTTCAAGGCGCAGATCACGGCGCTCAGCGGCGCCGGCAGGGTGCCGGTATTGCTCGACGGCGACGCGCGCGTCTGGGAATCGTTGGCGATCCTGGAATATTTGGCAGAGAAATTTCCGGGAGCTGGACTCTGGCCGACGCCGGAACGGGCGCGCGCACATGCTCGTGCTGTCGCAGCAGAGATGCATTCCGGCTTCCTGGCGCTGCGCCGGCAGTTGCCGATGAACATCCGCCGGCCGGTCATGCCACGCCCGCTCGATGATGAAGCGAAAGCCGACGCGGCGCGCATCGAGGCGATCTGGAACGAATGTCGCGCGCAATTCGGCGCCGGCGGACCATTCCTGTACGGGCGGTTCGGCGCCGCCGATGCCATGTACGCGCCCGTGGTGTGGCGTTTTCACACCTACGCGGTCGAGCTGAGCGCGACGGCGCGAGCCTACATGGATGCGGTGTTGGCATTAGCGGCGTCGCGCAAATGGCGCGAAGCCGCACGGCGCGAGCCATGGGTGCTGCCGCACGACGAAGTCGATTGGCCGGACGTTTTGCGCGACTAGGTGCGCTCAGGCAAAGCGCCGCTCGAGCTCGATCAGCAGCGGACGTTGATAGGTGAGAATTTTTTTCATCGCCGCCGGCATGCTGAAATAGGCTATCCGATCGATCTCGGGAAAAGCGTGACGGCGACCTGATTTCGGCGGCCATTCGATCTCGAAAGTATTGCTGGCAAACTGCGTCAGATCCAAATCGGCCTCGACGGCCCAGGCATGGACGATTTTGCCGCTCTTCTGCACTACGGGGCTGAGTTCGATCAGTTCGCCCATCGGCATCAGGTTCGTCTCCTCTGTGAACTCGCGCCGGGCAGTCTCGATCAGATCGGCGCCCGGCTCGGCGAGGCCCTTGGGGATAGTCCAGGCGCCGGCGTCCTTCTTGGCCCAGAACGGGCCGCCGGGATGCGCCAGCAGGACTTCGAGCCCATGAAGGCGGCGAAACGCCAGAAGACCGGCACTGATCGGACTGCTGCGGGTCATTGGATACAAATCTGTCTTGGTTTCAGCAAATAAGGTCGCGGGCCATTGCGGCCAGCGTCCCGGTTCGGGACGGCCGCGCCGCGGCAGCGGTGCGGCGCATCCGCGCAGGCGGCCTCAAAACTGCGGCTCTCTAGCGCAGGTCTTGCTAAAGCCGTCTTTGTCTGCATGATTTTGTCACGATTAAACCAACAATACCGCCCCGATCGCTCGCTATAGCGAGGCGAGGGAAGGGCATACCGATCCAATTCCGTGCACGGGAGCTAACGTCAATGCGATATGGATTTGTCGCCGCGCTTGCGGCTTTGACGGTGGTCTTTGCGCCGGCGGCCAAGTCTCAAGACGCCCCAAAGGACGTCAAGGGTCTGTTTCTGATGACCGACTATCCGGCGGTCACCGTACGCCCGGGCGAAACCACCAATATCAGCCTGCGGCTGCAGAACTATGACATGCCGCCCGAGCGCATGGACCTGTCGGTGTCCGGTGCGCCAAACAAGTGGAATGCCAAACTGTTGGGTGGCGGCCAGCCGGTCGACGCCGCGATGCCCGCGACCAATTCCAGCGTGCCGCTGTCGCTGCGGCTGGACGTGCCGAAGGATGCGCCGATCGGGACGCAGAAATTCACGATCAACGCCACCGGCACTTCGATGAAGCTGCAGCTGCCGATCGCGGTGACGCTGGCCAAGGATCTGCCGGCCAAGCTGACGCTGACGCCGCAGCTTCCCGAACTGCGCGGCACCTCCAAGTCGAGCTTCGAGTATCAGCTCAGCATCAAGAACGACAGCGGCAAGAAAGAGACGGTAAGCCTCGCCGCGCAGGCACCGCGCAATTTCGATGTCTCGTTCACCGAGCAATACGGCAGCCAGGAGCTCAATGCGGTGCCGATCGATGCCGGGCAGAGCAAGGACGTCAAGCTCAAGGTGACGCCGCCGAATACGGCCTCGGCCGGCCAATACAAGGTCGTGGCGCGGGTCTCGGCTGAGGACACGTCGGCCACGGCCGATCTCGGCCTCGATATCACCGGGCAGCCGAAGCTTGACATCAGCGGCCGTGAGGGCCTCGTCTCGGCGCGCGCCTCGGCCGGCAAGGAAACCACGGTCCCGATCGTTATCACCAACACCGGCACAGCGCCGGCGGAGGATATCGACCTGTCGGGCTCCGCACCGAGCGGTTGGAAGGTGACGTTCAATCCGCAGAACGTCGACCGGATCGCGCCGAACGCCAACAAAGAGGTGCAAGCGCTGATCACGCCGACTGACAAGGCGATCGCAGGCGACTACATCACCACGATCCGCGCCGCCGCCCGCGGCGAGTCCGCTTCGTCCGACTTCCGCGTCACCGTGACAACGTCGACAATGTGGGGCATTGCCGGCGTCGGCATCATCGGTGTGGCGCTTCTGGTCATGGTTGGCGCCGTCGCAAGGTTTGGCCGACGATGAACGCTGACACCGTCATCGAGGCGCAAGGCCTCACCAAGTCCTATGGGCGCAAGGTCGCGGTCGACCACATTTCGTTCACCGTCGGCCGCGGCGAGATCTTCGGTCTGCTCGGGCCGAATGGTGCGGGCAAGACCACGACCATCCTGATGCTGCTCGGGTTGACCGACATTTCGGACGGTGAGGTCAACGTGCTCGGCTTCAATCCGGCGCGCGAGCCGCTTTCCGTCAAGAGGCGGATCGGCTATCTGCCCGATACCGTCGGCTTCTACGACCAGCTCACCGCGGCCGATAATCTGCGCTATACCGCGCGGCTGATCGGTTTTCGCTCCGTCGATCGCGAAAAGCGGATTGCCGAGGCGCTCGACCGGGCCGGCCTCGGCGAATTCGCCGACCACCGCGTCGGGACCTTCTCGCGCGGCATGCGCCAGCGGCTCGGCCTTGCCGAGATCCTGATGAAGGGGGCGCAGATCGCGATCCTTGACGAGCCGACGTCGGGGCTCGACCCGCATGCCACGGCCGAGCTGCTCGGCATCATCCGCCACTTCAAGGCGGAGGGCGTCTCGGTGCTGCTGTCCTCGCATCTGCTCGAGCGGGTGCAGAGCGTCTGCGACCGCGTCGCCCTGTTCAGCGCCGGCCGTATCGCGCTGATCGGCACAGTGTCCGAGCTCGGCCGCGAGGTGCTCGGCGCAGGCTACGTCGTCGATATCGAAGCCGATGGCGCCGGACTTCCCGACCGGCTCGCGCTCATTCCGGGCGTCAGCCGGATCGAGCAGACCGGCATCGGCAAGTTGCGCCTGCACGCCGAACGCGACGTGCGCCCGGAAGCGGCTGCGGAGGTCGTCGCCCTGCATGGGCGCCTCAAATATCTCGGCGTCCAGGAGCCGAGCCTCGAAGCGATTTACACCCATTACTTCGAAAAGAAGCCCGACGAGACCCTGAAGGAAGGAGCGCGGCATGCGGCGTGAAGGCTCGGCCTTTAATGGTCTCGGAGTTGTGATGCTCAAGGAGCTGGCGGACCATCTCACCAGCATCCGCTTTATCATCCTGGAATTCATTGTGATGCTGATCGCAGTTGGCACAGTCTACGTCGCCAGCCAGGACATCAAGCAAAACGTAGCGGAAGATCCGTTCCTTTTCTTGAGGTTCTTTTCGGGATCGGGCCAACAGCAGCTGTTGTCATTTATCACTTGGCTCACCTTGCTGGTCCCACTCATGGCAATTGGACTGGGGTTCGATAGCGTTAACAGCGAACACAACAGACACACGCTTTCGCGCATTCTGTCGCAACCGATATACCGCGATGCGCTGCTGTTCGGAAAGTTTCTCGGCGCACTGATGACGCTTGCGATCGCGCTCGTTGTGCTCTGGCTGTTTGTGATCGGCCTGGGGCTGCTGTTCATCGGTATTCCCCCAGGAGGCGAGGAGGTCGCGCGCGCTTTCGTGTTTCTGCTGGTGACCATCGCTTACGCCGGGGTATGGCTGGCGCTGGCACTGTTGTTCTCGGTTCTGTTCCGCTCGACTGCTACCGCAGCCCTCGTGACTCTCGGCCTGTGGTTGTTTTTCTCCTTCGTCTGGCCGACGCTGAGCGGTGTAGTCGCAGTGATTTTCTTTCCGCCAGATCCGAGATACACAGCGCTCGGCTTGGAGACGCCGGGTACCGTTGTGTTGCAACAGTTCCTGGCGCGCCTGTCGCCGTCGACGCTGTTTGGCGAGGTCGTCGTGGCGTTGCTCGATCCGACCACTCGCGCGCTCGGGCCGATCTATCTGAGCCAGTTGCAGGGTGCGGTGCTCGGCGCACCGCTGCCGCTCGGCGCCAGCGTGCTGATCGCCTGGCCACAGATCGTTGGGCTGCTTGCTACGACGATACTGTTATTCGTCATCGGCTACGTGGTCTTCCAGCGCCAGGAAGTACGCGCGTAAGTAAGCCGGCGGCGAAACATAAAGCGCGGGCGGTGTCGAGCCGCCCGCGCTTCTTTGTTACGGATACCTGTCGCGGTTAGGCCGGGACCACCGCAACGATGTGCATGGTGCGCGGATTGACGATCACGACCTCGTCCTCATAGACGAAGTACAGGAAACCGCGCCAGCGCGGCTCGATCCGTACCAGCGTCTCGGGCACCGGCACGACGTGGATCTTGCCGCGCGGAATGACCGTGCCGACCCGTACGTCGAAATCCACGTGGCCGACGCGCGGTGCGTTGCGCCCGTTGATCACGGTGTTCCTGATCTGTGTGCGCTGCTGCTCGGAGAGCCGCACGTTGCTGCCCTGAACTTGCCCGCCGCCGTTGGCCGCGGTGCCACGCGCATTGTTTTGCGGCGTCGCCTGCTGCGCCTGGTTTGGCGCATTGCCCTGGCGCTGCATCTGGTTCTGGGCATTGCCCTGCAAGCCCTGTAAGCTGCGTTCTCGCGAACCCCGCTGACCTTGAGCAGTCCGGTTCATCTCCTGGCCATTACGATTGGCTCCCGGCCGGCCGGTGTTGGCGCCCTGCTGGCCAGCATGCTGCGTGTTTTGCGCGGTGTTGCCGTGCTGCGCGCCGCTCCGGCTCATAGCGCCGCCAGACTGCGCGCCCCGGCTCATAGCGCCACCGGGTTGCGCATGTTGCTGTGCGGACGCGCCTGATTGGCCCCCTCCTTGATCCGACCCGCCTTGCGCCGACGCGAAACCGGTTCCCGCAACAAGAGCGAGGGCGGCGACGCCGGCCAGCAAGGTGTTTTGGTAGTTTTTCATTCGTTCACTCCTCTGGTCCGTATCCCCACAATGCGGTTCCGCTTCCGATTCAGCGACCGTACATGTTCGGGATGCTCATCGTGCGAACGCGAGGTCGTCGCGAAAGTTTCGGTTCCCTGCCATATTTGTTCGGAATAGATTCACAAAGCATGGTGCAGTGCGGCGAGGCGTGCAGTTTCTGACTTTCTGTTCACTTTGGATCAGGGGCAAAAGTTCGTGCCGGCCATCACATCGAACGCCGATACCTCATCGCCCGAGTTCCGCGCCAATCAGGGCGCGATGCGGGCATTGATCGCGGAATTGGAGCAGCAGCGCGCTGCCGCAGCCGTCGGCGGACCGCCGCGCGCGCGCGAACGTCATCTCGCTCGCGGCAAGCTTCTGCCGCGCGATCGCGTAATGGCGCTGATCGATCCCGGTGCGCCATTTCTCGAACTGTCGCCGCTCGCCGCCAACGGCATGTACGACGACGCCATTCACGCTGCCGGCATCATCACCGGCATCGGCCGGGTCGCCGGCCGCGAATGCGTGATCGTGTGCAACGACTCGACGATCAAGGGCGGCACCTATTATCCGATGACGGTCAAAAAACACCTGCGCGCCCAGGAGATCGCGCGCGACAACCGGCTGCCCTGCATCTATCTGGTCGATTCCGGCGGCGCCAACCTGCCGCACCAGACCGAGGTGTTTCCCGACCGCGAGCATTTCGGCCGCATCTTCTACAACCAGGCGACGCTCTCGGCGGCCGGCGTGGCGCAGGTCGCCGTGGTCATGGGCTCGTGCACGGCCGGCGGCGCCTATGTGCCGGCGATGTCGGACGAGACTATCATCGTGCGCAACCAGGGCACGATCTTTCTCGGCGGACCGCCGCTGGTGAAGGCCGCAACCGGCGAAATGGTGAGCGCCGAGGAGCTCGGCGGCGCCGACGTGCACGCCAAAAAATCCGGCGTCGCCGATTACTATGCCGAGAACGACCGCCATGCGCTGGCGCTGTGCCGCCGCATCGTCGCCAACCTCAATACCAAACGGGCGAACGACGTGGTGCTGGCCAAGCCGGTCGAGCCGAAATTCGACGCTGCCGAGCTCGACGGCATCGTGCCGGTCGATCTGAAAAAGCAGTACGACGTGCGCGAAGTGATCGCGCGCCTGGTCGATGCTTCCGAGTTCGACGAGTTCAAAGCGCTGTACGGCACGACCTTGGTCACGGGCTTCGCCCATATCCACGGCATGCCCGTCGGCGTCCTGGGCAACAACGGCATCCTGTTCTCGGAGAGCGCGCTCAAGGCAGCGCATTTCATCGAGCTATGCTGCCAGCGCCGCATGCCGCTGTTGTTCTTGCAAAACATCGTCGGCTTCATGGTCGGCCGCGATTACGAGGCCGGCGGCATCGCCAAGGACGGCGCCAAGATGGTCAGCGCGGTGGCGTGCGCGCAGGTGCCGAAAATCACGGTGATCATCGGCGGCTCCTACGGCGCCGGCAATTACGGCATGTGCGGCCGCGCCTACGGCCCGCGCTTTCTGTTCACCTGGCCGAACGCGCGCATCGCGGTGATGGGAGGCGAGCAGGCCGCAAGCGTGCTCGCCACGGTGCGGCGCGACAATCTCGAGGCCGAAGGCAAGACCTGGTCGGAAGTCGAGGAAGAGGAATTCAAGCAGCCGATCCGCGACCAATACGAGGCCGAAGGCAACCCGTATTACGCCACCGCGCGGCTATGGGACGATGGCATTATTACACCGGCCGAAACGCGCCGCGTCCTCGCGCTCTGCTTCGCCGCCGCCCTCAACGCGCCGATTCCAGAGACGAAATTCGGGGTGTTTAGAATGTGAGAGTGTTTTCAAGCCGCCCTGGGCCTGATCGCCTTTAGCTTCTCGCCGAGCGCGCGCTTGCGTTCCATCAGCTCATAGTCGGTCTGCAGGCCGATGAAGAATCCTTCGGACATGCCAAAATAGCGGGCCAGACGAAGGTCGGTATCAGCCGTAATGGCGCGTTTGCCGAGCACAATCTCATTGATTCGTCTTGGCGGCACGCCGATCGCGCGGGCCAGCGCGGTTTGCGACAAGGCCATCGGCTTGAGAAACTCCTCGGCCAAAATCTCGCCGGGGTGGGGATTCGCCAGGAGCTCAGTGGTAGTCGACGATCTCGACTTGGTGCGCATTGTTGTCCTTCCACACGAAGCAAATCCGCCACTGGTCATTGATGCGGATGGAGTGTTGGTCCTTTCGATCTCCTGCCAAGGCTTCAAGTCGATTTCCTGGAGGGACGCGAAAATCTTCCAGGCGCTTGGCGTTGTTGAGCAGACGAAGCTTTCGCAGGGCGGCTGCCTGAATGTTCCCCGGCAGGCGCGCGCTGCGCCGGCCAGACCAGATCGCCGCCGTCTGGTTATCGCGAAAGCTGACGATCATGCGCGATTGTAACGCAGAACGTTATGCGTTACAAGCGGCGAACCCGGAGACTCTCATGTCCAAAACCATCGAACACATCCACTGGCCCGACGCGCCCGACCTGTGGATGCCGTATGCGCCGGCGATCAAGGTGAGGGGCGGCACCACCGTTTATCTCGCCGGCGTCACCGCGGCGCCGGTGTATCACCATCATCCGCATCGGCCGGAGGAATTCGACGCCATGCCGCGCGATATGGCGGGACAGGCGCGCGCGGCGTTGGAAAATCTCAAGCGCGGGCTGCAGGCGGTGGGAGCAAGCTTTGCCGACGTCGTCACCGCCGACCGCTTTGTTACTGACCTGTCCGATCAGGACGCGCTCAACCGCATCTGGGCCGAATATTTTCGCGATGCCAAGCCGGCCACGACGACCGTGCAGGTGGTGCGGCTTGCGACCGATCCGCGCTGTATGGTCGAAATCAATGCGGTCGCGGTGATCGATTGAGCAGATCGGCCGTGCGGGCGCGCTCGGTTAGCGGTTGAGCAGCCAAAACAGCGCGCTCAGCACGATGCTGACGATGATGCAGGTGACCAACGGAAAATAAAACGTAACGCCGCCGCGATGAAACATGATGTCGCCAGGGAGCCGGCCAATGCCGGTGCGCATCAAGAGCGGCCAGGCAATGCCGATGATCAGCAGCAAGACGCCAAGCCCGATGAGCAAACGTTGTATGTCCATTGCGACCCTCGGCTCGGAGGTAGGGACGCTGCGGTTTACCATCAAGGGCACGCTTGTCGTGGCAAGCGTCGTCCATCAAGACTAGGTTTAGCGGATTGATGACGGCAATTTTCATCGCCAGAGAACAGGAGACCCCATGAACGACCCTATGTATCGGACCGCGCTCATCGTCGGCGTGGGGCCAGGACTCTCCGCGTCCTTGGCACGCACCTTCAATAAAGCCGGGATGGCAATCGCACTTGCCGCCCGCCGGGCCGGCGAACTGAACACGCTGGCTGCGGAAGTGCGCGGCAAGGCCTTCGCTTGCGACGCCACCGACCTGGGCCAGGTGGCGAAGCTGTTTGCCGACGTCGAGAGCGCGCTCGGCGCTCTCGACGTGGTCGTCTACAACGCGAGCTATCGCACGCGCGGGCCTTTCGTCGACCTCGACCCGCCCGAGGTGGCGAAATCAATGGCGGTCAGCGCCTATGGCGGATTCCTGGTGGCGCAGCAGGCGGCCAAGCGCATGGTGCCGCGCGGGCGCGGCGCGATCCTGTTCACCGGCGCCTCGGCGAGCGTCAAAGGCTACGCGCAGTCGGCGCCGTTCGCCATGGGCAAGTTCGCGTTGCGCGGCCTGGCACAGAGCATGGCGCGCGAATTGTCGCCGCAAGGCATTCACGTCGCCCATGTCGTCATCGACGGCGGCATCCGTAGCGCGCGGCGCCCCGATCCGCCGGACCGCCCCGCCAGCACACTCGATCCGGACGCGATCGCGCAGGCCTATCTCGACCTGCTGCGGCAGGACCGCAGCGCCTGGGCGTGGGAGATCGAGCTGCGGCCGTGGGTAGAAAAGTTCTAAACAACTGCAGAACTTTGAGCGCCGCGCGGCGGCCGGCCTATAATCGCGCCATGCCCGGAATTTTCACGAAAGCCGCGCTGGTCGCCTTGGCCCTTGTCGCATCAGTGTCCGTCGCGGCAACGCGCGCCGACGCGCAACATCACCCGCACCGTTACCATAGGCGCGCGCGGGGCGAGATCGAGCGACCGCCGCCGCCGGTCCCGATCGACAAGCGCGACACCGTGGTGGCCGCGCCCGGTTCGGTCGCCGGCAAGCCGTACTGGCTGGTGCTGGCGCAGTGCGGTGGCGTCTACTTCAAGCTCAACGCGCTCTATACGGACGCCGCCGTGCACGCCCGCGTGGTCCATCCCGATCCGCACGCCAATGCGATCTTCACCAAGAAGCTGCAAGAAGCGATCAGCATGGCGACCACGTTTTATAATGCCGCCGAGAGTTTTCTGATGACCGACCGCAATATCGACCGCGATAACGCCGTGCTCACTTATGATGTGTCGGCGCGCGCGGCAGGCGACAGGGCCAACACGATCGATGCCGCGCTGGCCGCGGCAAAAGCCTGTCCTGCGCTGTATGAAGCCTGCCAGACCGCATATCCGAAAGCCTGCACTGGGACCCTGGCTCCGTTGAGCTGAAGTTCTGCAAGGAGGAATCCATGAAATGGCTATTTTTTGGAGCCCTGGCGGCAGCGATGCTTCTCGGTGTCACCGCGAGCGCGCAGAACGCGGCGCCGCTGGCGGGTGCTGCAGCGAACGTGCCCGGCCTGACTGAAATCATGATCCTCCAGCAATTGCGCCATATCAAGCTGTGGTTCGCAGGCCGGGCCGGCAATTGGCCGCTCGCCGACTACGAGGTGGACGAGCTCAACGACGGTTTCGACGACGTCAACACATTGCTCGGCGGCGACACCGTGGAGAAAATGGTCGGTGCTCCCATCAAGGCGCTACAGAAGGCGATCGCGGACAAGAATCGCGCGGCGTTCATGACGGCGTTCGATAGCCTGAGCGCCGGCTGTAACAATTGCCATCATACGCTCGATCACGCCTTCATCGTAATTCAGCGGCCGGCGCTCCTGCCATACAGCGATCAGGCTTTCGAGCCGCAGAAGCAGTAAAGGAATAATCGAAAATCGTGTTTCGGCTCTGTGTAGGACAAGCGGCCTTGCGCAGCGGGAACGCGGGCGCCGGGTTGCGCGTTGCCCAGGACCTGCTCTGCACCAGGAGGTCAGCATATGAGCTATCGCGTTTATTCGGGGCCGCGCGGCTCGGAAGCCATCTCGCCACTGGAGAAGGATCGGCATCTTTATAAGGAGTTCGGTCTGCTCGATGAGGCGATGAATTGGGCGCGCCACGTCAACGACGGCGGCCGGGTCACGCTGCTGATCGAGGGCGACGACGGCACGCGGCTGACCAAGCAGCAGGTTGTGACCGCCTTGAAGACCGGCGAGGCTGCAGACGGGCAGAACAGCGCCGCCTGATCGATTGATGCCAGGCTCGGGTATTTTGCACTCCGCTCAGAGGCCGAGCGCAGGCAGTTCTGCGAGGGTGGCGATCACCCGGCTTGGCTGCGCATTGGGGTATTCATCGGGCATCCGACCGCGGTTGACCCACACGGCGTTAAAGCCGAATGACGCGGCGCCCATCACGTCCCAGCGATTGGACGAGACGAAAACGACCTCCGGCGCGCGAATCCCGAATCGATCGGTGACGAGAGCATAGACTTCCGGCCGAGGCTTATAGGCGCGCACCGCATCGACCGAGAGCACCGCGTCGAGTGACGCAGCGAGGTCGGACGCTTCCGCCGCGGCCGCAAGCATTTGCGACGATCCGTTGGACAGGATGGCAAGCCGTAGCCCGCGCGTTTTGAGCGCAACCAGAGTCGCGGCCGCGTCAGGGAATGCATCGAGCTTGAAATAGGCGTCGAGCAGCTTTGGCCGCAGCGCCCGGCTCACCGAGGGAACGCGGGCGAAAGCGTAATCGAGCGCGCGCTCGGTGAGGGTCCAGAAATCGAGATAGGCGCCGGCAAGCGTCAGCGTCCAGCTATATTCGAGTTGCTTGATCCGCCAGATCTCGGAAAACCGTTCGGCGTCGGGGCCGGCCTCGGCGCGATGCCGCGTCATTGCGGCGTGGACGTCGAACAACGTGCCGTAGGCGTCGAACACGTAGGCTTGAGCCTTAACGTTAATCATTTGCGATTCTCCGCGCGCTAGATTTTGGTGACGGGTGATGTGCGACACAGAAGCGAAGCCGCGGAAGGACAAGGCCATGGCCAAGCCCGTCACCTGGTCGAAGACCGTAACATTCTTCGAAGACGAGTGGCACGACGGCAACGTGCCGATCATGGGGGTGCGCACCCACGCGGCGTGGCTATGCACCTCGGTGTTCGATGGGGCGCGCGCGTTCGAAGGCGTCACGCCCGATCTCGATCTGCACTGCACCCGCGTCAACGAATCCGCCAAGGCGATGTGTCTCAAACCATTCGTTCCGGTCGAGACCTGGCTCGCGCTTGTCCGCGACGGCCGCAAGCGCTTCGATCGCGACGCCGAGCTTTACATCCGGCCGATGTACTGGGCGGAGGAGGCGGCGGGCGGCGCGGTGCGGCCGGATCCGGAGACCACGCGCTGGTGCCTAGCGCTCTACGTTGCGCCACTGCCGAAGCCGACCGGCACGGCCATCACGCTGTCGCCGTACCGCCGGCCGACGCGCGACAGCGCGCCGGTGGAGGCCAAGGCCGGCTGCCTCTATCCGAACAATGCACGCGCCATGATCGAGGCGCGCTCGCGCGGTTTCGACAATTGCCTCACCTGCGACGCGCTCGGCAACGTTGCCGAACTCGCCAGCGCCAACATCTTCATGGCCAAGGACGGCGTCGTGTTCACGCCGGTGGCCAACGGCACGTTTCTCGCCGGCATCACCCGGGCGCGCGTCATTACCCTGCTGCGCCAGTCCGGCACTACCGTGGTCGAGATGACGTTGCGCTATGAGGACTTTGCCGCCGCCGACGAGATTTTTTCCACCGGCAATTACAGCAAGGTCTCGCCTGTGATCCGCATCGACGAGCGCTCGCTGCAGCCGGGACCGTTCTATCGCCGCGCGCGCGAGCTTTATTGGGAGTTCGCGCACGCAAATGCGGCTTGAGCGCAGGAGCGCTCAAGCGTCACGAGAACAGGCGGCAGAAGCCAGCAGCGCCGCAGAAGAAGCCTTGTGGCGTGGGGCTATTTCATCGCCGCTTCGTACATCTCGGCCACGTGGTCCCAATTGACCAAATGGTCGACGAAGGCCTTGAGATAGTCAGGCCGCCGGTTGCGATAGTCGATGTAGTAGGAATGCTCCCAAACGTCGCAGCCGAGGATCGGCTTGGCGCCATGGACGAGCGGGTTCTCGCCGTTCGGCGTCTTCATAATGACGATCTTGCCGTCCTTGACCGCGAGCCAGCACCAGCCTGAACCGAATTGGGTGACGCCCGCCTGGACGAAGTCCTCCTTGACCTTGGCAAGGGGGCCGATGTCCGAGGTCAGCTGCTTCTCCAGCTTGCTGGGAAGCTTGTCGCCGCCGCCACCCTTCTTCATCCATTTCCAGAAGTGGATGTGGTTATAGTGCTGGCCGGCATTGTTGAAGAGGCCTTGGTTTTTGCCATAGGTGCCCTTGAGGACCTCCTCGACCGGTTTGTTCTCCCACTCCGTGCCCTTGGCCAGATTATTGCCCGTCGTCACATAGGCTTGGTGGTGTTTGTCGTGGTGGAATTCGAGCGTTTCACGCGACATGTGCGGCGTCAGCGCGTCGTACGGATAGGGCAGGTCGGGCAAGGTGAATGCCATTGGTCTACTCCTCAATGTGATGCCGAAACGGGCGGGATGTGGCGGTGAAACCGCGCAGTCGAGACGATTGTTCCGAACGCTAGATAGGCCGAATGCCGGGGCTTGAGCAATGGCGATGCGGTCGCGCAAGGGCGTCGCTCACAGCGCGCACGTCGATCAAACACCGAGGGAGCGCTGGGTGGCGAAGATATCACGATTTGCCAATGGCTTAGACTATTATGCTTTGATCCAATTCCAACCCCATGCCGCTAAGCCTTTGTCGGCCGCCTGACCTTCCCCTGCTATTTGGGAATATTAAGCTTGCGCCAGTCCCGGAGCGCGGTCAAAATAGTGACAAAAAGTCCTGCCCGGCGGCAGCCGGTCGGGCACGGGGACGGCGTATGTACGCGTTTTTGTTGGCATTGGGTGCCGCGATTACGGCGGCGGGATTGGCGCTCGTTGCGTCGGGCCTTTCCTTGCAGGACCACGCATTCGACGTGAGCACTGTTACTCCTGGCATCATAGCCATCATCGGCGGTTGCATTCTTCTCGGCCTTGCGTTTGTGGTGCGTGCGTTATTGCGCGTCGAACGGGCGCTGATGACCAAACCGACGCCGCGCGCGGCTGGCCCGAATGAGATACCTGCGGAAGGTTCGATAGAGCGCGCAGCCGAGCCCCGCGTCCCATTTCCGAGGCAACCGAAAACGGCCGAGACGACCGTGTCGCCTGCTACGGCCGAGCAGACTCCGATTCAGGCGTCGCTGGACAAATCGCCGAGCGCTGATCGGATCGAAAGCGCACCCGTGGTCGATGCGGGCGACGTTTTGCTCCTGCCCAATGCGCCGCCGCGCCTCGACGATGACAATAGCATTGCGCATGCCGACGTCGGCAAGTTCAATGGCTCGGCGCACGCCACGGCAGCGCGCGTAGCCGGCGGACCTCCGCAACGGCAGCAGCCGAAGCCGAAGAGTTCGATTTTCGATACGCTGTGGCCGAAGGCGCCACGGTCGACGACGGAGGCTCAGCCTGCGCCGGCGCAGCCGGCTCCGGTTGCAGAGCCGCCCGTCGCGCCGGCGACCGAGCCTGCGCCCAGCGCGACGCCACCCGTCGCGCCGACCCAAACATCTGCGGGACTGTCGATCCTCAAGTCTGGCGTGGTCGAGGGCATGGCCTACACGCTTTATTCCGACGGCTCGATTGAGGCGCAACTGCCCGGCGGCACGCTCCGTTTCCGCTCGATTACCGAACTGCGCAGCCACATCGAGCAGAACGGCTGACGTATTCCGCTCTGCGCCTACCGATGCCCAGCCAGCGAACACGACCGTACGGCGGATGCGTTGCGTTCGAACGATGGCGACTTCGTTTTGTGGGGCGGCCGGCCGCTCAGTATTGCGAAAGGATTCGATAGTCATTCTCTTGAGCAACGGCGCTGTATTGTTGCTTCTATTGATGATCTCGAATATAGATTCCCCGATGGATAGACGTCTAAGGCGCGGGACGCCGGAGCCTCCGCGCCGGGGCCGTGCAGGCGACACGGCAGACACCCGCCCATGGCCGACAGTTCAAGCGAGCAGTCACTGATAGAACTCACGGCGCAAATCGTTGCCGCTTATATCGGCCACAATTCGGTGCCGAGCGGCGAAATTGCCAATTTGATCGCTCAGGTTCACAGCGCGCTCAGGCGCATCGTCGGTGCGTCCGCTGCGGCGCCTGCCGACGTGCAAAAGCCTGCAGTGCCGGTCAAGCGCTCGATTGCTTCCGATTACATCGTCTGCCTGGAAGACGGCAAAAAGTTCAAATCGCTGCGGCGGCATCTGCGCACGCAATACGATATGACGCCGGAGCAGTACCGCGATAAATGGGGTCTGCCGCCGGACTATCCGATGGTGGCGCCCAATTACGCGGCGGCCCGTTCGCAGCTCGCCAAACAAATGGGACTGGGCCAGCAGCGCCGCAGGCGCAAATAAACCCCGCTTACACGGCCGCAGCGGCGATCGCGGCCTGTGCCTCGGTGCGGATGCGCTCGACCATCGAGCGAAAGCCGTTCGACCGTTGCGGCGTCAGGTGCTCGCGCAGTCCCATCCTGTCGAACAACACCAACGCATCGGCGGCAAGAATATCCTTGGCGTGCTTGCCGGAAAACATGGCGAACAGAATAGCGATCAAGCCGCGCACGATGTGGGCGTCGCTGTCGCCGGCAAAGGTCAGGACCGGGCCGCCGGCGCCGTTTGGCCGTACGTCGGTGTCGAGCCAAACTTGGCTGGCGCAACCCTGCACTTTGTTGGCGTCGTTGTATGCCACGGACGCGAGCGGCGGCAGCTGCCTGCCGAGCTCGATCAGGTAGCGGTAGCGGTCATCCCAGTCGTCCAGGAGCGCAAAATTGTCGATGATTTCCGCAATGTCTGCCATCGTCGGGCGTCCCACGTCCGCCCCTTATATAGAGCCTCGCATCATCGAGGTCGATGTTCCGCCGCCCGAACCGGGCCGACTAAATTGGGCGACGAGGGTCCTTGTGGACCACCGGGCCATGCCATGCCGGCGCCAGATCCGCGGGGGTAAGAGTATTCTGCGAATCCCGGAGCGGCGCGGCTTTATCCGCCGCCGACGTTGCGGCCTCACCGCCCAGCGAGCCGGTCTCGCGCGGCGCCAAAACCTCGCTCAAGAATTCGTAAAGCATTTTGGCGCCGGCCTGGGCCCGATATCCCATGTTGGTGGCGATATCCGAGCCGACCGAGCACGCATTGGGCTCCCGCGTGCAGAAACCGCGCAGATCGTGGACCGTGGCCGAGGCAGCCGAGATCGCATCGGCGGCGTGAACCTCGCCATTCGTGGCGCCGTGCTGCGCGCTGCCGGTCGGCAACAGCACCAGCACGATTCCGAGCCAGAACGCCAATCGCAGCAGGAAGAACATCAGTCCCAAATCCCCGGCGGGCCACATCACCGCAGCGGTTCGCACAGTAACAGCCGGCGCTGAAAGCGACGTTCGCAGGGTCGGATCGTTTTTGTCCATAATCGAACAGAATACGCCGCAAATTTTCGTGCAATCCGAACGACACGCGAAAAAAATTATTTACCTAAAATTTCGACGAATGCTGCAACCGCCGCGGCCGACCTCAGCCCGCTACGCCGCAACGTTCGACGCTGCATCAATCGAGCGCAACGTGCAGCGCAACGCTGCTCGTTCGGAGCCGGCAACAACCCGTTCACCATGTCGCGCGATTCCATGGTGCCAAGTCGGAGCACGACCGTTCTGCGCCACGCGGCGCCGGTTGGCCGTGCGCCTCCTTAGGGTTCGTTTAAGCGGCGTCTGACACGATCCCGCGCACAACAAGGGGAGCGCGTCTGCGCCAACGGACGTGCGTGGGGAACGTGGGTGCCTTCGCGCCAATCCGGGACTATGTCGAGACCCTGGTTCATCCGTCGGCGCAGCATGATACGCTGACGGCGGCGCGGCACCGCGCCTTCATCGCGCCGCGCCTGATCGGCGGTGTCGTCGCGCTCGCCGCCGTGCCGTTCTATCTGATCGCGCGCGGAACACCGAGCAATGCGGAATTCGTCGTGCTCGGCTGGCCGGCGGTGCCGATCTTCTCGGCATGCTTTTTGTCGCGCACGGGGGACTGCGAAAGCGCGCATGTGTTCTCCGCGCTGGCGCTCACCGGCTTCGCGTTGATTGCTGCGGCGTCGGCCGGCGGTACCGGCTCGTGTGCGGCCGTCTGGCTGGTCGTTGCGCCGGTCGAGGCAGTGCTGTCGGCTTCGCGCCGTGTCATTGCGACGGCATCGATGGCGGCGCTGGGTGCCGTCGCCGTGTTGGTTCTGCTCGGCGCGTTTCATCTGTTGTCGGCGCGCGACGGCGAAGGCGGCGGCGCGCTCGCCGCGTTCGGCACCGCCTCCGCCGTACTTTACGCCGGCGCGCTGGCCCTTGCCGCCGAGGGTTTGGCGCGCTCCGGTTCTTCGTTGATGGCAGCGCAGGAAGACCGCTATCGGCTATTGGCGCACGCCATGACCGATGTCATCACGCGCCATGGACCGGATGGCGACGTGCTGTTCGCCTCGCCTGCCGCCGAGGCCTTGTTCGGCGTGCCGATTCCTGCACTCCACGGCCGTGGTCTTTTGCAGCGCGTCCATGTCGCCGATCGTCCGGCTTATCTGATGGCGCTGGGCGATGCGGCGGCGTTCTCGGAAAGTCGCTCGGCGGAATTTCGCGTGCGCCGCGACGGCCGCAGCGAGCGTGGTAACGCCGCGCCGTTCGTCCGGATTGAAATGCAATGCCGGCCGTTCGATCAAGCGGCGGAAGCGTCAAGCATGAAGGGCGGCCGCCAGGTGGTGGCCGTGCTGCGCCAAGTGATCCACCGCGAGCAAAAGACGTCGTCGTTTGAACAAGTCCGCGCCAAGTTCGATTCCGCCAAAACGCCGTTGAGGAAAAGTGCGTAAGCGCCGCCATGAGCACCGAGGCCTCGCCGTGCGTGCCGCTGCAATGGCCGGCGCGCTGGGAGCGCTGCTGTGGGCGCGGCTCACGCGGCGGCCGGTCGATTCCGCTGCCCTGTTGATTGCACTGGTCACGAGCCTGATCATCATTGTCAATGCGCTCGTGCTGCAATCTGGCGCGCATCCGGCGCCCTTTTTCGCTGCTCCGGCGCCGCCCGCTCCGGCCCAACGCGCGCAGAAAGGGACGGCCGTGTTAGCGCCGGCGCATGCGCCGGCCGTGGCGCATCCGTTGAGCAGCGAGGTCGCGGCACGGCCCAACGATCCGATCGCCCAGTTCATCGGCATGTCGTCGCGCATCATGGCGGTACAGCGGGCGCTGTCGGATTATGGCTATGGCCAGATCAGGCCTTCGGGCATTCTCGACGAGCCGACCGCGGCGGCGATCGAGCGCTTCGAGCGCGAGCGCGGGCTGCCGGTTACGGGTAAGATTTCCGATCGGCTGGTGGGCGAGCTTTCGGCCATGATCGGGCATCCGCTCGACTGAGCGCGCCGATTTGCTGCTTCGGTCCGGCTAGGCCATATCTGCCGCGATCAGCCGAAGCGGGGCGGACATGCGGCTCAAATCCGCGCTCTGGGTGGCAGCTTATCTGCGCCGGTGCCACGTCGAAGGCGTGTTTGCGGTGGTGCGGCGGCGTGGCGCCGAGGAGGCCGGCGCCATCTTTGTCCGCATCAGCAGGCTCGATGGGACCTCGGACCTGTTCGGCCCAGCGCCGCAAAGCGCGTTCGACGCGCCGCCGGGCGTGGAACGCATGTTCGGCGCCAGTTTGGCGGCGCAGCCCGCCCCCGACGCGGCGGTGGACGCTTATCTGGTCCGCGAGGTCAAATTCGATCCCGACATCTGGATCGTCGAAGTCGAGGATCGCACCGGACGGCACTTTCTCGATGTGGCCGGCTCTTGAACGGCGTCGGCGCGCGGTTACGAAACTTGGCGTCGTACGCTGCGCAATGTCGGCGCAGAGATGCGGCGCACCGGCGCGGCTTCGCGTGCGCCAAGCGCGTCGTTTGCTGAAAGGGCTTTGTGTGGTCCAGAAGGGCCGCTCTCGACGTTGAGCTCTTGCCAGATGCCAACGAGGTCGTGCGCTACCTGCGTGCTGATCTCGTCGTAAAGCGTCGCCAATGCGTGGACGCGCTCGACCGAGTGGCCGACCGCGGTATTGACGAACAGCAGGATGCGGTACAGCAGATCGCGCGGAACAGCCAACGCTTTGGCGGCCAACACGATGGGCTCGCCGAGTTCGTCGCCGGCCACACGCCGTGCCTGTTGTCGTGAAATGCGCAAGGATTGGGCAAGCACCTGCGCGAACTGTTCGCGCTTGCGGGCAAGCGCGGCCGCTTCCAGCCGCCGCCCCGCCGTGGGATCGCGGGCGACGTTGCCTCGAGCCGCCGGCAACGCTGCGACAATGTGGAGGTTGAGCAAGATGAGCCGCCGCTCGTTGGCGTTGGCGGCGAAGAACAACTCGTTGAGTTCGCCGGCGACCTCGGCGGCCAACGTTGCCAGCGCATTCGCCGGGTTCTCTCGACGTGAGGCGGCCCGGCTTGGAGCGGCAATCGTCACCTCCTGCTTCCGCTCAGCGGGTTTGACCGCGCTTTCCGCGGGCACGCGCTGCCGCAGCGCCGACACCACTTCAGGCAGGTCGCTGGCGAGCCGTTCGATGATGCGCCGCGGCGCCGAGAGATGATTGGCGAGGCGTGCGGCGACCGCTGCTCGCGCCGCCACGTCCGCGGAGTCAAGCAGCCGCAGCGCAAGCTCCGTATAGTGGCGGTCCTCCTCGGCGGTGTGCGTCAGCTTCTGCACATAAAGATCGGTCAGCACCCGCAGCAGCGTCGGCCGCATGTCGACCCCGCCGCGCAGCCCGATATCGGTGAGGCCTTCAAGACTTCTGAGACTGGGCATTTCCATCGTCTTACCCGATCGTAACAGGGACGCGGCCGTTTGTTTCGCGTTCCAGCCTAGGTGCTGCGCGTTAGCGGAGCGTTAACCTTGCATGCCACTTAATCCGCGGGACGCCGCAACGCTGGATCGGGGGATCCGCGACAACGGTCGTCAGAGGACAGTGGCTGGTGGGCAACGTCATCAAGTTTCCCGACGATGGGCGCATCGTGCGCTTCGGCCGCAGCGGCACGGACGAATCCGCGACGATCATCATTCTGCCGGTGGTGCGCATCGAGCGTTACGCGGATTCTTCGGCTGAGGAGCCGCGTACGAATCCGCCCGCCGACAGCGGCGGGCGCCGACGCATGAGACGCCGATAGCGGCGGCTTGATCCCATGTCGCCGAGCTCCCGTCGCTGCGAATGCGCATGGCCGATCGCGGCGCTGCTCGGCGTCGCGCTGGCGGGTTGTTCCAGCGTCGGCGATTTCGGCAGGTTGAAGCCGTCACTTGGCAGCGACGACATCCATGCCTGGGTCGGGCAGGAGGCTACCGCACGGGCCGGCGCACCGATCTCCGCGGCGCACCTGACCGAGGACGAACGCACGCTGCGCGACCTCGCATTCCCGCTGATCGAGCCGCCCTACGATCGGCAGCGCTGGGACGCGGTGGTGTACGAGTACGGCCTCGACCGCAAGTTCCGGCGCGAATTATGGATCGATGATCCCACCGTTTATTACGCGCATCTACAGAAGGCTATTGTCCGCTCGACCGCGGTACGCTACAGCCGATTGTCCGACGACATCCGCGACGACATCGTGGGCATCGATCCATTCTTCGCCGTTGCGCGCCGCGTCATCGATCTCGACCGGCGGCGCCAGGCGAGCATGCACGCTGTTGCCGATCTCAGCCCGGCAGAGGCGTTGGATGCCCAGGCGCGCATCGGCGAGAACGCCCTGGTGATTGCCTGGGTGCAGCATGCGCTGGTCGAGCGCTGCGCCTCCTATCGGTTCGCACTCGAACATCTCGCCGTTGTCGAGCCGGACGCCGCGGCGGCCGACGTGGATCGGGCGCTCACGCAGCTGCAGCAGAAGACTGCGGCAAACAATCTGGTGGTGGCGCCGCATTTTGCCGGTCAACCCGAGCCGGCTGTTGCGCTGTCGGCATCCGGCGAATGATCATTCGACCGGTTGGCTGCGGCACTGCGCGGCGGCCAGCGCGCGTTGCGCCATGGCCATCAAGCTCGGCTCCGGCCCCAGCGCGCGCAGCACGATGAGGCCGGTCGTCGACGGCGAATCGATGATCAAACGATCCGCCGCGGTGACGTCCTCTTCCTCGGGCACCTCGGCGTGCTGTGCCGGCGTCATCAGGTCGAGCTCGATGGCACGGCGTCCGGCGGCTCGATCGTTGATCGCGTAATAGGCGACACTGTTGCGCGTGTAGAACGTCACCGACGTATAGGCTTCGCTCACCGGCGCATTGAGCTTGATCGAGCCGGCGGACAGATCATAGCGGCATACAGCGACGGCAAAGGCTGGATCCATGAACGGCAGCACCGAATGCCGTGCGGTAGACGCCGGCAGCGCCACGACACGATTGACCGGCGTCAGGGCCAGCAGCCGCGAATACGCATCCTGGCTGGCGGCGCGCGGCATCGCCAGCACCGTCGCAAGGTGCACGATACCGCCCAGCAAGATTCCGCCCAGAATGCACAATAGCCAGCGCATCATGAGCAGCCCTTTCGCGCTATCGCCGGCATCGGGCCTTCCTTCATCGTGGTAGCGGCCACGCCGATTGGCGTGTCGTAGAGCCGCCAGACCAGGACGAAGCGCTCGATGCCGCCGGTCGGCAGCCAGTTGCCGGGCCGCGCCAGCGGCGCCACCGCGATGGTGAAGCTGCCGTCCGCGTCGCGTACGATCTCCTCGCTGGTGAAGCCATGACGGTTGATCGCGTTGGCGACGAGCTCGCCCTGCATGTCATAGAGCGACACGGTCCAAAAACGCGCCGGTGGGGTCATGCCGCTTACGGCAAAGCTGCAGCGGCCGTCGAAAGCATGCCCGGCATCGTCGGCGCGGGCATAGAATGCGACACCGTCGCCGATGCCCATCGGCAACTCGCCGTCGCGGGCGATGCCGGCATGCGCATAGGGATCGATGTCCTGCGATCCGCTCTTCGGCCACGCCGTCCAGGCGCCGATCGTCAGCGGACCGAAGGCGACGCCGCGGGTCAGCGTCAGCCATGTGGTGCCGAGCCCGATGATCGCAGCGAGGGCGAAAGTGAAAAATGTGCCGAACAGCAGGCGCATGGCGCGGCGCGCTCAATCGCCGCGCAAGGCCGGCGCTGCTTTCTGGTCGGCGGCAGCGGCGAGCGTATCGGCATGCGTCGCGGCGGCGCCGCCATCGAGGCTGCCGAGCGTCGCGTGCGCCGGCTGCGCTGCGAGGGCATGGTCGGCCTCATCAAGGAGCTGCTCAAGATGCGTCAGAACTAGCGTCGCCTTGCGCGTGAGCAGCGCTGGGTGCGGTTCCTCGCCGGCCTGAGCCGAAACCTCCGCAACCGTTGCTACATGCTGCGGAACCGGCAATCCGGGCAGCTGCCGCAACTCGACGCCCTGATTCGCATACGTCATGATGTCGTGCCAGGTCATCGCCGGCAGCGTGCCGCCGGTCATGTGTTTGGTCGATGTGAAGTCGTCGTTGCCCATCCAGACCGCGGCGACGAAATTACCGGTGTAGCCGACGAACCAGCCGTCGCGCCAATCATTGGTGGTGCCGGTCTTGCCGCAGGTCGGGATGCCGTCGAGCTGGGCGCGTCTGCCGGTGCCGTTTTCGACCACCGAGTTCATCATCTTGATCATGTCGAGCGCGACTTGCGGGCTAAGCACTTGGCGCGGTTTGGGACCGTCCCGGTCGAAACGCCACACCAATTTGCCCGTGCCGGTGCGCACTTCGAGCGCGGCGTGCGGGACCACTGCCTTGCCGAGATTGGGAAAGGTGGCGTAGGCGACCGCGTGCTCGAGGGGAGTGACGGCGTCGGCGCCGATCGGCAGCGACGGCGTATCGGGCAAGGGCGTGACAATCCCCATGTTGCGTGCAGTCTGGACGATCTTGGCGCGGCCGATCTTGGCGTTGCCGTTGCCCAGCGCAATCGACAGCTTGACCGGAATGACGTTGATCGAACGGGTCAGGGCTTCGATCAACGTGACCGAGCCCGCGAAGCTGTTTTCGTAATTGTGCGGGCACCAATTGCCGATGCAGACCGGCGAGTCGACCACGACCGAGGTCGGCTTAAAGCCGTTGGCGAGCGCGGTGGCGTAGACGTATGGCTTGAACGACGAGCCGGGCTGGCGCATGGCGTCGGCGGCGCGGTTGAACTGGCTCTCATCGTAATCGCGGCCGCCGACCATGGCGTGGACCGCGCCGTCGAGGTCGGCGACCACGACTGCGGCTTGGCTCGCGCCCCACTCGCGGCCGTGCTCGCGCAAATTGGTCTCGACGACCTGGTCGGCATAGTGTTGCAGATCCATGTCGAGCGCGGTGCGCACCACGAAGTAGCGGTCGGTCACGGATTTCGGAAAGGTATCGACGAGGCGGCGCATCTCGTCGAAAGCCCAGTCGAGATAATAGTTCGGCGCGTCGTCCTCGCGCCGAGCGATCGGGGTCGCCGGATGGCGGCGGGCGCCGTACACTTGGCCTTCGGTCATGAAGCCGGCGTCGACCAGATTGTCGAGTACGACGTTGGCGCGGGCGCGCGCCGCCGGCAGATTGACCAGGGGCGAGAATTTCACCGGCGCCTTGAACATGCCGGCGAGCATGGCCGCTTCGGGCAGCGTCACGTCGCGCACCGATTTGCCGAAATAATATTCGGCGGCCGCGTCGACGCCGAAGGCGCCGCCGCCGAGATAGGCGCGGTCAAGATAAAGCTTGAGAATTTCGTTCTTGGTCAGGTGCGCCTCGAGCCAGGTGGCGAGGAACGCTTCGTTGATCTTGCGCGTGTAGGTACGCTCGTTGGACAGGAACAGGTTCTTGGCGAGCTGCTGGGTGAGCGTCGAGCCGCCCTGCACGACGCCGCCGGCCTCCGCGTTGGTGATCAGCGCGCGGAAGGTGCCGAGAAAATCGATGCCGTAATGTTCGTAGAAGCGGCGGTCCTCGGTTGCCAGCACCGCCTTGATCAAATGGTCGGGCATTTCGTCGAGCGGCACCGAATCGTTGTGCTTGATGCCGCGGGTGCCGATCTTGTTGCCGTAGCGGTCGAGGAAGGTGACGGCGAGGTCCGATTTCTTCAGCCAGTCGCCCTCGGAGGTCTGCCGATAGGCGGCCAGCGACAGTGACAGCATGAGCAAGAGCCCGCCCATGGCCAGCGTCGCGGCCTCCGACAGCGGCTCGACCACAATCCAGCGGCGCCAGCCGGCGACATGGAAACGGTCCATCCTGGCGGTGAAGCGTTCATAGCTTTCGCGCGCCCACTTGCCGCTCTGGAACACCGCGAAATCGATGCGGGCATCGATGTCGAGCAGCAGCCGCTTGAATTTCGGCCGCCAATTGTCGCCCGGATCGGGAAACATGTCGGTCACGATTGCACGCTCCGGCTACGGGCTCCGCGCTGACGCCTGTTATCTAGCCGACAAAGGCTCTCGCGACCAGGATTTACCCGTTCGCCCGCGCGCGGCCAGCGCCTGAGCGCGGTATGGTGAATGGAAATTGGGGGCAAATTTGGCTTAAAGATCGTTGGCATCGGGGGTATTAGGCCGCCCATAGCAAGGGAACGGGTGCAAAGTCAGGATTCGGCCGGGAACAAGATGGCAACCGACGGCAATCAACGCGGCGGCGCCGAAGACGTTCCGTTCTGGCGGCGCAAGTCGTTGGAGCAAATGACGGATTCCGAGTGGGAAAGCCTGTGCGACGGTTGCGGCAAGTGCTGCCTGAACAAGCTCGAAGAGGAGGGCACTGACCGCACTTTCTACACCGATGTCGGCTGCCGGCTGTTGGACGGGCAAACCTGCCGCTGCCGCGATTATGCCCACCGCCTCGACCAGGTCGATGACTGCGTGCGGCTGACGCCTGAGAGCCTCAAGACCATCACCTGGCTGCCGCCGTCCTGCGCCTATGTACTGCTCGCGGAGGGCAAGGATCTATATTGGTGGCATCCGCTGGTATCGGGCGATCCGCAGACCGTCCACGCCGCCGGAGTGTCGGTGCGCGGCCGGGTAGGGGCGAGCGAAACGCAGGTGCCTGACGAGATGCTGGAAGATCACATCGTGAGTTGGCCGCTGCGACTGCCCAAGCGGGCGCGGGGCGCGCGCCGATGAGCTTCTCGCCGCGGGGAGGTCGGCGGGGCTTCCGGCGTATAGAGTCCAAGTAAGCGAAGCGAATCCTCGATCGCGGCGCGACTGCGCGTAATCTGCTCCCGTTCCGCGAGTCGCTGATGCATGGTGCCAAGCAACTGCCGATCCAGGCTCGCCGACGTGCTCGGCGCGTTTGACCGAGGCTGCACATCGACGTCGTGCAGTGATAGCGGCGGGGAAGCGACCTCGGCGACGATGCGGCCCGCAAGCACCCGCCGTTCCATCTCTACCCGGTGTCGGGCCGCTGTGAATGCCGTTCGCAACGGTTCGCCGCGCCGCGCCTCCACCGCGAGAATCTGCCGACGCAGCTCAACGAGGGTTTGGTCCGCCTTTGACTTTGCAGTGCTGCTCGGCCGGTTCGATGTTTCGATGCCGAGGCGCTCATAAAGTGCCGTGCTGAAGGCATTGACCAGTGCTGCGGCGCGCGCGCTGCGCTCCTCGCAGCAGCACCGCCCGCCTGCGATCTGCTTAAGTTTTGCCAACAAGCCGGCAATTTCGTGCATCGCGGCGCAAGCCCCACCTTCATCGCAACAATGCCGGGCGGAATGCGCGGTTTCCGCGCCGGCCGATTTCGCGTAGGTATGTTTAAAGAGTCGTTTCGGGCGACGCCGACCTTCGCTGCGGCACTTGCAGCCCACAAAACTCGCCGGCCGCCTGCGTGCCCCGTCACAAATGGCGGCCAGCCTTGCAATCGAGGCAGTTGCATTGCCTCGCCGCGCCGGCCAAGTGGAGGCAATTGCGCGCAAAAAGCCATTGCTCGCCATAGTGCCGTGGATGTTGTCAGCCAAAAATGACCAGCGACGCGCCCCGTAGGCATGCATCCGCCATCGCCGCCGATTCTGTGCGTGGGACGATGCGTCCTGCGCGCGCGCAGCTTGGCAGGCTGGAACCGGCCCAAACGGATGAGTTGGCGCAGCCGGCGCGCGCTGCGCCGCTCGATCATGCCACCATCCGCGCCATCGTCGCCGGAATCATGCTTGCCATGTTCCTGTCGGCGCTGGAACAGACCATCGTCGCACCGGCGCTGCCCGCCATCGGCAAGAGTTTGGGCAACGTCGATGACCTGTCCTGGGTCATTACCGCCTATCTGCTGGCATTGACGGCGACCACGCCGCTGTTCGGCAAACTCTCGGACATTTACGGCCGCCGCGCCGTCCTTCTGCTCGCCATCGGCATTTTCATTCTCGGGTCGATCGCCTGCGCGCTGGCGCCGAGCCTTTGGGCGCTGGTTCTCTCCCGCGGGCTGCAGGGCATCGGCGGCGGCGGCCTGCTGCCGATCGCCCAGACCATCATCGCCGACTTGCTGTCGCCGCGCGAACGGCCGGTGGTGCAGGGCCGCACCTCGATCATGTTCATGAGCGCCAGCATTTTGGGCCCGGTGCTCGGCGGGCTCTTAACCGACCATCTGCACTGGTCGTTCATTTTCTGGATCAACGTGCCGCTTGGCGTTGTCGCGCTGGTCATGACCGAACGCGCGTTGCGCCGCCTGCCGCGCAACGACCGGCCGCATCGGCTCGACGTGATCGGCGCAGTGCTGATGGTCGGCGCGGCGCTGGCGCTGATGCTGGCGCTGAGCCTCGGCGGCACGCACTATTCGTGGACTTCATCACGCATGATCGCGCTGCTTGGCTGTTCCGCCGCGCTGTGGGTTCTGTTCGCGCTGCGGTTATTGTCAGCGCGCGAACCGTTCATCCCGCTGGCGATCCTGCACGGGCGCGTCACCAGCGCCATGACGGTTGCGGCGTTCTTTTCGATTGGCACCGTGATCGGCGTCACCATCTACATGCCGCTGTACTGCCAGACCGTGCTCGGCGTCTCGGCGAGCCTCTCCGGGCTGGCGCTGATCGCCTATATGGGCGGCGCCACGCTCGGCTCACTGATTTCGACCAGGTTCATCGTGCGCATCAGGCATTACATGCGTGTGCCGCTTGGCGGGCTCGTGGTCGCGGTGGCTATGCTCGGCGTACTGGCCATCGATCCGGCAGCCCATACGCTCGCCGAGGTGGTCGGCCTCCTGTTCGTAATCGGCTGCGGGCTGGGGCCGATGTACCCGGTCAGCACCATCGTGATGCAGAATGTGGTGAAGCCGCATCAGCTCGGCACCGCAACCGGCACCCTGAATTTTTTTCGCACGCTCGGCGGCGCCATCGTGGTTGCCGTGTTCGGTGCCATCGTGCTGGGCGGCGTTGCTGGAGGCTCGGTGATGACGCTGGACGAGCTTGCCGCCGGACACGGCGATCTAGGCCCGGCGTTTCACTGGGTGTTTATCGCCGCCGCGATCTGCCTGGGCATTTCGTTCTGCTGCTTGTTGGCGGTCGAGGAACGTCCGCTGCACGGGCCGATGCGCGCCCACGAAACCGCCGCCGACTAGGGCCTGTCCTCAATTAGAGGATTCCCAAGGACATTACGGCGTGATTCCTAGGGTGTCAGCTGATTCGGAGCTGACAGATGCGCCGCTATGCCCTTCGGGATGATCAATGGGACAGGATCAAGGATGTGCTGCCGGGGCGGCAGGGTCACGTTGGAGTGACCGCCAAGGACAACCGGCTGTTTGTCGAGGCGGT
>JASHPU010000275.1 GCA_030037885.1 Xanthobacteraceae bacterium | reverse complement strand
ACCGTCATTATCTTCCCCGCCGAAAGGGCTTTACAACCCTAGGGCCTTCATCACCCACGCGGCATGGCTGGATCAGGCTTGCGCCCATTGTCCAATATTCCCCACTGCTGCCTCCCGTAGGAGTCTGGGCCGTGTCTCAGTCCCAGTGAGGCTGATCATCCTCTCAGACCAGCTACTGATCGTCGCCTTGGTGGGCCATTACCTCACCAACTAGCTAATCAGACGCGGGCCGATCCTTCAGCGATAAATCTTTCTCCTTACGGACGTATCCGGTATCAGCCCAAGTTTCCCTGGGTTGTTCCGAACTGAAGGGTACGTTCCCACGTGTTACTCTCCCGTCTGCCGCTCCCCTCCATCAAGCGAGCCCTTGGCTCGCTTGATCATTGAAACGAGTCCTTCAAGCGAGCTTGCACCCGCCGAAGAACCCGCTCCGCAACCTCCAAGCTCGCTTGAAGGAGGGGCGCTCGACTTGCATGTGTTAGGCCTGCCGCCAGCGTTCGCTCTGAGCCAGGATCAAACTCTCAAGTTGAAGAGATTTGATCTCGGCTGATCACAACGTTTGACGAGGTCCCACTCTGTCCCGTTCCGGTGATTGCTCACCGTCACGGTCATAGTGTTGACCTGAAACGTCGACCGCCGAAGTCTCTTCCGGCCGTTTTGCGCGAGTGGGTTTCCCGATCGCCAAAGCGGCCCGCAAGGACTCCGCCGTCCGCGTTTCTCTTTCTTCCGATTCACTTGTCAAACAACCCGGGACCCCGAAGGGCCCCGCCTTCCGCTCTCCCCGCCGAGGCCGGCAAGGAAATTGGAAGCCGCCGAAGCTCGCACATCCGCCAGGGCCTAAGCTCGTGGCCGGATGTTCACCGCTGGACAGTGAGGGGCTTCGCGGCACGCCAACCCGCCACGCAGCGGCGGCGTGCCAAGGGCGCTTATATAGGCCGGCGGTGCCGGCGTTGTCAACGGCTTCGCTGCCGAAAACATCATTGCAGTGCAGCGCCGCAACGGCAATTTTTGCCGCGCCGGCCGGCCGGTGCAATCGCGCCGGGACGACGTTGAGGTCGGGCTGTTCCGGGGCCCACGCCGCACTACGGCCACATTCCTCCGCCGTCCTTTAGCGCATGTGTGTCGGGCATGTCGCAAACCGGGGTCGCGACAGCGTCATCTGAGCTTTCATCCCTCGACGGTTTCGCTCTCTTCTGCCGTTCGCGTTGACGGTGCGGGATCGCCAAGGGCATTGTGCCATCGCTTGATTCTGGCTTGGTTCGAGGCCGATCGGGTGGGGAACGCAGCGCCGTACCGGGCAGCGCCAGCATGCGCTGCCGGGTCCGCAGGCAAGTGCAGGGGACGTCAAGCTTGGACCAGGGTAGGCTGCGCGCCGCCACGCGGAGGCTTGTGACCGAGCCCGTCGACCTCGGCCACGAACCGCCGCTGTCGGCGGACGGCGGCAACGGTTTGGTCGACCGGCGCCGGCTGTCGGTGCAGTGGTTCTGCGGTACGATCCTGACCGGGCTGTGCGGCGCTGCGCTCATGGGCGGCGCCGTTTTTGCTTCGCTCGACGGCGAGACCAATTTCGCCACGGCGCCCGAGCGCGTCGGCAGCGTATTGCGCGGCGCGCTCTCCAGCCTCGGCGGCCGCCTCACGGGACTGCACAAGACCGATCGCCTCTCGGCGCAGAGCGAGCCCAAGGTCGAGCACGAAGTCTTACGAGTGCCCACCATCACGCACAACCGCGATCGCGAGATGGTGCGGGTGCGGCCATATGAACGCGTGTTCGGCGATTTGTCCTTGACGGTCTCCGATCCCGATCTGATGGCAAAGATACCGCAGTTCAATCCGCAAAAGATTCTCGCCGAAGCCGTTGCCGGCGACGATCAGGCCGCAGCGCCGCAACCCGATGCCGAAGTGTCGTTCTCGACCTGCGACTTCGCGCCGGCGCCGCCGCGCGCCAAAGTCATGCCGGCAGTCTGCGAACTCGGCACGCTGTTGCCGAAGGTAAAGCACTCGCAGTTGCCGCTGGACGAGGTACTGGAACGCGTGCGCGACACGGCCGGAACCGCCGGCGCCGGCTCGCTCCTGGCCACCGGCAGCCTCGGCCAGGCCGGCGCGATGCCGCTGCGGCTCGGCTATGCGGCCGACGAGCCCGATCCCTATCTCGGCTTTCAGGCCCGCATCGTTCCAGAGAACGTCACGCTGTTGCCGAAGACCCAGCCGGATGCCGGTACCGACGACGGCGAGCGGGTGATCGTCGCGAAGAAAGGTGACACCGTCGCCTCGATCCTGCAGGACCTCGGCGCACCGGCGGAGCGGATCCAGCAGATCGTCGCCGCGCTCGGCGCGCCCGCCGCCGCGGGCGGTCTCACGGAGGGCGAGAAGGTCCGCGTGCTGCTGGCGGCGAACGGCCTCGGCCGGTTCTTACCGCTGCGCGTCATGGTGGCCGACGACGGCGCCGTCCTGGCCGCCGTCGCGCTCTCCGATATGGGCATCTACGTGCCGGTCGATCTGCACAATGTCGACGCCGACGCCACCGAGCCGGCCGCGGCCAAGGAGGTCGACAGCGGCGGGCCCGGCGCGTCGCTCTATCAAAGCCTGTGGGATACGGCGCTGAGCAACAACATTCCGCCGGCTGTGATCGACCAGATGGTCCGCATCTACGCCTACGACGTCGATTTCCAGCGCAAGGTGCAGCCCGGCGACTCGTTCGACGTGCTCTATGCCGAGGACGGCAACGGCGACGGCAACAAGGAAGTGCGCTACGCCGCGCTCACCGTGGGCGGCGACACCAAAAAATACTATCATTTCCGCACCACCGACGACGGCATGTACGATTACTATGACGATACCGGCATAAGCGCGAAAAAATTCCTGGTGCGCAAGCCCGTCTCCGTCGGCCTTGAGACCTCGCCGTTCGGCTGGCGCACCCATCCGCTCCTGCACATCAAGGAATTCCACAGCGGCGTCGACTGGGGCGCGCCGATGGGCACGCCGATCTTCGCCGCCGGCAACGGCACCATCGAGTCGATCGGCCCGCGCGGCGGCTATGGCAAATACGTGCGCATCCGCCACGCCGACGGCTACGAGACCGCGTACGGCCACATGGCCGCGTTCGCCCGCGGCCTCGATGTCGGCAGCCAGGTGCGCCAGGGACAGATCATCGGCTTCGTCGGCTCGACCGGACTGTCGACCGGATCGCACGTGCACTTTGAAATCTGGGTCAACGGGCGCGTCGTCGATCCCATGCGCATCAAGCTGCCGCGCGGCCGCGTGCTCGACGGCGGCACGCTCGCCCAATTCGAGAAGGACCGCAGGCAGCTCGACAACCTGATGGCCAACGCAACGACGGCGCACGTCGCCCAGGCGCGCTGAGCAAGCAGCCGCAACCGGCCAATCAGGCGCGATTTATTTCTTTATTTCTTCCAGTCGATTCGGAGAAAGCCGTCGCTCGCGGCGCCAGCCGTCACCTGCCGCCCCAAAGCGATTTGGAACTTCGCCGGGTTTTCGACGTTTCTGTTGCCGGGTTGGCCAGGAGCGAGGAACACCGATGCTTTACACCATTCTGATCATCATCCTCATTTTATTGCTGATCGGCGCCCTGCCGACCTGACCGTATAGCGGCGGCTGGGGTTATTACCCGGGCGGCGGCATAGGCCTCATTCTGATCATCGTGATCATCCTGGTTCTATTCGGACGAATCTGAACAAAGCCGGGGTGGCGGCATCGGCTGGCGCCGCGCCGCTCACCGCGCGAGCTTCAGCCATTCATCCTCGCTCAGGATCTTGACGCCGAATTCCTTGGCCTTGCCGAGCTTCGAGCCGGCGCCGGGCCCTGCCACCACGTAATCGGTTTTGCGCGATACCGAGCCGGCCACCTTGGCGCCCAAGCGTTCGGCCGACGCCTTGGCTTCGTCCCGGGTCATCTTCTCCAGCGTGCCGGTGAAGACCACGGTCTTGCCGGCAATCGCCGATTCGGCGCGCGGTTTTTCGGCATCGAGGATGCGCACCTGCGCCGCCAGGCGCTCGACGCGGCGGCGGTTATGCGCCTCGGCGAAATAGTCGCGCAGGCTGTCGATCACCGTGTCGCCGATCTGATCGAGCGCATCCATCTCCTGCCGGGTTTCGTCGTCGCCAGCGGCGAGCTTGCCGCAGGCGTCGTGGAACGCCGTCCAGCTGCCATAGCCGCGCGCCAGCGCCACCGCGGTGGTTTCGCCGACATGGCGGATGCCGAGCGCGTAGATGAAGCGTTCCAGCGGGATTTCGCGCCGCGCCTCGATGGCATTGAACAGATTGCGCACCGAGATCTCGCCGAACCCCTCGATGTCCTCGATGCGGGTTTTCTTGCCGCCGTCCTTGAGCCTGAGCTTTCCGTTGCGTTCGCGCAGCGTGAAAATGTCCGCCGGCTCCTCGATCCATTCCTGCTCGTAAAAAAACGCGATCTGCTTTTCCCCGAGGCCATCGATATCGAAGGCGCGGCGGGAGACGAAGTGTTCGAGATGCCCCAGCGCCTGATACGGACAGGCGAATTCTCCGGTGCAATGCGTGCGCGCTCCCTCCGCGCCTCCCGCAATGGTCTCTCGCACCACGTCACTGTGCAGCGGGCACGGACACTTGGTGGGAAACTTGTAGGGCCTGGCGTCGCGCGGGCGCTTCTCCACGACCACGCCGAGAACCTGCGGAATGACGTCACCGGCGCGCTGGATGGTGACGATGTCGCCTTGGCGAACATCGAGGCGCTTGATCTCCTCTTCGTTGTGCAGGGTGGCGTTCTGCACGACCACGCCGCCGACGGTCACCGGCTCGAGCTTGGCGACTGGCGTGAGCGTGCCGGTGCGGCCGACTTGGATTTCGATGTCGCGCACGACCGTGGTGGCTTTTTCGGCCGGGAATTTGTGCGCGATCGCCCAGCGCGGCGAGCGCGACACGAAGCCGAGCCGCTCCTGCCAGTCGAGCCGGTCGACTTTGTAGACGACGCCGTCGATGTCGTAGTCGAGGCTGCCGCGCTGCAGCTCGATCTCATGGTGAAAGGCCAGCAATCCCTCGACCGAGCGGCAGATTTTGGTGAGCGGATTGGTCTTGAAACCGCACGACGCGAACCATTCGATCATGCCGGACTGCGTGTCGGCCGGCAGCGCGCCCATCTCGCCCCAGGCATAGGCGAAAAAGCCGAGCGGCCGCGACGCGGTGATCGATGGATCCTTCTGGCGCAGCGAGCCGGCCGCCGCGTTGCGCGGATTGGCGAACACCTGGCCGCCGCTCTCGGCTTGGCGCTTGTTGAGCGCGAGAAACGCCTGCTTGGTCATGTAGACCTCGCCGCGCACCTCGCAGACCGCCGGAATGGTCTTGCCTTTGAGGCGTTTGGGAATGTCCTCCAGCGTCTTGACGTTCGCGGTGACGTCCTCGCCGACGCTGCCGTCGCCGCGCGTCGCACCGGTGACCAGCGCGCCGTCCTCGTAGCGCAGCGACATCGACAGGCCGTCGATCTTCGGCTCGGCGGAAAACACGACCTCTTCGTCGTCCGCCAGCCGCAGGAAGCGGCGAATGCGGCCGACGAAATCGCGCACGTCGTCCTCGGCAAAGGCGTTGTCGAGCGACAGCATCGGCACCGCGTGCCGCACCTTGGCAAAGCGCGCCGACGGCGCCGCGCCGACGTGCCGGGTCAGGCTTTCGGCGGAGCGCAGCCGCGGGAACCGCGCCTCGATCGCGCCATAGCGCCGGCGCAGCGCGTCGTATTCGGCGTCCGAAACGGCCGGCGCATCGTCCTGATAATAGCGCCGGTCGTGCTCGGCGATTTCCGCAGCCAGCCGCGCATGCTCGGCCTTGGCCTGCTTTTCGCTCAGCTCTTCGACGGTGAGCTTTGTGGTATCGTTGCGCGGCATATTGCCCAAAGTCGTCATTCCGGGGCCGGCCGCAGGCCGGAGCCCGGAATCCATAACCACAGATCAACGGTGTTGTGTACTCCGTGTATATATTGGCTAGCCGCAAGCACGGTACCCTGTACATCGGGGTCACCAGCAATCTTCTTGCCCGCACGTACCAACACAAGACTGGCGTCGTCGCCGGGTTTACCCGACGCTACCACGTTCACTTGTTGGTTTGGTTCGAATGTTACGATGACCCCTTGACCGCCATCGCCCGCGAAAAGGAACTCAAGAAGTGGCGGCGGGAGTGGAAGGTCAATTTGATCGAAGCGACAAACCCGGAGTGGGTCGATCTTTACGAAACGCTTGCTGGTTAGTGGTTATGGATTCCGGGCTCCTCGCTTCGCTCGGCCCCGGAATGACGAACTAATATTATCTGCTTTAAAAGGTCGTCAGCGCGCTGCGCAATGTCGCCAGCTTTTTCCTTGTCACTCCAGCGCGAGGTTGCTCGGCAAAGCTCTGGTTGAAATATCGGAAGAGAGCAAGCACACCTTCAATCTCGCTTCGTGCTTGATCAGGTAGGTTGACAGCGCGGTTAATTCTTTCCCATTCCGATTCAGACAACGGAGCGGCTGTGCGTGCCCACGGGATATCTGCCATGACTCGCCCCACTTGCACACAGGGATTTTGGATTCCAGGCTCGCCGCGGCGCGGCGCCCCGGAATGACACCCCTACCCCGCGGCCGTGCGGATCAGGCGTTCGGCGGCGGCGCGGGCTTCGGCGGTGATTTCGGCGCCGGCGAGCATGCGCGCGATCTCCTCGCGGCGGCGCACGGCGGCGAGTTCGACGATGCGGGTAGCAACGCGCTTGCCGTTACCGAGCGCATCCTTGGTGATGAGGTAGTGCCGGTCGGCGCGCGCCGCCACCTGTGGCGCGTGCGTCACCGCGATCACCTGCACGCCGGAGGCCAGGCGCGCCAGCCGCACGCCGAGGGCGTCCGCCACCGCGCCGCCGGCGCCAGTGTCGATCTCGTCGAAGATCAGCGTAGGCGCCGAGCCGCGATCGGCGAGCACGACTTTGAGCGCGAGCAGAAACCGCGCCAGCTCGCCGCCCGACGCGATCTTCATCAGCGGTCCCGGCCGCGTGCCCGGATTGGTGCGCACCCAGAATTCGACGCGGTCGATGCCGT
>JASHPU010000274.1 GCA_030037885.1 Xanthobacteraceae bacterium | reverse complement strand
CCCCTTCGCTAAGGCCACGCCCTTCTAATGCCGCGGTCCGTTCGCTATATGGGGGCGCTTCGAATCGGGGTCTGCTCATGGCACGTCTGCGCATCCTGGCTGTTGCGGCCGCGGTCTCGCTCCTGTTCGCGGCGCTGGCGCAACCCGCCGCGGCGCAGGACCGCCGCGTCCCGGACTCGCTCGGCCAGCTGCTGCTGTCGTTCGCCCCGATCGTGCAGCGCGCCGCGCCGGCGGTGGTCAACGTCTACGCCGCGCACGTGGTCGAGAACCGCAATCCGTTCTTCGACGATCCGTTCTTCCGCCAGTTCTTCGGTGGCGGCGGTATGCCGCGCGAGCAGGTCGAGCGCGCGCTCGGCTCCGGCGTCATCATCGATCCGTCGGGCCTCGTGGTCACCAATTTCCACGTCATCAAGGACGCCAGCGAGATCAAGGTGGCGCTCGCCGACAAGCGCGAGTTCGATGCCGCGATCGTGCTCAAGGACCAGCGCAGCGACCTCGCCGTGCTGCGTATCAAGGGCGCGCACGAGCGCTTCCCGACGTTGGAGTTCGGCGATTCCGACCGGCTGCAGGTCGGCGACGTGGTGCTGGCGATCGGCGATCCGTTCGGCGTCGGCCAGACCGTGACCCACGGCATCGTCTCGGCGGTGGCGCGCACCGAGGTCGGCATTTCCGATTATCAGTTCTTCATCCAGACCGACGCCGCCATCAATCCCGGCAATTCGGGCGGCGCGCTGGTCGACATGAGCGGCCATCTCATCGGCATCAACACCGCGATCTATTCGCGTTCCGGCGGCTCGCAGGGCATCGGCTTTGCCATTCCATCCAACATGGTGCGCGTCGTGGTCGCCTCGGCCAAGGGCGGCAGCAAGGCGGTGCAGCGGCCGTGGCTCGGCGCCAAGCTGCAGCAGGTCACTCCCGACATCGCCGACAGCCTCGGGCTCAAACGGCCGAGCGGCGCGCTGGTCGCGAGCGTGGTCGCCGACAGTCCGGCGGCGCGCGCCGGCATCCGCACCGGCGACGTAATCGTCAGCGTCGACGGCACCGAGGTCGACGATCCGAACGCTTTCGACTATCGCTTCGCGACAAAACCGCTCGGCAGCACGGCGCAGGTCGCGGTGCTGCGCCGGGGCCAGGAGACCGTGGTGCCGGTGGCGCTGCAGCCGTTGCCGCAGACGCCGCGCGACGAGATCGAAATCAGCTCCGCCTCGCCGTTCCGCGGCGCCACCGTGGCGAACCTGTCGCCGGCCCTGGCCGACGAGTTGCGGCTCGACCCGCAGGCCCATGGCGTCGTCATCACCGCGGTGGCCGACGGTTCGACGGCTCAGGTCTTCGGCTTTCAGCCCGGCGACATCGTGGTCGCCGTCAACAACGAGAAAATCGCCAACACGGCCGATCTCGAGCGCATCAGCAAGTCCGCAAACCGCTCTTGGCGCGTCACCTTGCGCCGCGGCGATCAGCAGATTTCGGTGATGTTCAGCGGCTAGCCTTCGCCTCCGCCGGCTGCGCGGGGGGCGCGCCGACAGGCGATCTGAAACTCTTGCGCGGTCGCCGCGTATCCACCATTTTGCCCCAATGGCCAAACGGGCAGCCCAAACCAGCCTTTTCGCCGCCGCGGGTCTCGAACGCGCCGCGCCGCGGCCGCTCGCCGACAAGCTGCGCCCGCAAAACCTTGCCGAGGTCGTCGGGCAGGATCATCTGCTCGGGCCGGATGGCGCGCTTGCCCGCATGCTGGAGACCCACTCGCTTGGCTCGCTCGTTTTCTGGGGGCCGCCCGGCACCGGCAAGACCACGGCGGCGCGGCTGTTGGCGCACGCGACCGAGCTTTATTTCGAGCAGATTTCCGCGATCTTTTCCGGCGTCGCCGATCTGAAAAAGGTGTTCGATGCAGCGCGCGCGCGGCGCGAGACCGGGCAGGGCACGCTCCTCTTCGTCGACGAAATTCATCGCTTCAACCGGGCCCAGCAGGATTCGTTTCTGCCGGTGATGGAAGACGGCACCATCGTTCTGGTTGGCGCCACCACGGAAAACCCCTCGTTCGAGCTGATCGCGCCGCTTTTGTCCCGCGCCCGCGTGCTGGTGTTCAAGCCGCTCGATGCCGCGGCGATCGAGAAGCTGCTCGCCCGCGCCGAGGCGATCGAGGGCAAAACCTTGCCGCTCGCCGCTGAAGCGCGCGCCGCGTTGATCCGCATGGCCGACGGCGACGGCCGCGCCGCGCTCACGCTCGCCGAGGAGGTGTGGCGCGCGGCGCGCCAGGGCGAAATCTTCGACGCCGCCGGCCTGCAGGGGGTCGTCCAGCGTCGTGCACCGATCTACGACAAGTCGCAGGACGGTCACTACAATCTCATCAGCGCGCTGCACAAGTCGGTGCGCGGCTCCGATCCCGACGCCGCGCTCTATTATCTCGCCCGCATGCTCGATGCCGGCGAGGATCCGCTTTATCTGGCGCGCCGCATCGTACGCATGGCGGTCGAGGACATCGGCCTCGCCGATCCGCAGGCGCTCCTCGTCGCCAACGCCGCCAAGGACGCCTACGATTTTCTCGGCTCGCCCGAAGGCGAACTGGCGCTCGCCGAAGCGGTGATCTACGTCGCCACCGCGCCGAAATCGAACGCCGCCTACACCGCGTTCGGCGCCGCCATGCGCACCGCCAAGCAAGCCGGCTCGCTGTTGCCGCCGAAGCACATCCTCAACGCGCCGACCAAGCTGATGCAAAGCGAAGGCTACGGCACGGGCTACGCATACGACCACGACGCGCCCGAAGCCTTTTCCGGCCAGGATTATTTCCCGGAACAGCTCGGCCGGCAGAAGTTCTACGATCCGCCGGAACGCGGCTTCGAACGCGAGATCAGGAAGCGGCTGGAATACTGGGCGAAGCTGCGGCGTGAGCGGAGCGGATGATGAGCGAACCATTCGACTGCTTCGTGGGTATTGATTGGTCTGGTGACAAAAAAGAATGGCAAAAGGGCCTGAAAATTGCCCGCGCGCGTCCCGGGTCGTCTGCTCCGAAGCTAATTTCCGGGCGAGGACCAAAGGGCAATTGGTCTCGATCGGAAGCGGTGCGCTGGATTGAAGATCTAGTCGGTAAAGAAAGGGCACTAATCGGATTCGATTTTGCGTTTGGTTTTCCACCGAGCGGACTTGCGTTGGATTGGGAGTATGTCGAAGAATTGTGCTGTGCTGATCTTAATTTCTATGGGGGAAGATTCTTCAGAACTCCGAACTGTCCACATAGTTGTTTGGTCAATAGCCCGTGGTTGGCGCGCGACAAGTATAATGCTGGTAGTCTTAGGGCGACAGAGTACGTCGCGACGCAGACCAAAGGAGCAAGACCCCAATCAGTCTTTAATGCCGTCGGCGCAGCGCAAGTCGGTCCCTCGTCAATTTCTGGCATGCGGGCGCTATTGCACTTACGACGACGTTGTGTCGACAAAATTTCAATTTGGCCATTTGACGGCTTAGGCGATGGTCGTTCAGTGGTAGTAGAGATTTTCCCGCGCTACTTTCCGTTATCAAGAAATCTAAGTCCGAAGTTGTCAGATCATGCAGCCCTGAATGCCGCGTTGCAGGCTTTTGGCAGCGTCACAGTCGGAACGGCGCCGGCATCGGAAGATGAAGGTGACGCACTTTTGTCGGCGGCTGCGCTGCGCTCGTTGTCTGCCAATCTCGCTATGTTCGAGAGAGCATCAGCTTACGCAAGCACGGAGGGATGGATTTTTGGAATACCCTGCAACGACAGTCTGCTTGCCGATGAGCCGACCGCGGACAAAATCGCAGAGATTGAACAACGTCTGGCAGATCATGACCCAATCGCCACGGATGAAGAGTTGAATAGCTCGGTGCTCGGCTCAATCAATAATTTGGTGCTTGGGGGATAGATATTGTGAGCCGAGGACGCCGCGGACCGCGCCAGCCCGGCGGCGGCAAGCAGATCGCCGGGCCGCGGCATCGCTTTGTTCACCCTCACGCTTCGGCGCTCGGCGCGAAGCGCCGAGCCTCGAAGGGCGAGGCCCGCGGAATCACGGGCCCTTCATCCTTCGAGGCGCGGCTTCGCCGCGCACCTCAGGATGAGGGGAAACAGAAGAGCGCGCCCTTACTGGCGCCGACAGCCGTTCAAAACGTCGCCGTCGCGCCCGACGAATCTGGGATGCGCGTCGACCGCTTTCTGGAAGCGCGCTGTCCGGGCCTGAGCTTTTCGCACATCCAGCGCGTCATCCGCAAAGGCGAGGTGCGGGTCGACGGCAAGCGCACGCAACCAAGCAGTCGGCTCGCGGCCGGGCAGATGGTGCGCATTCCGCCGCTGCGGCTCGAGGCGCCGGCGCCGCGCGCGTCCGGCGGCGAGGCCGACGACAAGACCCGCGCGTTCCTCAAATCCATCACGCTCTACGAAGACGCCGACGTCCTGGTGCTTGACAAGCCGATGGGGCTCGCGGTGCAGGGCGGCTCCGGCACGCCGCGTCATCTCGACGGCATGTTGGACGCGTTGCGCGACGCGCACGGCCAGCGGCCGCGGCTGGTGCACCGGCTCGACAAGGACACCGCCGGTTGCCTCCTGGTCGCCAAGACCCGCTTTGCCGCCGCCGCGCTCGCCAAGGCGTTCCGCTCGCGTTCGGCGCGTAAGATCTATTGGGCGCTGGTCGCCGGCGTGCCAAAGCCGCGGCAGGGCCGCATCTCGACGTTCTTGGCCAAAGACGCACGCGAGGACGAATCGGTGATGCGCATTGCGCGCCACGGCGAGGAGGGCGCGAGCCACGCCGTGACCTATTACGCCGTGGTCGAAACCGCCGGGCCGGCGCTGGCCTGGATTTCGCTCAAACCGGTGACCGGCCGCACCCATCAGCTGCGCGCCCACATGGCCCATATCGGCCATCCCATCGTCGGCGATGCCAAATATTTTGCGCGCGAGAACTGGGAATTTCCCGGCGGCATGCAGAACAAGCTGCATCTCGTCGCCCGCCGCATCGCCGTGCCGCACCCGCGCGGCGGCGTCATCGACGTCACCGCACCGCTGCCGCCGCACATGCTGCAATCGTGGAATCTGCTCGGCCTCGACGCGGTGCGCTACGACCCGATCGAGGCGTCGCCGGAGCAATGAGAGAGGTCAGGAACGGTTTCTATGGCGAGCGGTTCCTCTGGAGAGGCGCCATGAGTTTTGCTGCTCAGACTTGGCTCGCAATGACAACGATCAGGTTGATGCCGACGCTTGCCCTGCTCTTCGCCGCATTCCCAACATCGGCGCAAGTGTACAGCGATCCGTATTCGATCATGGCGCCGGAGCGCGTGCCGGCCCGGCATCATGCACGCAAATCACCGCTGCGCACGCGACACTTGCCGCCTGTGGGCGAGGAGGCTGAAAGTAAGCGTCCTGCGCACAAGCATGCGTTCGTAGCGCATGGCTCGCCCGGCACCGTGCTGCCGACGCCGCTGCCGCACACGCAGCTCATTCCGCCCGAGGGCGGCGGCACGCCGCTGGTGCGGCCGGCGCCGCAGCAGCAAGGCGTCACGGTTTTGCCCGGCGCCAATCCGATCCCGAACCTGCCGCACGGCCCGGAAACCTTTCAGGACCGCGCCTCGCGCTGCGCCTTCCAGCAACAGCTCTACAACGTGCCGGGCAATTTGGGCACGCAATACATGGGCGCCTGCGTGCAGTAGCCGTCATGCCGGGGCGCCACGCAGTGGCACGCCCGGAATCCATAACCTCGCGCCGCGCGGACATGCAACGATCGTGATTATGGATTGCGGGTCCGCGGTTCGGCGCGCGCCGGGGTGACGGCCTGCTCAGCGCAAACTGGCGTTGATCTTGTCCAACACCGCGGTGCCGGGGCACAGTTCCTTCTCGGACAATGCGTTGAGCGGCGCCGCGACGGTGTTGAGATGGCCGTGCAAATCCTCGGCGTCGCGCTCGACATAAAGGAGCCCGGTGACGATCTGGCCCTGGTCGGCGTGGTGCTGCAAAAAGCTCATCGCCGCCAGCCGATCGTGCACGTCGTATTCGGCGTCGAGCTTGCGCAGCGCCAGCACCGTGCCGTCGTGCTGCTCGACCATCTCCACCGTGCCGGGCGCGTAATCGACGTGGATCGGCGGCCGGCCGGTCATGACATCGAGGAAATTGACGGCCTCGTTGTGCTCGCGCACGTAGTCGAAGCTCTTGGTCGAGCCGGCGTGATTGTTGAAGGCGACGCAGGGCGAGATCACGTCGATGAAGGCGGCGCCGTTATGCTCGATCGCAGCCTTGATCAGCGGCACGAGCTGCTTCTTGTCGCCGGAGAACGAGCGGGCGACGAAGCTCGCGCCGATCTGCAGCGCGATGCCGACCATGTCGATGGCGCTGTCGGAATTGACCACGCCGCGCTTGGATTTGGAGCCGCGGTCGGCGGTGGCGGAGAACTGGCCTTTGGTCAGGCCATAGACGCCGTTGTTCTCGACGATGTAGACCATGTTGACGCCGCGGCGCATGGCATGGGCGAACTGGCCGAAGCCGATCGAGGCGGAATCGCCGTCGCCGGAGACGCCGAGATAGATGAGGTCGCGGTTGGCCAAGTTGGCGCCGGTCAGCACCGACGGCATGCGGCCGTGCACCGAATTGAAGCCGTGCGAGTTGCCGAGGAAATAGGTGGGCGTCTTCGACGAGCAGCCGATGCCGGAAATCTTCGCCACCCGGTGCGGCTCGATCGAGAGCTCGAAGCACGCCTCGATGATCGACGCGGTGATCGAATCGTGTCCGCAGCCCGCGCACAGCGTCGATACGGCGCCTTCGTAGTCGCGATGCGTGTAGCCGAACTTGTTCTTCGGCAGTTCGGGATGACGGAATTTCGGCTTGACGACGTAGGTCATGGAACGGCCGGCCTTTTCTTCCTGGTCACGACACCACTTTGCGCAGCGGCGTCACCTTGAGCGCATCGAGGTGCTCGCCGATGGAGCGGGCGATGAAACGGGCGGTGATCGGCGTGCCGTCGTAGTGCAGGATCGGCACCAGCCGCACCGGATCGATGCTGCATTCGTTGACGATCAGCGAGCGCAGCTGGGCGTCGCGGTTCTGCTCGACGATGAATACGAAATCGTGGTCGGCGATGAAGCTCGCAACGCTGGAATGGAACGGAAAGGCGCGCACGCGTAAGCGGTCGAGATACTGCCCTTTGGCCTCGATCATCGCGATCGCCTCGTCCATCGCCGGCGAGGTCGAGCCGAAATAGATGACGCCGTATTTGGTCGGCTTCTCGGCGTTGGCCTGCAACGGGCGCGGCACCAAATCCTTGGCGGTCTCGAACTTGCGCAGGAGCCGCTGCATGTTGTCCTGGTAGGCGGGACCTTCCTCGGTGTATTTCGCATAGCGGTCGCGCGAGGTGCCGCGGGTGAAGAACGAGCCCTTGGTCGGATGCGTGCCCGGATAGGTGCGGTACGTAATGCCGTCGCCGTCGACGTCGAGATAGCGGCCGAAATCCACGCCGGACTCGAGCATCGCCGCGGTCATGATCTTGCCGCGGTCGTATTGCTTGGCGTCGTCCCATTTCAGCGGGAGGCACAGCCTGTGGTTCATGCCGATGTCGAGATCGAGCATGAGGAAGATCGGGGTTTGCAGCCGGTCCGCGAGATCGAAGGCCTGAGCCGCCATGTCGAACGCCTCGGCCGGGTCTTCGGGGAACAGCAGAACGTGCTTGGTGTCGCCGTGCGAGGCGTAGGCGGCGCTGATGATGTCGCATTGCTGCGTGCGCGTCGGCATTCCGGTCGACGGCCCGGCGCGCTGTACGTCCATGATGACTGCCGGAATCTCGGCGAAATAGGCCAAGCCGATGAATTCCTGCATCAACGAGACGCCCGGCCCCGAGGTCGCGGTGAAAGCGCGGGCGCCGTTCCAGGCCGCGCCGATGACGATGCCGATCGAGGCGAGCTCGTCCTCGCCCTGCACGATGGCGTATTTCGCCTTTTTGGTCTCGGCATCGTGCCGCAGCCGCTTGCAGTGGCCGGTGAAGGCGTCGGCGAGCGACGAGGACGGCGTGATCGGATACCAGGCGCACACCGTAGCGCCGCCATAGACCGCGCCGAGCGCGGCCGCCGAATTGCCCTCGATGAAGATGCGGTCGCCCACCTTGTCGGATTTCTGCACGCGCAACCCAATCGGGCATTTGAGGTTTTTCAGCGTGTAGTCGCGGCCGAGATGGAGCGCGTGCACGTTCGAGGACAGCAGCCTTTCCTTGCCCTTGTACTGCTCCGCGATGAGCTGCTCGATGACCTTGGGGTCGATGTCGAGAAGCGCCGAAAGTGCGCCGAGATAGATGATGTTCTTGAACAACTGGCGCTGGCGAGGATCCGTATAGGTCGAATTGGTGATGGCGGTCGGCGGCACGCCGATGACGTTGATGTCGTCGCGGAATTTCGACTTCGGCAGCGGCTTGGTCGAGTCGTACAGCAGGTAGCCGCCGGGCTCGATCGCGGCGACGTCCTTGTCCCAGGTCTGCGGATTCATCGCCACCATCAGGTCGGTGCCGCCGCGGGCGCCGAGGTGGCCGGCTTCCGAGATGCGCACCTCGTACCAGGTCGGCAGGCCCTGAATGTTGGACGGAAAGATGTTGCGCGGCGCGACCGGCACACCCATGCGCAGCACGGCGCGGGCGAACAGTTCGTTGGCGCTCGCCGAACCGGAGCCGTTGACATTGGCGAACCGGATGACGAAATCGTTTACGCTTTGAAGTGGCATGCTGGTTCCGCGAGAGTCATGTCGATCAGGTATTTCTGCATGTCCCAGGCGCCGGTCGGGCAGCGTTCGGCGCACAGGCCGCAATGCAAACAGACGTCCTCGTCCTTGACCATGATGCGGCCGGTTTTGAGGCTGTTGCCGATGTAGAGGTCCTGCGTCAGGTTCTGCGCCGGGGCCTGCAGCCGGGTGCGCAATTCGGCTTCGTCGCCGTTCTGCGTAAACGTGATGCAGTCCATCGGGCAGATGTCGACGCAGGCGTCGCATTCGATGCAGAGCTGGCCGGTGAACACGGTCTGCACGTCGCAATTGAGGCAGCGCTCCGCCTCCTTCAAGGCGAGTTCGACGTCGTAGCCGAGTTCGACCTCGGACTTGATGTCGCGCAACGACAACGCCTTGTCGCGGTGCGGCACCCGATAGCGCTTATCGAGTGCGATCTCGTTGTCGTAGGACCATTCGTGGATGCCCATCTTCTGGCTGGCCACGTTGATCTGCGGCGGCGGCCGCACCGCAACGTCCTCGCCGCGGCACAGGCGGTCGATCGAGATCGCCGCGTCGTGGCCGTGCGCCACCGCCCAGATGATGTTCTTCGGCCCGAATGCGGCATCGCCGCCGAAGAAGACTTTCGGGTGGGTCGAGGCCATGGTTTTTGGATCGACCTCGGGCATGTTCCACTTGTCGAACGCGATGCCGCAATCGCGCTCGATCCACGGAAAGGCGTTTTCCTGGCCGACCGCGACCAGCACGTCGTCGCAAGGAAAATGCTGAGCGGGTTCATCGGTCGGGATCAACTGGCGGCGGCCTTTGGCATCGCGCTCCGCTCTGACCTTTTCGAACAGCACGCCGGTGAGCTTGCCGTTGTCGTGGGTGAACTCCTTCGGCACGAGGTAATTGAAGATCGGAATATCCTCGTGCATCGCGTCGTCCTTCTCCCAGGCCGACGCTTTCATTTCCTCAAAGCCGGAGCGCACCACGACCTTGACCTCGTCGCCGCCGAGGCGGCGCGAGGAGCGGCAGCAATCCATCGCAGTGTTGCCGCCGCCGAGCACGACGACGCGCTTGCCGATGCGGTCGATGTGGCCGAACGAGACGCTGGACAGCCAATCGATGCCGATATGGATATTCTTGGCCGCTTCCTTGCGGCCGGGAATGTCGAGGTCGCGGCCGCGCGGCGCGCCGCAGCCGACGAAGATCGCGTCGAAATTCTCGTTGAGCAGCGCTGTCATGCTGTCGATGCGCTTGCCGCCGACGAACGCGATGCCAAGGTCGAGAATGTACTGGCACTCTTCGTCGAGCACGCTTTCCGGCAGGCGGAATTTCGGGATCTGGGTGCGCATCATGCCGCCGACCTGCGGGTCCTGGTCGAACACGATGCATGCGTAGCCCAGCGGCGCGAGGTCCCGCGCCACCGCGAGCGAGGCGGGGCCGGCACCCACCAGCGCAATGCGCTTGCCGTTGTTCTGCGCCGCTGGCTTGGGCAGCCTGGCGCGGATGTCGTCCTTGAAGTCGGCGGCGACGCGCTTGAGTCGGCAGATCGCTACCGGCTCCGCCTCGACGCGGCCGCGCCGGCAGGCCGGTTCGCACGGCCGGTCGCAGGTCCGCCCCAAAATGCCGGGGAAGACGTTGGATTCCCAGTTGACCATGTAGGCGTCGCTGTAGCGGCCTGCGGCGATCAAACGGATGTATTCGGGTACCGGCGTGTGCGCCGGGCAGGCCCACTGACAATCCACCACCTTGTGGAAATAGTCCGGAGCCGAAATGTCGGTAGGTTTCATTGACGCCTCTTGCCCGCAGCGTCCGCCATCACTCGAGCGGTACGCACGCTGCGCGGATTGGCGCCCCCACGGTTTGGCTCCGCTGCCGAATCCGAGCCCGGATAGTAGTCGAGCGGGATGCCGATTTCCACCGCTTCCACTTGTCATAACAGGGTTTTGTCGCTCTCGGTTCTTAACAAGGCTGCGATTGAGGCGGGACCTTTGCCGCAACCTGTGCCGCAGCCAGGGGGACTTTTATCGCCGTGACCAGATGATCCAGTATAAGCAATTGAACATATTTACTATTTTTCCCCTATCCAAGCTGGGCTGCCGCAGCACTTTGCGCCTGGATGCTGCGTTCTTCGTTAAAGGTTAAAAAGTCACATGGCCGAACCCACCAGCGGCGGTTCCGCCGCCCATCCCGCAGAGGCCGCGCGCCGCGCTGCCCGCGCGGTGCTGCCGCGCCGGTTCTATGCGCAAGCGGATGCCGCCAAGGAGGCGGATGCCTGTGTGGTGCGGCTCGACGGCAGGGCGGTGCGCACGCCGGCCCGTCGCATTCTCGCGGCGCCGACGCTTTCGTTGGCGCAGGCCATTGCGGCCGAATGGCAGGCGCAGCGCGACGTGATCGACCCGGCGACGATGCCGCTGACGCGCCTCGCCAACGCCGTCATCGACGGCGTCGCTGATCGGCCCGGGCGCGTTGCCGACGAAATCGCCAAGTACGCGGCCTCCGATCTTCTGTTCTACCGCGCCGCAACTCCTGGGGCGTTGGTGGAACGGCAGCGGCGGCATTGGGACCCCGTTTTGGCCTGGGCCGCGGAGGTTTGGGGCGCGCGCTTCGCGATCGGCGAAGGCATCGTGCACGTCGCGCAGCCGCAGGCAGCGCTGGCGGCGGTACGCGCCGCCATTCCGGACGAGCCCTGGTCGCTTGGCGCGCTGCATGCCGCAACGACGCTGATGGGCTCGGCGCTGCTGGCGCTGGCGCTGGCGCATCGCAGGCTGCCGGTCGAGGAGGCATGGCAGGCGGCCCATGTCGATGAGGACTGGAACATGGAGCAATGGGGTCGCGACGCGCTGGCGCTCGAGCGCCGCGCCATGCGATTCGCCGAATTCAACGCGGCGGCAACGGTGCTCGATTTGCAGCGCATATTTCGCTGACCATGCGTCGAACGTCATCACCTTCGCCATCCTGCGCGTGGCGATGGGCGTCGGCGAATTTTCGCTCGCTGCCGCGCTGTTGACCGTGCTCCAACAAGCGGCGCTCGGCATCGTGCTCGGCAACAAGGACGCGTTCGGCTTCAAGATATCGCATGCCGAACAACAGCGGCTCGATCAATTCGTGACGACGACCGCCTTCATCATGCGCCTGTTCATCTTCATTCTGCTCGGCACGCAGGTCGATTTCCGTCTCATGAACCTTTATCTCGTTCCCGGCATAGCCGTCGTCGCAATCTTCATGGCGGTGGCGCGGCCTGTGGCGGTATTTTGCTGCGCGCTGCCGGACCGGCGCGCACGATGGAGCCGCAACGAGATGCTGTGCATGTGCTGGACGCGAGAGACCGGCGTCATTCCGGCGGCGCTCGCCGGCATCCTGCTCGCCATCAAGGCGCCTGGCGCTCAGCTGATCGCCTCCGTCATGTTCGTCGCGATTCTCATGACGATCCTGATCCAGGCGCCGACCGCACGCTGGCTGGCCGGCAAATTGGCGCTTCTGGAAATCCGCAAATAAGCGGGCAGCCGGATTTTGTGGACCTCAACCGGCGGCGTGTTTTTTGGCGAGCGCGCGGCGCCATAATCCGCCGACGACCAGGACCAGCACGGCGCCAGCCGCGCAGGCTGCCCATTGCAGCTCAGCGGTGACGCGTTCGCCGACAGCGGCCAGCAGCGCCGGCGCCACCGCCTCATCGGTGACGATCGCCTCGCCGGCGACCCAGCCGAGCAAAGCCGCGCCGAGCCACACCAGCATGGGCAGACGGTCGAGCAGCGCCATGATCAGCGCGGCGCCCGCAATGATGATCGGGATCGAGACCGCAAGTCCGGTCACCAGCAGCGCCGCACTGCCCTGCGCCGCCGTCGCGACCGCGACGATGTTGTCCAGGCTCATGATGATGTCGGCGACGATGACGATGCGCACCGCGCGCCACAGATGCGTCTCGGCCTGGACTTCGGTCTGGTCGTGCTCCTCGGGCAGCAGCAGCTTGGCGGCGATGTAGAGTAAGGCGAGGCCGCCGGCGGCTTTCAGGTAGGGCAGCTCGATGAGCCGCGCGACCACGCCGGTAAAAAGGATGAGCAGAACGACGGCGACCCCGGCGCCGATCACCATGCCCCAAAAACGCTGGCGGCGCGGCAGGCCGCGGCAGGCCAAAGCGATGACCACGGCGTTGTCGCCGGATAACAGAATGTTGATCACGACGATGCGAAGCGCCGCGACCCAAAACGCCGCGTCACCGAGCGCAGCGCCCAAGCTCGGTGTATGTGCAATCGCCGCCATCAAAGAATCTTGCCGCGGTTTCAGGGGTGCACGGGAAGAACTCGGCTCGTTCGGGGTTCAAATAAACATGCGGAGCAATGCGTCGTGCCCCGTCTGATGGCAGAGAGAGGCTGTATCACGGCCAACTGTTGTGGCACCATGATCGATGATCCGGCTCGGCAAATCGAGCCGCCGAGGACCATGTGGCCTCGCTGATGCCCCGTCAATACGGCCATAGCAACATCCCGACCGAGTTGTTTCGCTCGTTTCTCGCCATCAGCGAGCACGGCAGCTTCACCAAAGCCGCCGAGGAACTCAGGCTGACGCAACCAGCGATCAGCGCTCAGATGAAGCGCCTGCAACGGCTGTTGGGCGGCGACCTCCTGGTCAAAAAAACCCAAGGCGTGAGGCTGACCGAACTGGGCTCGATCGTCGAGAGCTACGCGCGCCGGATTCTGGCACTTAACGATCAGGTCACCGCCATCGCCGGCCGGGTGCCTAAAGGGGAGACTTTGTACATCGGCATCCAAAACATATTCGTGCGCGCCGTCTTGCCTGAAGTGGTGCATAGGTTGCCGGCTGCCGGCAGCGCAAGCTATCGATTTATCGCGGGCAATTCGCAGTATCTCGCTGAAAAGCTGCGCTCCGGCTACGTCGACCTCGCCGTCATGTTTGTGCAGTCGGAAGCGCGGCGCGGACTGATTGCGGAATGGGCGGAGCGGCTGGCCTGGGTGCACGCGCAGCACTTCACGGTGCCCGACGATGAACCCATTCAGTATCTGAGCCGCGAGGGAGGTCATATCGACCGCACGGTCCTCGACCTGCTGGATGACTGCAAGGTGCCTTATCGGATCGCTTTCAGCTCGGTCGACCCATGGGGGCTCGCCGCAGCGGCCGAAGCTGGGCTTGGCGTGGCGGTGATGATCGAGCGAGGGCTGGACCTGTCGCGCTCGCTGGTCGTCGCTGACGATGACATTCTGCCGAAGCTTCCAGAAATGCGGGCCGGCGTTTATTTCAAGGAAGGCTTTGATATCGAACGCCATCGGGCCCTGAAGGAAGCGTTCGTGTCGGCGGTGCGGCCGCAGTAAAGCAGGAAGCTCTTCGAATCTTTTTTGGCGCAGGATTGTCGCTTGGCGTCGGTGCGGCGCTTGACCGGAACAATTCCCCGTCTTCAGCCGCCGGTCACGCTCATGTGGCGGGCCAGCGCCGGCCGCTGGTGGCGGCGGTCGATGATGAAGTCATGGCCCTTGGGCTTGCGCGAAATCGCTTCGTCAATCGCGGCAAGCAGCGGCGCGTCGCTCTCGGAAGCGCGCAGCGGCTTGCGCAGGTCGGCGGCATCCTCCTGGCCGAGGCACATGTACAGCGTGCCGGTGCAGGTGACGCGCACGCGGTTGCAGGACTCGCAGAAATTATGCGTCATCGGCGTGATGAAGCCGAGCCGGCCGCCGGTTTCGGCGACACGCACGTAGCGCGCCGGCCCGCCGCTGCGGTAATCGAGGTCCTCCAGGCGATAGCGCTCGGCAAGCCGGGCGCGCACCATCGACAGCGGCAGATATTGTTCGAGCCGGCCCGCGCCGATCTCGCCGAGCGGCATGACTTCGATCAGCGTCAGCTCCATGCCGCGGCCGTGCGCCCATTCGATCAAGTGGAAAAATTCGTCGTCATTGACGCCCTTGAGCGCCACCGCATTGATCTTGACGTGCAGGCCCGCGGCCTGAGCGGCGTCGATGCCGTCGAGCACCTTGTCGAGCGAACCCCAGCGGGTGATGGCGCGGAATTTTTCCGGATTGAGCGTGTCGAGCGAGACGTTGATGCGCTTGACGCCGTGCGCCTTGATCTCTTCGGCGTACTTGGCGAGCTGCGAGCCGTTCGTGGTCAGCGTCAGCTCGTCGAGCCGGCCGGAGCGCAGGTGGCGCGACAGCGAGGCGAACAGGGTCATGATGCCACGCCGCACCAGCGGCTCGCCGCCGGTCAGGCGCAGCTTGCGCACGCCGCGCGCAACAAAGGCCGAGCACAGGCGGTCGAGTTCCTCGAGCGTGAGGATGTCGGCCTTCGGCAGGAAGGTCATATTTTCCGCCATGCAATAGACGCAGCGGAAATCGCAGCGATCGGTCACCGATACGCGCAGATAAGTGATGGCCCGGCCGAACGGATCCACCAGCGGCGCCGGCCCCGCCGCACCGGCAAACGCCGGCGCGCCATCAAACTCGAAACCTTCCGTGTGCAGGCCGTCCATCAATGCCATCCCGGCGCGACGTTATGCGTTGCTGGTGCAGCTTTCGCCGACCTTAAGATAAGCACGATAGTGCCGGATGCAGCCCCGGCCGTCCAGGGATCGCCGCAGCCGCCCAGGCGCATGGCGCGCGCTTTCGCGTTTTGCTTGGAACGCCGCGGCGCTCGGCCGCAACCCTACTGCTGAGACGCCGGTGCCGGTGGAAAGGGCGAGGGCGCCGGCTGCTGCATGGATGGCGGCGCCGGAAACGGGCCGCCTGTTTGGGCCGGCGGCTGCGTTGTCTTGGCCGCGGTCCGCGTGCGCTCCGACACTCTTCGCGGCTTCGGCTTGCGCACCGGCTTCGGCGGCGGCGCCACGGCCTGCAACGCCACCTGCACCGGGTTCGGCGTCAGCGCCGGCGGCGGCGCGTTTTCCCAGAACGAATGCTCCGGCGCTGGTGCAACCGTAACCTGAAGCGTCTGCGCCACATAGCCGGCCTTGGTGATGGTGATCGGCTGGTTCTCCGCGGGCACCGCCAGCGCGCAAGGGGTAAAACAGGTCTGGCCCTGGATGGTGCGGACATCGGCGCCGGGCGGATCGGATTCGAAGCGCAGCGTCTGCGGCTGCGGCGCTGCCGAGCTCGATGACATCCAATCCGGCATCGATGGCATCCAATCGGGCATGCCGCCGCCGCTGCATCCGGCGAGCGCAACGCCCATCACGGCCGCCGCAGCGGCGACGAGTCCGACGCGTAACATGACCCTCTCCGTCCCTAAGGCTCGACCGTAAGCCGGTCGGGGCGTTTGGTAAAGCCCGCTGTGCCACTCGGCGGGGCGAGCCTGCGGGACACGGCCGAGTCGCTCAGGGGCACGATGTCGGCCGATCGCCTTTCGGAATTCATAAAGCAACATAAATGGTTAGCGGAGATTCTGGGCAATGGCATGCGTCGCAGGCGCGTCGAACATCATTCACGATAAATCCGGATTGGGGAAGCTAACCCACCATTCAACCAACGCCTGTGCCTGCAACAATGACGATTAAGGCGTCACAGCCGGGCGGCCAAGGCGGTGACGGCCACCGGCAGATCGGCGAATGAGCCGATGAGGCGGTCCGGTTTCAGGCTCGCGATCGGGACATCGCTGTAACCGAAATCCACCGCCACGATCGGCACCTCGGCGGCGCGGGCGGTGAATACGTCGGTTTTGGAATCGCCGACCATGATGGCGGCAGCCGGCTCACCGCCGGCGCGCCGCACCGTGCGCCGCAATATTTCCGGATCGGGCTTGTGCACGCCGAACGTGTCCGGGCCGCAGATCGCGGCAAAGCGCGGCGCGAGCTTAAGAATAGTGAGGAGCCGCACCGCGAGCCATTCGAGCTTGTTGGTGCACACCGCGAGCCGGTGACCCGCGGCATTCAGCTCGTCGAGCGCACCATCGAGATCCTTAAACGGCCGCGACCGGTCGGCGATGTGATCGGCATAATGGGCGATGAAGGCGGCGTAGAGCCGATCGCTATCGGCGGCCGCACAGGCGTGCCCCGCCGCGGCGAGCGCCCGCTCGATCATGGCCCTGGCGCCGCCCCCGATCAGCTTACGCGCGGTCTCGAACGGCACCGCGGGCAGGCCCTCCTGCGCCAGAACAAAGTTCAGCGTGTCGATGAGATCGGCGGCCGTGTCGATCAGCGTGCCGTCGAGATCGAAGACGATGATCGCCATGCTGCCCCGCCTAGCCGACGGCGCCTGGCCGTGCAAGGGAGAGCCGCTTTTCAGCGCGGTTTTTCCGCAATTTCTCCTGGGCCGGCCCGCAGAACAGCGCTACATATGGCGCGGGCGAAAGCTGCGCCGAGGGTTTGTTGGGTGGCTATGGACGTTGAGGCGCAAAAGCGCGCCGCCGCCGAACGCGCGCTCGATTTCGTGCAGCCGGGCATGCGCCTCGGCCTCGGCACCGGCTCGACCGCCGCGCATTTTGTCGCTGTTCTCGGTGAACGCGTCCGCGCCGGCCTTAACGTCGTCGCCGTGCCGACCTCCGAGGCCACGCGTGTGCTGGCGGAGCGACATGGCATTGCGCTCGCCACCCTCGACGACGTGCCGCAGCTCGACGTTACGGTCGATGGCGCCGACGAGATCGCGCCGGATCTGACCCTGATCAAGGGCGGCGGCGGCGCGCTGCTGCGCGAAAAGATCGTGGCCACCGCTTCGGCGCGAATGGTCGTGATCGCCGACCAGTCGAAATGGGTCGAGGTGTTGGGGCACTTCGCGCTGCCGATCGAAATTGTGCCGTTCGGCGCCATTGTGACGCAGCGCGCGGTTGAGGCGGTCGCCGCCGCCGCCGGCTGTCCGGGCCCGGCACGCTTGCGCAAAACCGCGTCCGGCCATCCTTTCGTCACGGACGGCGGGCACTGGCTGCTCGACGCTCAGCTGCAGCGCATCGGCGACCCGCAGAATCTTGCAGGCCGTTTGGCGGCCGTCCCCGGCGTCGTGGAACACGGCTTGTTCATCGCTCTGGCGCGGACTGCTATTGTTGCCGGCCCGGCCGGCGTGCGTGTCGTCGAGCGTCCCTGACTTTCAAGCTTCAAGAAGGAGTGCGTCCATGATCGCCCGTCCGTCCCCGCGCCACACCGCGCGCCTGCGCCATTATCGATTGTTGGCGGTGCTGATCGGGCTGCTCCTGCTCGGTGTCGCTCGGCCCGTTGCGGCCCAAAGTCCGGCGCAAAATCCGTCGCCCGCCGCGATCCTGCTGGCCAAACAGATCGTCGAGCTCAAAGGCGCCCGACAGCTGTTCACGCCACTCGTTCGCGGCGTGGTCGAGAAGGTCAAGGATCAGTTCATGCAGACCAACTTCATGTGGGCCAAGGACCTCAACGAGGTCGCCGCCAACATGGAAAAGGAGTACGCTCCACGCGTCGACCAACTGATCGACATGAGCGCGCGCATCTATGCCAGCCATTTCACGGAAGCCGAACTCAAGCAGCTTCTCGCCTTCTATCAATCGCCGGTCGGCCGCAAGGCCATCGTGGAGGAGCCGAAGGCGCTCGACGAGAGCATGGCAAGCGGCGGGCAATGGGGCGAGAATCTGTCCGACGAGATTCTCGTCAAGATGCGCGACGAAATGAAAAAACGCGGGCACGACCTCTAGGATGGCCGATCACGACGTCGATCTGTTCGTCATCGGCGGCGGCTCCGGCGGCGTGCGCGCCGCGCGGATCGCCGCGCAGCACGGCGCGCGCGTCATGCTGGCCGAGGAATATCGCCTCGGCGGCACCTGCGTGATCCGCGGCTGCGTGCCGAAAAAGCTTTTGGTCTACGCCGCCCGGTTTCGCGGCGAGTTCGAGGATGCGGCGGGTTACGGCTGGACGCTGCCGCAACCATCGTTCGACTGGCCGACGCTGATCGCCAACAAGGACCGCGAGATCGCCCGGCTCGAAGCGGCCTACACCGCGACCTTGCAGAAAGCCGGCGTCGCCGTGGTCAAGAGCCGCGCGGTGCTTAAGGATATCCATACGGTCGCGCTGGCGAACGGCGAACGGGTACGGGCGGCCACGATTCTGATTTCGACCGGCGGCGCGCCGAGCTACGGCGACAACATCGCCGGACTGGAGCACGCCATTTCCTCCAACGAGGCGTTCCATCTGCCGGAGCTGCCGCGCCGCGTCGTCATTCAGGGCGGCGGCTATATCGCGGTGGAATTTGCCGGCATTTTTGCCGGGCTTGGTTCTCACGTCACACTGGTTTATCGCGGCGAGAACATCCTGCGCGGTTTTGACGATGACGTACGCCATCACGTGCGCGTGGAAATGGAAAAGCACGGCATCAGGGTCGTCACCGGCCGCAAGGTCGCCGCGATCGAGCGCAGCGGCGCGCATTTTGTGGCGCAGCTCTCCGGCGGCAATCAAATTCCCGCCGATTGCGTCATGTTTGCGGTCGGCCGCCTTCCCAATATCGCCAAGCTCGGCCTGAAAGAGGCCGGCGTCGCGCTCGCCGGCAACGGCGGCATTGCGGTCGATGCATTCTCGCGCACCAGCATCGCCAATATCTATGCCGTGGGCGATGTGACCAATCGCGTCAATCTGACGCCGGTTGCGATCCGCGAGGGCCATGCCTTCGCCGATACGGTATTCGGCGGGACACCGACCGCGGTCGACCACACCAACGTGCCGACCGCGGTGTTTTCCGATCCCGAAGTCGGCGTGGTCGGCCTCACCGAGACGCAGGCACGCGCGGCGCTGCCGCGAACCGACATCTACAAGGCCATGTTCAGGCCGCTCAAGGCGACCCTGTCCGGCCGCGATACCGCCGTCTTGCTCAAGCTCGTGGTCGATGGCCTGAACGATCGCGTGGTCGGCTGCCACGTCGTCGGCGAGGGCGCTGCCGAAATGATCCAGCTCGCCGCCGTCGCGGTGAAGATGCACGCCAGCAAGGCCGATTTCGACGCCACCGTCGCGCTGCACCCGACCGCGGCCGAAGAGCTGGTGACGATGCGGACCAGAAGCGCAAGCTACGCCCGCCAAGCGGCCGAATAGCCCCAAAAGCCCGGCGAAATTGCCAGACTGTCGCTATATACAGCGGGGCTGTATAAGACCCCGCAAGTGTTGCCCTGGAGAAAGTGCAATGTCGATGCGGCCGAACGCGGCGAAATGGAGCCCCGATTCGTGGCGCGCCAAGCCGGCGCTGCAGATGCCCGAATATCCCGACCGCAACGCGCTGGCCGCGGTCGAGGCGCAGCTCGCCAGCTTTCCGCCGCTCGTCTTCGCCGGCGAGGCGCGCAACTTGAAGCGCGCGCTGGCGCAAGTCGCCGCCGGCGAAGCGTTTCTGCTGCAGGGCGGCGACTGTGCCGAGAGTTTCGCCGAGCACGGCGCCAACAACATTCGCGATTTCTTCCGGCTGTTTCTGCAGATGGCGGTGGTGCTGACCTATGCGGCGGCCTCGCCGGTGGTCAAGATCGGCCGCATCGCCGGTCAGTTCGCCAAGCCGCGCACCTCGCCGACCGAAAAGCGCGGCGGCGTCGAGCTGCCGATCTATCGCGGCGACATCATCAACGGCACCGACTTTTCCGCCGAGGCGCGCAGCCCCGATCCGCGCCGCCAGTTGGAAGCCTACCGGCAGTCGGCGGCGACGCTCAATCTCCTCCGCGCCTTCGCCACCGGCGGTTACGCCAACCTGTCGAACGCGCACCAATGGATGCTGTCGTTCGTCAAGGACTCGCCGCAATCGAAGCGCTACGCCGACCTTGCCGGCCACATTACCGAGGCGCTCGGCTTCATGCGCGCCTGCGGCGTCGATCCGCAGTCGCACAACGAGCTGCGCACCACCGACTTCTTCACCAGCCATGAGGCGCTGCTGCTCGGCTATGAGCAGGCCTTTACGCGCGTCGATTCGACGACCGGCGACTGGTACTGCACCAGCGGCCACATGGTGTGGATCGGCGACCGCACGCGCCAACCGGATCACGCCCACGTCGAATATTGCCGCGGCATCAAGAACCCGCTGGGGCTCAAGACCGGGCCGTCGCAAAAGCCCGACGAGCTCCTGCGCCTCATCGACATTCTCAATCCCGACAACGAGCCGGGCCGCCTAACGCTGATCTGCCGGGTCGGCGCCGACAAGGCCATCGACCTGTTGCCGCCGCTCGTGCGCGCGGTCAAACGCGAGGGCCACAATGTGGTGTGGTCGTGCGATCCGATGCACGGCAACACCATCACCTCGGTGTCCGGCTACAAGACCCGGCCGTTCGACCAGATGCTCAAGGAGGTGCGGGGATTTTTTCAAGTTCATGCCGCCGAAGGCACCATTGCCGGCGGCGTGCATCTGGAAATGACCGGCCAGAACGTCACCGAATGCACCGGCGGCGCCCGCGCCATCAGCGACGAGGATCTCAATGACCGCTATCACACGGTCTGCGATCCGCGGCTCAACGCCGAGCAGTCGCTCGATCTGGCATTCCTGCTGGCGGACCTGTTGAAGACGGAACGCCAGGGCAAGGCTCACAAGACGCAGCCGCTGCCGGCGGTCGCGGCGCTTTGACGACAGACGACAGGAATTATTGCCGTCTTCGGTTTCGGATTGATTGTCCTGTCGATCAGAGCCGTCGAGCGCAACGGCCAGCGTGTTTTGCTGCCGCTGCGGTCGACCGGGTTTGCGATGGCCGAATTCATCGCTCGTCAATGATGTCTTGCTCCGTCCATTTACAAACGAGTCACCCAAACGTCCGCTCGTTTACGAAGCGCTCATGCTGAGCGCAAAGCGCCGCGCCGACGCCGTGCCGATAAAGGAATGCGCAAACAATTTGACTAAAAGTGTAGCCGTCAAACAAAAACAAAAATCCAAAAGACGGGGTGTGCGGTGTCAAAGCAACGATACTTGGCGGGCGCAATCGCAATCGCGTTCATGGCGGTCACGCCTGCCGTCGCAGCCGATATGCCGTTTCTGCCGCAGGTCGGCGAAAATGCCGAGCCGGCGCCCGCTTTGGCGCCGAAGTTCACAGATTGGCGCGGCTTCTATGTCGGCGGCCTCGCCAGCTACAGCGACGTCGGCGCCGATTTCAGCGAAGCGACGCGGGCGCCGATCGCGCAAAGCTTGCAGCAGACCGAGATCGAGAACGAGTTCGCGCCGTCGAATTGGCAGGTGCTGGGCAGCGCGTTCAAGGGCGCCGGCGGCGCCGGCGGTTTTGTCGGCTACAATGCCGAATATCTCAGTCCTTATGGCAAAGTGGTGCTGGGCGTCGAAGCCGATTACGAGCACGCCTGGGTGTCGCTCGTGGCGCCGAACACGCCGATCAGCCGCGTCCAGACGCTGGGTTCGGGAACGGTCGATGCAGTCACGATCACTGGCGCCGGCACGTTGAGCGGTCTCGATTTCGCCACGCTGCGCGGCCGCGCCGGCTGGGATTTCAACGGCTTCCTGCCCTACGTGTTTGTCGGCCTCGCCGTCGGCACCACCAATCTCAACATCACGGAAACCACGACGTTGGTGCAGAACTTCGGGACCCCGGCCGCCACGACCTTCGTCTTCCCCGGCATTGCCGGAAGGAGCTCGGAGTGGCTGTGGGGCGGCGCGGTGGGCGCCGGGTTGGACGTGGCGCTGACGCAGCACTTCTTCCTGCGCGGCGAGTACGAATTCGTGCAATTCGAGCCGGTGGCGAACACGCCGATCAACGTCAATTCCGTCCGCGTCGGCGCCGCCTTCAAGTTCTGAACGGATACGGTTGCCGCGTCTCAAGATTTCGTCCTCTCGTTAATTGGCTTGCTATCAACTAAGCACCTCACCCTGAGGTGCTCGGCGCGACAGCGCCGAGCCTCGAAGGGCGAGGCCGCAGCGCATTCGAAATCGGGCAAGCCCGATTTCCGTTGCGCCTCGGCCTGCATCCTTCGAGGGCCGCTTCGCGGCCGCCTCAGGATGAGGACAACATAAATCCAAGCCCATTGCCGGATCGTCTGGTCCGGGGCTAGACCTGCGCCATGAACGAGCGCTCTGCCGATCGCCTGGCTATTGCCGTGGCGCAACTCAATCCGATCGTCGGCGATATTTCCGGCAATCTCGAGCGCGCCCGCGCCGCCCGCGCCATTGCCGCTCGCGACGGCGCCGATCTGGTCGCCTTTTCCGAGCTGTTCATCGCCGGCTATCCGCCCGAGGATTTGGTCCTCAAGCCGGCCTTTCAGGCCGCCTGCCGCGTCGCGGTGGAGAATTTGGCGCGCGCGACGGGCGACGGCGGCCCGGCCGTGCTCATCGGCACGCCGTGGCTCGAAGACAACAAGCTCTACAACGCCTATGCGCTGCTCGCCGAGGGCCGCATCAAGAACGTCCAATTCAAAGTCAATCTGCCGAACTACGGCGTGTTCGACGAAAAGCGCGTCTTTGCCAGCGGTCCCGTGCCCGGCCCCGTAAGCCTTCGCGACGTGCGGCTTGGGCTGCCGATCTGCGAGGACACTTGGACCGACTGGGGCGACTACGAAAACGTCGTCGAATGTTTGGCTGAGACCGGCGCCGAGTTGCTGGTCGTGCCGAACGGCTCGCCGTATTGGCGCGGCAAGGCCGATATAAGGCTCAACGTGTCGGTCGCGCGCGTCACCGAAGCGGCGCTGCCGCTGATCTACATCAATCAGGTCGGCGGCCAGGACGAACTGGTATTCGACGGCGCCTCGTTCGCGCTCAACGCCGATCGCTCGGTCGCCTTCCAGCTGCCGGCCTTCACCGAAGCGGTGGTGACGACCCGCTGGTCGCGCAGCAATGCCGGCTGGCGCTGCCTGCAAGGCCCGATCGCCGCGGCCGAGGATTCCGACCAGTCCGATTACACCGCCTGCATGCTGGGCCTGCGCGACTATGTCGACAAGAACGGCTTTGCCGGCATCGTGCTCGGCCTGTCCGGCGGTATCGATTCGGCGCTGTGCGCGGCGCTCGCCACCGATGCGCTCGGCGCCGAACGCGTGCGGGCCGTCATGCTGCCGTTTCGCTACACCGCGCAGCAATCGCTCGACGACGCGGCCGCCATCGCCCGCGCGCTCGGCGTGCGCTACGAGGTGGTGCCGATCGAGGGCGCGGTCAAAGGCCTCGAAAGCACGCTCTCCGGAATTTTTACCGGCAAGGCACGCGACGTCGCCGAAGAAAATCTGCAGGCGCGCGCCCGCGGCGTCGTGCTGATGGCGATCTCCAACAAGTTCGGCCTGATGGTGGTGACGACCGGCAACAAGTCGGAAATGTCGGTCGGTTACGCCACGCTCTACGGCGACATGAACGGCGGCTTCAATCCGATCAAGGATTTGTACAAGACCGAAGTCTATCGCCTGGCGCGCTTGCGCAATCGCTGGAAGCCGCAAGGCGCGCTCGGCCCCGGCGGGCCGGTGATCGGCGAGGACGTGCTCACGCGAGCGCCGAGCGCGGAGCTGCGCGAGAACCAGACCGATCAGGACACGCTGCCGCCTTACGACGTGCTCGACGCCATTTTGCAGCGGCTGGTCGAAGGCGAGGAACCGATTTCCGACATTGTCGCCGCCGGCTTCGACCGCGACACCGTGATGAAGGTCGAGCGCATGCTCTATCTCGCCGAATACAAGCGCCGCCAGGCCGCGCCGGGCGTCAAGGTCACGTTGCGCAATTTCGGCCGCGACCGCCGCTATCCGATCGTCAACCGCTTTCGCGATCCCGGCACGCCGCTGCCCGAGCCGGACCGCGTGCTCGCCGCCGGCGCCGCCATGGCCAAAGCGGGCGCCGCGGATTTTTGATCGATAAGACTCACGGCTGCGACAGGAATGGCGGACCAACCACGCGCACCTTACGGCCTTCGGCGTCCTCGGTCGTCGCGCCTTGGCCGGTCTGCGGCGCGGCGGCTGCGGCGGGCGCCGGCGCGGCGGCATTCGGCGACGCGTTGCCTGCCGCTGGCGGCTTTGCGGCCGCACCGTGCGGCTGCGTCAGCGCCTTCTCGTTCTTGTCGTTGACGATGATGTCGCCGCTTTCCAGCGTGCTCGAATCGTCGGCGTTGCGCAGCGCATCGGCCCAGTTCTCGCCCGGGCGCTTGCACGAGCAGCCGGCAACCAGCTCCTTGCG
>JASHPU010000273.1 GCA_030037885.1 Xanthobacteraceae bacterium | reverse complement strand
CCAGGACATGCGCGGCAACGCCAACGTCATCAACGCCATGGTGCCGCTCGCCAACATGTTCTCCTACGTCAGCAACCTGCGCTCCATGACTCAGGGGCGCGCCACGTTCACCATGCAGTTCGATCACTACGCGGAAGTCCCTAAGGGCGTCGCGGACGAGGTTCAGGCGAAATACGCCTGACTGTCACAGAAGGAGCTCGGCAGAGAGCCGGAACGGAGAGCCAAATGGCCAAAGAGAAATTCCAGCGCACCAAGCCGCATTGCAACATCGGCACTATCGGTCACATCGATCACGGCAAGACCACGCTGACGGCGGCGATCACCAAGGTTTTGGCCGAGAAGGGCCAGGCGAAATTCACCGCCTACGACCAGATCGACAAGGCGCCGGAGGAGAAGGCGCGCGGCATCACCATCGCCACCGCGCATGTCGAGTACGAGACCGACAAGCGGCACTATGCGCACGTCGACTGCCCCGGCCACGCCGACTACGTCAAGAACATGATCACCGGCGCCGCACAGATGGACGGCGCGATCCTCGTGGTCAGCGCCCAGGACGGCCCGATGCCGCAGACCCGCGAGCACATTCTGCTCGCCCGCCAGGTCGGCGTGCCGGCGCTCGTGGTCTATCTGAACAAGGTCGACATGGTGGACGATCCAGAGCTGCTCGAACTGGTCGAGCTCGAAGTGCGCGAGCTGCTGAGCAAATACCAGTTCCCCGGCGACAAGATTCCCTTCGTCAAGGGCTCTGCCAAGGCGGCGCTCGAAGGCGCCGACGTGGAGACCGGCAAGAATTCGATCCTGGCCCTGATGAAGGCGGTGGACGAATACATTCCGCAGCCTGACCGACCCAAGGATCAGCCGTTCCTGATGCCGGTGGAAGATGTCTTCTCGATCTCCGGCCGCGGCACGGTGTGCACCGGCCGCATCGAGCGTGGCGTCATCAAGGTCGGCGAGGAAGTCGAGATCGTCGGCATCCGCCCCACCATGAAGACCGTGGTCACCGGCGTCGAAATGTTCCGCAAGCTGCTCGACCAGGGCGAAGCGGGCGACAACGTCGGCTGCCTGTTGCGCGGCACCAAGCGCGAAGAGGTCGAGCGCGGCCAGGTGCTGTGCAAGCCGGGCTCGGTCAAGCCGCATACCAGGTTCAAGGCCGAGGCCTACATCCTCACCAAGGAGGAGGGCGGCCGCCACACGCCGTTCTTCACCAATTATCGTCCGCAATTCTACTTCCGCACCACCGACGTGACCGGCGTCGTCACCCTGCCGCAAGGCACCGAGATGGTCATGCCCGGCGACAACATCGCCATGGAGGTGACGCTGATCGTGCCGATCGCCATGGAGGAGAAGCTGCGCTTCGCCATCCGCGAGGGCGGCCGCACCGTCGGCGCCGGCGTGGTGGCGAGCATCGTAGAATAGGCGAATAGGGAGTAGCGAATAGCGAATAGATTGATCCGCATTCGCTATTTCGCCACTCGCGCGAGAAGAGACAGCAATGAACGGCCAAAACATCCGCATCCGGCTCAAGGCGTTCGATCACCGCATCCTCGATGCGTCGACGCGCGAGATCGTCAACACCGCCAAACGGACCGGCGCGCAGGTGCGCGGGCCGATTCCGCTGCCGACCAGGATCGAAAAGTTCACCGTCAACCGCTCGCCGCACGTCGACAAGAAGAGCCGCGAGCAGTTCGAGATGCGCACGCACAAGCGGCTGCTCGATATCGTCGATCCGACGCCGCAGACCGTCGATGCGCTGATGAAGCTCGACTTGGCCGCCGGCGTCGACGTCGAGATCAAGCTGTAAAGAGCGGCGCGAAGGGAATTTTGCCATGCGTTCCGGGGTGCTCGCGCAAAAGGTCGGCATGATGCGGCTGTTCACCGCGGCCGGCGAACACGTGCCGGTGACGGTGCTTCGCCTCGCCAATTGCCAGGTGGTCGGCCACCGCACCAAGGACAAGAACGGCTATGTGGCGTTGCAGCTCGGCGCCGGGGCGCGCAAGGTGCAGCGCACCAACAGGGCCGAGCGCGGCCATTTCGCCGTCGCCAAGGTCGAGCCGAAGCGTAAGCTCGCCGAATTCCGCGTCGACGACAACGCGCTCATTCCGGTCGGTGCCGAGATCACCGCCGATCATTTCCTGGTCGGCCAGTACGTCGACGTCACCGGCACTTCGACCGGCAAGGGCTGGGCCGGACCGATGAAGCGCTGGAATTTCGCCGGGCTGCGGGCGAGCCACGGCGTCTCGATTTCGCACCGCTCGCATGGTTCGACCGGCGGCCGCCAGGACCCAGGCAAGACCTTCAAGAACAAGAAGATGGCCGGCCATCTCGGCGTCGACAGGGTGACGACGCTCAATCTCAAAGTGATGCAGACCGACGTCGAGCGCGGCCTGATCCTGGTCGAAGGCGCGGTGCCGGGCGTCAAGGGCGGCTGGATCCTGGTGCGCGACGCGATCAAGAAGAAGCTGCCCGAAGGGGTGCCCATGCCCGGCAAGTTCAAGCTCGCCGAGGCGGCGCAAGGCGCGCAAGAGGCGCCGGCCGCCACCGCCGCGCCGGCAACGGGCGAAGCGGCTACCGCCGAGACCAAGGAGGGGGCGTGACATGGAACTGAAGGTCACCACCCTCGACGGCGGCGAGGTGGGCTCAATCACGCTGTCGGATGCGATTTTCGGCCTCGAACCGCGTTCCGACATCATTCATCGCTGCGTGGTCTGGCAGTTGGCCAAACGCCAGCGCGGCACCCACGCGGTCAAGAACCGCGCCGACATCAACCGCACCGGCAAGAAAATGTACCGCCAGAAGGGCACCGGGTCGGCGCGTCATGGCTCGGCCCGCGTCAACCTGTTCCGCGGCGGCGGCCGCTCGTTCGGGCCGCAGGTGCGCAGCCACGCCATCGGCCTGCCCAAGAAGGTGCGGGCGCTCGCGCTCAAGCATGCGCTCTCCGCCAAGGCCAAGGACGACGGCATCGTCGTCATCGACGCGCTCAGCGTGAACGAGGGCAAGACCAAGGCGCTGCGCACCAGCTTCAAAAAACTCGGCCTTGCCAACGCGCTCTTGATCGACGGCGCCGAGATCGCCGCCAATGTACGCGCCGCGGCGCGCAACATTCCCAATATCGACGTGCTGCCGGTCGCCGGCATCAACGTCTATGACGTGATGCGGCGGCACAAGCTGGTGCTCACCCGCGCCGCCATCGAAGCGCTGGAGGCGCGATTCAAATGACCACCAGCGATCCGCGCCATTACGACGTCATCCTCTCCCCGGTCATCACCGAGAAGGCGACGAACGCGTCCGAGCACAGCAAGGTGATCTTCCGCGTCGCCATGACCGCCACCAAACCGCAGATCAAGGAGGCCGTGGAGAAGCTGTTCGACGTCAAGGTCAAGAGCGTCAACACGCTGCACCGCCGCGGCAAGTGGAAAGTGTTCAAGGGCCGCGTCGGGCGTCAGTCCGACTCAAAGCGCGCCATCGTGACCCTCGAAGAGGGTCAGCGCATCGACGTGACCACCGGACTGTAAGGAGCGGATGCGATGGCATTGAAGAGCTACAATCCGGTGACGGCGGGGCAGCGCCAGCTGGTGCTGGTCGACCGCTCCGGCCTTTACACCGGCAAGCCGGTGAAGGCCTTGACCGAGGGCAAGCATTCCAACGCCGGCCGCAACAATTCCGGCTCGATCACCATCCGCTATCGCGGCGGCGGCCACAAGAAGGCGTATCGCCGGATCGACTTCAAGCGCCGCAAGTTCGATGCGCCGGCCAAGGTCGAGCGGATCGAATACGATCCGAACCGCACCGGCTTCATCGCGCTGATCAGATATGAAGACGGCGAATTGAACTACATCCTGGCGCCGCAGCGGCTCGCGGTCGGCGATACGGTCGTGTCCGGCGAGTATGTCGACGTCAAGCCCGGCAATGCCATGCCGATCGCCAATATTCCGGTCGGCACCATCGTGCACAACATCGAGCTGAAAATCGGCAAGGGCGGCCAGATCGCGCGCTCGGCCGGCACCTATGCGCAGATCGTCGGCCGCGACGGCGAATACGTCATCCTGCGGCTCAATTCCGGCGAGCAGCGGCTGGTGCACGGCCGCTGCATCGCCACGGTCGGCGCGGTGTCGAACCCGGACAACATGAACGTCTCGATCGGCAAGGCCGGCCGCACCCGCTGGATGGGCCGGCGCGGCCATGTCCGCGGCGAGACCATGAACCCGGTCGACCATCCGCTCGGCGGGCGCACCCGCGGCGGCCGGCATCCGGTGACGCCGTGGGGCAAGCCGACCAAGGGCATGAAGACGCGCAAGAACAAGAGCACCGGCAGGTTCATCATGCTGAGCCGCCACGCGCGGAAGAAGAAAAGGTAAGGAGACAGAGACGATGGCGCGTTCGATCTGGAAAGGTCCGTTCTTCGACGGCTACCTGATGAAAAAGGTGGACGCGGCGCGCGCGTCCGGCCGCCACGAGATGATCCGCATCTGGTCGCGGCGCTCGACCATCCTGCCGCAATTCGTCGGACTCACGTTCGGCGTCTATAACGGCAAGCAGCACGTTCCGGTCATGGTGACCGAGGAGATGGTCGGCCACAAGTTCGGCGAGTTCTCGCCGACGCGCTCGTTCTATGGCCATTCATCCGATCGCAAGGCCAAGCGCTCGACCGGCGTT
>JASHPU010000272.1 GCA_030037885.1 Xanthobacteraceae bacterium | reverse complement strand
GGACCCTTTCGACGAAGCTCGGCGCCAAGCTCAGCGACACGCTCGCGGTCAACGTGGTCGGCCGCTACACCGACTCGACGCTGTACTTCACCAACGACGATTTCGTGGACTTTTTTCCGCAGAGTTTCGCCGAGCCGATTCAGAGCACGCAGATCGACCATCAATTCGCCGGACGCGCCGAACTCGTCTGGTCGCCGACCGCCGGGTTCAAGAACTTCTTCGGCGTGAACTACACGAATTCATGGACCTGGAATCTCGATCCGAACGCAGACACCGGGCTCACCTCGCCCGCAGTGCTGCCGCCGATGATCAATCTGGGAACGCGCGTGGAGGAGGATTATCGCGGCGAACTGCAAGTCGCGCCGGGACAATTGCTGCTTTTCGGCGCCCAGGATCAGAACGAGACCTTGTGGACCAATTCGAGCAGCACGATCGATGCGTTCGGCAACGAGACGTTTTTCGTAACGAACGCTGAACGGCGAAACGACGCCGGCTGGCTCGAGTTGCAAAATCAATTGACCAAGCAGCTCTACCTGGTCTCGAATATCCGCTTCGACGCCAACGAAGATTTCGGCGACCACGTGACCTTCCGCGTGGCGCCGGTCTATATCGTTGCGCAGACCGATACCAAGCTCCATGCGAGCTACGGCACCGGCTTCAAGGCGCCGTCGCTGGAAGACCTCTACGTGAATTTCCTGCCGTTTTTCGTGGCCAATCCCGACTTGAAACCGGAAGAAAGCACGGGCTGGGACGTCGGTTTCGAGCAGCCGCTCGCAAACGATCGCTTTCGGTTCGGCTCGACCTTTTTCCGCAATGACATCGATAATCTGATCGAAACGGTCACGACGGCGACGCCTTTCGTGGAGAGCCTTGGCAATATAAACAAGGCCACGGCCTGGGGTTTCGAGAACTTTGCGGCATGGCAGGTCAACAGCCGCCTCAATCTCCGCGCCGATTATACCTATACGCTCGCGCTGGCCGAGGACACGCCCGGATGTCCGTCGCTTCCCTGCGCCGGCCAGCAACTGCTGCGGCGGCCGAAGAACAAAGCGTCCTTGACAGCGACTTGGCAGGCGACCGACCGGCTGTCGCTGTCGTCGACGCTGCTCTATGTCGGCCCGTGGTGGGATTTGGGCCGTCAGGAGGTGCCGCCGGACGGAACCATTCCCTACGTCGAGGCCCCGGGCTTCGTGACGGTCAATCTTGCGGCGAACTACGCCTTGCGTAACGATGTCACCCTGTTCGCGAGAATCGATAATCTGTTCAACGCACAATACGAAGATCCGCTCGGCTTCATGCGCCCCGGATTCGGCGCTTATGCGGGCATCAGGTTCACGATGGGCGGCGCGCCATCGGCTGCCGCCGCGCCGGCCGCGGCACCTCTTATCGGCCCGGCACCGCCAAGCCCGACGCCGCGCAGCCAAGGCGTGATGTGATGATTGAGGTCGTGGAATTTCTCGTCGAACAGGCCGCCGACAGCGAGGTCGGGTGGAGCCTCGGCACATTCGGCGCCATCGCCGAATTCACTCGCGACGCCGACGAAGCGGCGACGTTCGACCGGGACGAGCGTATGATCTCGGTGGTGACGCCGCGCGGGGCCTTGCGCATCGATGCGCATCCGGCCCTGCGCCCGATTGCTACGGAATCCCTGACCAAAGAGAGCTGGAGCCATCGCGTTGCGCTGTGCCTGCCGCACGACGCCTGCGCCATGAGCAGGCGCACGGCGCTTACCGAGATCGGTCCCGATCGCGCGGCGCTGCGCGAGGAAGACCGCGACGCCATCCTCTTCGATCTCGGCCTCGGCGCGCTGCAGGTCGATGTCTGCGTTCGCAGTCGCGATCCGGTCGTCGTCGCAAAACTCCGCAGTTGCGCCGGAAAGTCCGTGTTCGCGCCGGACAGCGGCGCCATGGGCGTGATCCTGGCCGCCAATCCGCACCGGGTCTTCGTTAGTCGTCTCGGCCGCGTCGAGGTCTTTCAACCGATCCCGCCGCCCAACGGCAAGAGCCCGAGTGGGCCGCACACCCACGTGCTGCCAAAACTGCTGGCACACGGCCGCACGCACGCCGCCACCGAGCCGCTGCCCGACGGCTGGGTGCCTTGCGCGCATCTTTATCCACCGAATCCGATCAGGGACAAATTTGGCCGCAGCCGTGTATTTCAGCCCGGACACCACGCCGCGTTTCAAATCCTGCTGACACGCTTCGGCGACCCGCAACTGCTGGCTCTCAAGCAGTCGGTCATCGCGGCTGTTGCGGCTGGACATGAACCTGCGGCCGGTGCATCGCCCAACGATAGGGTTGCCCGGACCACCGTTCGGGTCGCGTTGCGACAGATGCAGGCGTCGGATCGTTCGTCGGCGGCGCTGGCCGCTTGGCTGTCGGCCTATGACCGCGTTGAGCCCCATGAGGACGAGGTCGATGACCCGGCACATTAATCGCCCGCCGGGGCGAGACAATTCGCGGCACCTCAATAGGATGAAGGAGAGGAGATCGGTCATGGCTCGCACTATCCCGTCGCTTTCGAACCGGAATTCGGCTCGACTGCATCCGGTCGAACCGCGATTTGCGCCGTTGTTCTGTCTCGGGCTGCTCATGCTCTCCTGCGCGTTGGCGAGCTTTGCGTTTGCCTGCGCGACGCCGTTCGCCGCCTTTGCCGTCATCGCCGCGGCGACGCTGCCGTTGCGTCCGGCGCTCCTCGCCGTTGCGGCCGCGTGGTTGGTCAATCAGGCGATCGGTTTTTGTGCGCTTGGCTATCCGCACGATGTCGACACGGTGGCATGGGGCTTCGTCATCGGTGCTGCCGCGTTGACGGCCACCATCGCGGCTATGCTGGTGCTGCGCAGAGCAGCGACCAGGACGCTGCCAGTTGCTTTTGGATTAGCCTTGGCCTGCGCTTATGCGGCGTATGAGCTTGTCCTGTTCGCGGCGACGCCGGCCTTGGGAGGCGCAGGCGACTTCACGCTCGCCATCATCGGCCGTCTGGCGGTCCTCAATGTGCTTTGGTTCGTCGGGCTTTTCGTCGTCTGCGAAGTTGCCCGCTTGCTTGGGGCACGCCGGACGAGCCACGTCGTCCCCTGAGCGTCACGCGCCTTCGATCTTCTGACGGAAGCGCGCTAGTGCCGCTCGAAAATCGGCCGCTGCAAATTGTGCCCGAGCGCGAGATGGACCCGCAGCACGCGGCGGCCGTGCTCGGTGATCCAAAGCGGCGGCAACTGTTCCACGCTTGCGAACTTGGCGTTTACCGCCGCAATGCTCTGCTGCGCGTTCCAACGGTCGGTGATGATGATGGCGTCGCGGCCAATGAGCGCGGCGTTATCGCGTTCCAGCGAATGCGACACCGGATTGGTCGAGAGGCAGGCGATCGGTAAACGGTCTCTGATCACGAGATCGACCTTGAAGCAGTACTCGTAGCGGCCGAGCAGCAGAAAATGCCGGGAATCGAGCAAGCCGTCCTGCTCGAGCCGTGACCGCAAACCGTTCCAATCCGTATCGTCGGCGACGAGCGGGTCGTAATCGGCGTTGATAGCCGGGACGAAATTGCCGAGCCAGCCGGTCATCGTGTGGCTGATGAACACCGCCGCCACTGTCGCGGCTCCGAAAACGCAAGCCGCGATCGTGCCCCAGACCAGACGGGGAAAACGCGGCCGCCAGCGCGCCACGGCGGCGCCGACCAGCGGAAACGTGAACAGATAGCCGGGCGATAGCCAATGCGGGCCCTGCACGCCCTGGAAGCCGAACAGGTCGATGCCGGTGAAGAACACGATCGGCATAAGCGCGAGCGTGGCAAAGAACCATGCGCGCTCGTCGCGCGGGCCGCGCCAGAGCGCAGCGGCAAGCGTGCCGATCTGGACGAGCCAGACCGCGGGCCCCATCACCGTCAACAGGAAACCGGTGTGCGAGACCCAGCGATCGACATGGATGTGGCCGTCGAGCGCGGCGCGGCTGCCTTGGAACACGAATGCGGCGAAGCCGTTTTGTGCGTTCCAGATGATGACCGGCGTGAACACGGCGAGCGCCGCGAGCGCCGCCACATAGGGGCCCGGCGTGAGCAGGAGGCGGCGGTGACGCCGCACCGTCAACAGGAACAAGGCAAGGCCCGGCAGAACCAGCCCGGCGGTGAATTTGGACAGGCAGGCGATGCCGAAGAAAAGTCCGGCGACAAGCCAGTCGCGCCAATTCATCGGGTGAGGCCCCAACAGCCCGCGTGCCAAAACGACAGCCGCGACGGTGAGGCTGAACAGCATCGGCCCGTCGGTGACTGCGAGCGCGCCCAGATAAAAGCCGAACAGCGGCGACAGCGCGAGCGCGATGACCGCAAACAGCCCGGCCCACTTGTCGAACGCGAGCGCGGTGAGCCGGTAAATGAGCCAGCTCTGCGCCGCCGCCAGGAGCAGGGTCGGCAGGCGGGCGACCCAATGGTCCTCGCTGCCGAAAAGATGCACGGCAGCCGCAATGAGCCACATGATCGCCGGCGGGTGGTCCTGGTAGGACAGCGCCAAGTGGCGCGCCATCACGACGTCGTAGGTTTCATCGATCGAAAAACCCATCACCGACACGAAGCCGGCGTGAGCGGCAGCAGCCGCGGCAATGATCAAGATCGCGCTGCGGTCAAGCGGATCGAACGGCAGTTTCTTGAGCGCCGCGCAAAACGAGAAGAAAAATCGCGACAAGTGCGCCGCGGATTTGCGGCCGGCATGCTCACCCGGGCCGGATGGGCCGGGCGAAACCAACAGCAGCGCAGCAAAGCTGGCCGAAACGCTCGACACCCACGACACGATGCTTTGTCCCTCGCCCGCAACGCCAAGACCACGGCGCTAACCTGAAAGAGCGGCGCCGGAAAGGCAAGCGCATGAGGAACGGACAAGATTCCGCAGCAGGCGGCGATGCAATCGCACGACCGGACTGATACCCTGGTACCCGGATTCGGTCATCTCTCTCTCAGTCCGGTGGCCTTTTACCGCTCGTCCGATGCGAAGCCTCGCGCTCGGCCCGCTCCGCGCAGGCGATCCAGGCAGCGGCTATCTCCAGCAAAATCGCTTTGTCCTTGGCCGAACTCTTTTCCGCCAAGCGCCGACACTCGGCGGCATATTGGCGATATTTTTCGATCTCATCCATCATAGTCACCAATATCTTTTTGTCGTCATTCCTTTCGTCGTCCGAATACCCGTGACGGGAACGAGGAACTTTTCACCAAAGTTCCGGATCAAATCCGTAAGCGCGGCCGGAACCAATTCGGCTCCGCCTGCATTCCCTTGCGAACGCGGGGGAATTTCCGTATGAGCCGAGCGGGGCAGTATCGCCGCTACGCCGCTGAATGTCTGCGGCTTGCGAGTTCCAAGGACGATGTGGGCGAAAAAGCCGTGCTGCTGCAGATGGCCGAGCAGTGGCGCGAATTGGCTGAGCGCACCGAGAAGGAAGAGCGCGAGCCGTAGCGGCGGATGCGCAGCAACGCCGTCACCTCACATGATGCAGCGCGCCGAGATCCGCCCGGCAGCCAAGGCGCCGAAGCCTCACCGATAGCGGAGTTCCCACTCATACGCTAATGAGGTCGCTGCATCGGCAAGTGCGCACGACCTTCATGAGCCTTTCCTTTCGCCTGACCGCCAGCGACGGCACCGCGCGCGCCGGCGAAATGACGACCGCGCACGGGGTCGTGCGCACGCCGGCCTTCTTGCCGGTCGGCACTCAAGCATCGGTCAAGGGCGTGCATCACGACGACGTGCGTGCGGCAGGCACCGAGCTCCTTCTCGCCAATACCTATCACCTGATGTTGCGGCCCGGCGCCGAACGCGTCGCCGCGCTCGGCGGCCTGCACGCCTTCATGCGCTGGCCCCATCCGATCCTCACCGATTCCGGCGGCTTTCAGGTCATGTCGCTTGCCGCGCTCCGCAAGGTGACCGAGCAAGGCGTGACCTTCCGCTCGCATCTCGACGGTGCCGTTGTCGAGCTGACGCCGGAGCGCGCCACGGAGGTGCAAATCCTGCTCGGCTCCGACATTGCGATGCAGCTCGACGAATGCGTGCGGCTGCCGGCCGAGGGCGGCGAGATCGAGCGGGCGATGCAACTGTCGCTACGCTGGGCCGCGCGCTGCAAGCGCGCGTTCGAACGCGCGGCGCCCGGCCGCGCGCTGTTCGGCATCGTGCAGGGCGGCGACGATGCGGGCTTGCGCGAACAAAGCGTCCGCGCGCTCACTGCAATCGGCTTTGACGGTTACGCCATCGGCGGGCTTGCCGTTGGCGAGACGCAAGACGTCATGCTCGACGTGGTCGCGCGCAGCGCGGCGGCGCTGCCAGCCGACCAGCCGCGCTATCTTATGGGCGTCGGCACGCCGTCCGACATTGTCCAGGCGGTCGGGCGCGGCATCGACGTGTTCGATTGCGTGCTGCCGACCCGCAATGGCCGTCACGGTCTCGCCTTTACCCGGTTCGGCCCGATCAACATCAAGAACGCGCGCCATGCCGACGACCCGCGCCCGCTCGATGCGGAGAGCCGCTGCGCCGCCGCACGCGAGTTTTCCCGCGCCTACCTGCACCACCTGTTCCGCAGCGGCGAGGCTTTGGGCGGCACGTTATTGTCGATCGTCAATCTCACCTACTACCAGGACCTGGTCGCTGGCGCGCGCGCCGCGATCACGGCCGGCCGCTTCGCCGATTATGCGGCGGAGACGATGAAAGGCTGGCACGCCAAGGCCGACATCGAGGACGCCTGAGCGCGCCATGATCGCTGCGCGCCTCGACAAGCGCTCAAAGCCGGGGCAAAACCGGCGAGCTTTAAAGTGCGCTCGTCCCCGCGAAAGCGGGAACCCAGTTCACTTAAACGCTGGATTCCCGCTTTCGTGGGAATGAGCGGAATCATCTGCAGGTTCCCGGCATGAAACATAACGAACACGAACTCGCAAAACTGACCTTGACCCGCCGCCAGGCAGCGCTCGCGCTGGCCGCCGGAATCGGCACTTCGCCGGTGCGGGCGCAAGCCAAATATCCGAGCCGGCCGGTGCGCGTCATCCTGCCGTTCGGCGCCGGCGGCGTTGCCGATGTCACGGCCCGGCTTGTCTTCCAGGCGCTCGGCGCCAGGCTCGGCCAAAACTTCGTCATCGAGAATAATCCGGGCGCCGGCGGTATCTCGGCAGCGCGCGCGGCGTTGTCCGGCGGCAAGGACGGTTACGCGCTCATTCTCTTGACCAACGGCACCGCCATCAGCGTGCCGCTGTTCAATCATCTGCCGTTCGACCCGCTCAAGGATTTCGCGCCGGTCTCGACCATCGGCTATTTCACCTGCGTGTTCATGGTCAGCGCCTCGTCGCCGTGGCAAACGCTCGGCGATTTCCTGAAAGCCGATAAGGCAAAATCCGGCACGATCAATGTCGGCACCATCAATGTCGGTTCGACGCAAAACCTCACCGCCGAATTGTTCAAGGCCAAGGCCGGCGGGCAATTCGTGATTGTGCCGTTTCGTACCTCGCCGGACGTGGTCATCGGCCTTCTGCGCAACGATGTGCAGGTCGCCGTGGATTTCTATGCCGCGGTCAAACCGACGCTCGACAGCGGCAAGGGCCGCGCTATCGCCACCAGCGGCCCGCAGCGCTCGCCGGAACTGCCGAACGTACCGACTGTGCAGGAGGCCGGCGTCGCCGGCTTCGACGTCGTCGCCTGGAACGGGCTTTATGCCCCGGCCGGCACTCCAAAGAGCGTAATCGACACGTTGAACGCTGGGCTGCGTGAGATTCTGGCCGACCCCGCCCTGAAGAAGCGCGCGCTCGACCTCGGTATCGACGCGCGGGCTTCGTCGCCGGCCGAGCTCGATGCGCGAATGCGCTCCGACATCGCCAAATGGGGCGCCGTGATCGCCGGCGCTCATATTCCCAAACAATGAGCAATACATTCCGCTCGTCCCCGCGAAAGCGCTAGGGCATCTACACATCTCGGAGATCGCGAGTCGAAACAAGCACTTAGCTCGACCCACCCTTATCGACACACGGGCCGTCGCGAAAGTAGCTAAATCAGGGCTTTTCGCTCTTGTTTAGTCCGAGTCCCGAAAGATGTGTGCATGCCCTAGCGCGAAAGCAGGGACCCAGCGCTTGATTTGCTGGATTCCCGCTTCCGCCTTCGTGCGATGCGCTTCGGCGGACTGCTCAGCGCGCCCGCCCCTGGATTGCTTTGCTCGCAATGACGAGATCTGATCAAACTTGGCGCCCAACAAAGGAAACGCGCCGGCTATGCGGGAACACGCCGGCGAGACGATGAAAGTCGCGCCTGGTACGAACGCAACGAATCCAGCGCGCCGATTGTCTACGATTGCTTGAGCTGACCGCGGATTTCGCCGGCCGGGTTCGCCTTGGTGTGCAGGTTGACGTAGTACTTGCCGGCCAGCAAATCCGTGGCCTGGTCGGCGGTCAGCTCGGCCGAGCCATGGAACGGGCTCGAGAAGTTCGGCTTTGAATTGCCCTTCGGGGTGAGCCAGATCACCGGCGGCGCGTTCTTGCCCGGATCGGCCGGGCCATGGATGTGGCCGGCCGTCACCGGACCGGTGAGGCCCGAATAGGTGCCTTGCCAGTTGATCTTTCTCGTGTCCGGATCATAGGTGACGGTGACGGAAGCGGTGCCACTGGTGTTGTTCGGCGGCACTTCGTCCTTGCCGTCGAGACTGGCCTTGAACGTGGTGGTGGCGGCTTGGCTCTGGGACGCAGACGCCAGCAGCACGGCGCTGGCGGCACCACCGACGCAGTAGCCGAGGATCAATCGGCGAGCGAACAACTCAGTCATGGGGGTCCTCCCTGTGAACGTCCTGGAATGCAATATCAACACCGGAGGAGGGCCATTATTGCATGCCCTTGGCAATCTCGCCGTCACAACCGGAGCCTGTAGAAAGGAGGACCAATGCCATGCCAGCCGCGCTGAACCATCCAAGCATATTGCGCCGCCTCACCCCAAATCTGGCCCACGGACTTAAAGGCCGCTCCTGCGGCCGGCCGGCATCACGCCTGTAGCGGCAACACCCTGATCGAGGTTGCAAATTCCTCGCCGCAATCGTCGCAAGCCCAATCGTGGCGGATGCCGCCGTCAAGGTTGAAGGCGGATTGCTCGGCGACGTGCAACACGGACCCGCAGCGCGGGCAATGGGGGCGACCGAAATTTTCGACGCAAGGCGCCTGGCACGCGATTTCGGCATTCACGATGAAAGCTCCTTCGCAACCCAGCCGACGTGACGCGTTCTGCGCGCACCTTGTGGCGCCGTCACGACGCCGCCGTGAAGCTTTCATGCCATTGCCGAGGCGCGCTCAGCGCGTCGGTGCCTGGATCGGGGCGCAATTGGTGCGCCCGGACATCAGGCAATCCTCCAATTTTCCTCTCTCATAAAGTTCGTGCGTCAGCCACAAACCGACGACAAAAATCAGCACGACCACGCCGAGCGCGATCAGCGGCCCGCGCTGTCCTTGGTTTTGCTGATCGGGATCGGGCATTGCGAAGTTCCGGTTCGGTCGCGGCAATTGTTGCGGCGAATGGTGAGCCCGCCGCGATCGCACCAGCGACCCAGCGGCCATAACGCCAATCCAGGCTCTATTCGCAACCTGCCGCTGGTGCAAGCATTTGGCGGAAATGCTTGTCAGGCTTCACGCGCATGTGCGGTGCGATGATCCGGCGATTCCGGATTCCCTTGGGCGGAGCTTGTCGCGGGCCAAATGACGTGTCGTATCGATGCCGCGTCTGAGACAATAATGACATTCCCCCGCGCGCCCCGCTCGTATAGGATTGCGCCGACGAAAACGAGACGCCCGCAGAACCGGGGAGCAGAACGGGAGAAACGGAGGAGAGCACCCGATGAAGGCGCCTGCAGCATTGGCGGCCGTGTTCCTCACGGCTTCGATCGCGTCGACATCCGCCGCTGTCAGGGTTTATGACGATACCGGCGGACAGATTGGCGATTATTTGATCAAATTCAGAGCGCTTCGTTCGTCCGGCGAGCGGGTGGAGATCGACGGGCTCTGCGCATCGGCATGCACGATGCTGTTGGGCACAATTCCGCGAAATCGGATCTGCGTCACGCCGCGGGCTGTCCTCGAGTTTCACTCGGCTTGGGACCCGACGCCGACAGGTGGACAGCTCGCCAGTCAGGCCGGCAACCAGATCCTTTGGTCGACCTATCCCAGCAAAGTGCGCAAATGGATCGCGAGCCACGGCGGATTGCGGTCGCAGATCATCAAGCTCAACGGCCCGGCGTTGGCCGCAATGTATCCGCCTTGCCGCTGACGGCCGCGACGCCGTAGGACAGACATGACGTTCGCCGAAGCGCTGCATGCGGTCGACTTGTTCGCGCGCGAGGTGATGCCGGCGTTCGGCTGAACCGCTGCAGGGTCAGAAATTGCCGATATTTTGGTGAGCCCGGATGGGATCGAACCATCGACCTACTGATTAAAAGTCAGTTGCTCTACCACTGAGCTACGGGCCCGCTGACCGGCGGCTTCTTGGTCCAAAGTGCGCCGCCGCAAGGCGCGCCTTGGGTATCAGATCAGGGCGGCGCAAGGCAACGCCCGCCGCAGGCAATATCGGCGGCCTCTGTGGCCGCGGCCAGCCTGACGAAAAATCGTCGGCGCGGCAGCCGCCGCTGTGACGGTCGCGCGGCTTGCCGGCTTTTGCTATGCTCGCCGCATTGCGGCAGCGTCGTAAGCCAAGGACATTTGCCATGCCCATCGTCAATCGCATCGCCGATCTGCATGCCGAGATCACCGGCTGGCGGAGGCAGATGCACGCCCATCCGGAGCTCGGCTATGACGTGCATCGTACCGCCGCCATGGTGGCCGAGAAGCTCAAAAGCTTTGGCTGCGACGAGGTCGTGCCCGGCATCGGCAAGACCGGCGTCGTCGGCGTCATCCGCGGCCGCAACGGCGACAAGGTCGTCGGCCTGCGCGCCGACATGGATGCGCTGCCGCTCGAGGAAGAGACCGGACTACCCTACAAATCGACGATAACCGGCAGGATGCACGCCTGCGGCCATGACGGCCACACCGCCATGCTGCTTGGCGCCGCAAAGTATCTCGCCGCGACGCGCAATTTTTCCGGCACCGCGGTGGTGATCTTTCAGCCGGCGGAGGAGGGCGGCGCCGGCGGCTTGGCCATGGTCAAGGACGGGCTGATGTCCCGGTTCGGCATCCAGGAAGTCTACGGCATGCATAACTCCCCGGGCCTGCCGGTCGGCGAGTTCGCGCTCCGCCCGGGACCGATCTTGGCGTCCGCCGAGCACATCACGATCGAGCTCGAGGGCAAGGGCGGCCATGCGGCACGGCCGCATGTTGCGATCGACACCATCCTGGTCGGCGCCCAGATCGTCAATGCGCTGCAGTCGATCGTGGCGCGCAACGTCGATCCGCTCGACGCCGCGGTGGTGTCGATCTGCATGTTTGCCGCCGGGCACACCGACAACGTCATTCCCCAGCACGCCACGCTGCGCGGCACCGCCCGCGCCTTCAATGCCGAGGTCGGCGCGCTGTTGCGCCGGCGCATCAACGAGGTGGTCGAAGGCACCGCGCGGCTCTACAACGCGCGCGCCGAGGTCATCTACAAGAACGGCTACCCGGTCGTGGTCAATCACGAGGCGCAGACCGCGTTCGCCGCCGACGTGGCGCGCGAGATCGCCGGCAAGGACAAGGTCGACACACAATTTCCGCCGCGCATGGCCGCCGAAGATTTTTCCTTCATGCTCAACGAGCGGCCGGGCGCCTTCATCTGGGTCGGCAACGGGGCGAGCGCCGGCCTGCACCACCCCGCTTACGACTTCAACGACGAGGCGATCCCGATCGGCACCTCGTACTGGGTGCGGCTCGCCGAAAGCGCATTGAGGGAGTGAGTTATCCGCCCGCGGCGCTGCACCCAGCGCCGTCGACGAACTGATCTTCTATCAACCGAATGGAACGGTCCTGGCTCGGCGGGCGTAGCTTGCGATGTCGTGCTGAGGCGGCGGAAGGATGGAAAAATTACTGCGCCGCCTCGATGCGATTGTCGGTCGGCAGCTTCGGCTGTTCGGTGATGACTTTGGGCTGCGGCAGCAGCGCGGCGGTCTTGGCCGCGACGCCCTGCCAATAGGCGAACGAATTCAACCGCGTGCCTTCGACCAGCGCGAGCAGCGTTGCGGCGAGGAACGGCAGGCTCTGCACCACCAGGACCACCGCGAAAATGTTGATCTCGCGGATCTGTTTGAAGTTGGTGGCGGTGAGCGTCACCGCGCCGGCGAGCAGAAGGCCGGCGATGACCGCTTCCCAAAAGGCGGAGAAATCCGGACCCCGCCGCCCCATGCCGCCTTTGGCCGTGCGCAGGAACGGCGCGTGTTCATTGATAATGCCGGTGCCGACGGCGCGCGCCACGGTCCATTGCAGCGACATCGCGGCGACCACCGCGCCAGCCATCCCAGCCAGTGAAGCCCGCACCCGCAGCCGATAGAGCAAGGCGAAATGCGCGACCGACACGGCAAAGGCAGCAATGATCGGCAGCGTCAAAACACGATCCGGCACCGCGCCGAACCGCGCCAGCGTCTCCGCGAATTGGGCAAGCCAATCGCCGAACTGCGCAAGCGAATCTGCCAATCGCCCGTATGTATCCGGCTGCTTGGCAACCGCCTCCGACCAATCGCGGCACCAAGTGGCGATAGAAACCGCAACGCCGCTGCTCGAATAGGCGACGAACGGCACCCACAGGATGTTGAGTAGTGCGACCACGACGCCGATGCTTTCAGCACCGAGCCAATTAAGCCAGCCCACCGCATATTCGCGCTTCTGCTCGCGCGTGAGCCCGTCGACGCCGGGCAACAGGCGCCGCCAATGCTTGCGCAAAATCTGCAAGCCGCCGAACGCCCAGCGATGGCGCTGCCGCCTATAGGCGTCGAACGTGTCGGGAAGGAGCCCATAGCCGTAGCGCCGGTTGGTGTAATGGGCGCTCCAACCGCCTTCGAGCAGCGTGAGCCCGAGATCGGCATCCTCGACGATGGTATCGCTCGACCAGCCGCCGGCGGCGTCGAGCGCGGCGCGCCGGATCAGGCACATGGTGCCGTGCACGATGATGGCGTTGAACTCGTTACGCTGCACCATGCCGATGTCGAAGAAGCCGGCATATTCGGCGTTCATGGCGCGGTGCATCGGCGAGCGGCCGCCGTCGCGGTGATCCTGCGGCGACTGCACCAAGCCGACTTGCGGATCGGCAAACAGCGGCGCCAAATCCTTCAGCCAGTCGGACGCGACCACGTAGTCGGCGTCGATGATGCCGACGATGTCCGCGTCGGCCGCCGTGTTGGCCAGCGCCAGGCGCAAGGCGCCGGCTTTGTAGCCTTTCAGATTCGCGGCGTTGACGAACTTGAAGCGCTCGCCGAGCGTGCGGCAGTGCTGCTCGACCGGCTGCCACAACGCCGGATCGGGCGTGTTGTTAATCACCAGCACGCATTCGAAATTCGGATAATCGAGCCGCGCCACGCCGTCGAGCGTCGCCTTGAGCATGTCGGGTGGCTCGCAGCACGCCGGAATATGGATCGACACTTTCGGCGCAAACGGCTCGGGCACGAGCGGCGGCGAAGCGGCCAGCCGCCGCGGCGGCCGGCCGAAGGCGATCGCCGCGATCTCGTCGAGCCGCGCCAGCGCGATGGCGACAAGCGGCAGCAACAGCACGACGCCGAGCCCGAGCGCGAACGCGGCGCCCGGCACGAAATAATGGCCCTTCCAGAACGCGATCACGGCAGCGAACCAGGCGCCGGCGACATGCGCGGAG
>JASHPU010000271.1 GCA_030037885.1 Xanthobacteraceae bacterium | reverse complement strand
GGATTTCCGCCGCCAGCAGCGCCGGAATCCAGTAGCGCCGCAGCAAGCCGCCCATCGGCGTGCCGGGGCCGGTGCGGGCGAGAAAATCGTTCAGCTCGCGCGTGGTCATGCTTGACTTATATACTATTCAGATTGCATCCGCACCGCTGCGACTTTTTCGGCGGCGTCCGCACCCCCTCATCCTGTCCTTCTCCCCTCCGGGGAGAAGGAACGCAACTCGCCGCGCGCGGCACATTCTGCGAATCCGAGATGCTCATGCCGGTTCGCAAACTACTCCCTCTCCCCGGAGGGGAGAGGGATGGGGTGAGGGGGGTCGGACCTCGCAGATCAACCCGCGCCATCTTCGACGCGCTGTGTTAAATTGCTTGCAGTCAACGAGGCACAGTCCATGACCAAAAAACTCGTCCGCAATCATTCGCACTGGGGCGCGTTTCTGGCCGAAGTCGAGGACGGCAGGGTGGTCGGCGTGCGGCCGTTCGAGCACGATCCGGAACCGTCGCCGTTGATCGAGGCGGTGCCGGCGGCGGTGCATTCGACGCTGCGGGTGGCGCGTCCGGTGGTGCGCGAAGGCTGGCGCAAAGGCGGCGCCGGCAACGGCGCCGGCCGCGGCCGCGAGCGTTTCGTGGCGGTGTCGTGGGACGAGGCGCTCGACCTCGTCGCCGGCGAGCTTGACCGCGTCCGGCGTGAGCACGGCCACGACGCCATCATGGCCGGCTCGCAGGGCTGGGGCTCGGCCGGGATTTTTCATGAGGCGCGCGGCCAGTTGCGCCGCTTCATGTCGGCGTTCGGCGGCTTCATCGATCAAACTTCCAATTACAGTTTCGGCACGGCTTTGGTGTTTCTGCCGCACGTGCTCGGCAGCGCCCAGGCCGTCACCGGCCCGCTCACGTCGTGGTCGTCGATCGCGCGGCACGCCAAGCTCATGGTGCTGTTCGGCGGCGCCAATCCGAAGAACATGCAGGTCACCAAAGGCGGCTGCGGCGCCCACGCCATCGGCAGCGCGCTTGCCGAGCTCGCGCGCGGCGGCGTCGAGGTGATCAACGTCAGTCCGATCCGCGAGGATGGCCCGCAAGCGGTGGCGCCGGCCTGGCTGCCGATCCGACCCGGCACCGACACCGCGCTGCTGCTCGCCTTGACGCACACGCTGATCGCGGAGGAACTGCACGACCGCGAGTTCCTGTCGCGCTGCTGTACCGGCTTCGACCTCGTGCAGGCTTATCTGATGGGCGCAACCGACGGCCAGCCGAAGGACGCCGACTGGGCAGCGCCGCTCACCGGCATTGCCGCCGAAACGATCCGCGCGCTGGCGCGGCGCATGGCGTCGCGGCGCACCATGATCAGTGCGTCATGGTCGCTGCAGCGCGCCGATCACGGCGAGCAGCCGTACTGGGCGGTGATTTTGCTCGCGTCCTGCCTCGGCCAGATCGGACTGCCGGGCGGCGGCTTTGGTTTCGGCTATGGCTCGGCGACCGGCATCGCCGAGCCGCCGTTGGCCTTCAAGGCGCCGACCATGGAGGGGCTCGCCAATCCGCTCGGCCGGGCCATTCCGGCGGCGCGCATCGCCGAATGCCTGGCGCGGCCGGGCGAGCCGTATGACTTCAACGGCCGCAAGGCGACGTATCCCGACATCAAGTTGGTCTACTGGGCCGGCGGCAATCCGTTCCACCATCATCAGGACACCAACCGGCTGCGCGCGGCGTGGCAGCGGCCGCAGACCATCATCGTGCACGAGCCGTGGTGGACTGCGACCGCGCGCCACGCCGACATCGTGCTGCCCGCGACCACCACGCTCGAGCGCAACGATATCGGCTGCGCGCCGCGCGACCGCTTCGTGATCGCCATGCACAAGGCGGTCGATCCGGTCGGCGAAGCGCGCGACGATTTTGCCATCTTCAGCGCGCTTGCCGGTCGGCTCGGCTGCGCGGAAGCGTACGCGGCCGGCCGCGACGAAATGGGCTGGCTGCGCCACCTCTACGACAACTGGCGTGGCAGCGTGCGCAGCAATGCGGCGGCGATTCCCGATTTCGACCGCTTCTGGCAGGACGGCTTTCTGGAAATTCCGCCCGGCGCCGACGAGTACGTGCTGTTCTCAAGCTTCCGCGCCGACCCGGAGCGCAATCGCGTCGCGACGCCGTCCGGCCGCATCGAGCTTTATTCGGAGAAGATCGCGGGCTTCGGCTACGACAATTGTCCGCCGCACCCGAGCTGGATCGAACCGTCGGAATGGCTCGGCGCGCGCGCCGCGGGCGACTATCCGCTGCACCTGATTTCGAGCCAGCCGCGCTTTCGCCTGCACAGTCAGATGGACGGCGGCGCGGTCTCGGCGCGCGGCAAGGTGGCGGGCCGCGAGGCGGTGGCGCTGCATCCCGACGACGCGTGGGCTCGCGGCATCAAGGACGGCGACGTGGTGCGCATCTTCAACGCCCGCGGCGCGTGTCTTGCCGGCGCCGTCATCACTGACGCCTTGTCGCCGGGCGTCGCCAAGCTCTCGTGCGGCGCCTGGTACGATCCGGCCAGCACCGAGGACGGCGCGCTGTGCGCCCATGGCAACGCCAACATGCTGACCCACGATCGCGGCACCTCGAAGCTCAGCCAAGGCCCGTCGAGCGGCACCAACATGGTCGAGATCGAGCTGTGGACCGACGCACTGCCGCCGCTGCGCGTCACGCGGCCGCCGGAGATTGCGGTATCGGCAGGTGCAGCTTTGTAGCCCGGCTTGAGCGGAGCGAAAGCCGGGAGCAACAGTGAAACTGCAAGGTTGCCCCCGGGTTTCGCTCCGCTCAACCCGGGCTACTAACGAGAGGAGGGGGCGCCATGCGAACCAGCAAAGACCGCATTTTGACCACCCACGCCGGCAGTCTGTCGCGGCCGGCGAACCTCATTGCGCTGGGCAAGTCGATCGCCATCGGCGAAGCCAAAGGCGACGATCCGGCTTACGCGCGCCTTCTCGCCGCGTCGGTTGCCGACGTGGTGCGCAAGCAGCGCGAGCTCGGCGTCGACATTCCCGACGACGGAGAGTTCGGCAAGCCGGTCGCCGGGTCTTATGACTACGGCGCGTGGTGGAATTATGCCTTCGCCCGGATGTCGGGATTTTCGCCGGCCGGCAGCGCGGCCGCCGCGGCGCATGAGACCCAGCACAAGAAATCGGGCGTCGCCGAGGTCGCGCTGACTTCGTTTGCCAATCGCCGCGATTGGCAGAAATTCGGCGAGTTCTATCTCGATCCGGAATCGAGCGGCAGCCTGATGGGCAGCGCGGCGCGCCGCCCGGTGGGCCGGCCGGCCTGCACCGCGCCGATCAAATATACCGGGCATGCGGCGCTGCGGGCCGATATCGCAAACCTGAAGAACGCGCTCGCCGCGGCCGGCGCCGAGGAAGGCTTCATGTGCTCGATCGGGCCGGGCAGCTTCGCCCGCGGCATCGATCTGCACTACAAGACCGAGGAGGAGTTTCTGTTTGCTGCGGCGGACGCCATGCGCGACGAATACAAGGCGATCGTCGACGCCGGCATCGTCCTGCAGATCGACGATCCGAGCCTTCCGGACAACTGGGACATGATCAACCCCGAGCCGCCGCTCGCCGAATTCAAGAAATTCGAGCAGCTGCGCATCGAGGCGCTCAACCACGCTTTGCGCGGGCTGCCGGCCGATCGCATCCGCTATCACATCTGCTGGGGCAGTTGGCATGGGCCGCACACGACGGATATTCCGCTGCGCGACATCGTCGACCTCGTGCTCAGCGTGAACGCCGGCGCCTATTCGGTCGAGGCCGGCAACGTGCGCCACGAGCACGAATGGCGAGTCTGGCAGGACGGCAAGCTGCCGGACGGCAAGCTGCTCATTCCCGGCGTCGTCAGCCACGCCACCAACATCGTCGAGCATCCGCAGGTCGTGGCCGACCGCATCGTGCGCTACGCGCAGACGGTCGGCCGCGACAACGTCATTGCCGGCACCGATTGCGGACTGGGCGGCCGCATTCATCCGCAGATCGCCTGGGCCAAGCTGCAGGCGCTCGCCGAAGGCGCGCGGCTCGCCAGCCAAGAGCTGTGGCGATAATCCTGGCTGGATTGTTTGGAAGCTGCCGCTGTCTTTTTCATCGCATTACGACAAGCGACGTCCGGCAGGCGATCGTGCGCGTCGTCGCGGCCAGCGCCGACGTGCATGGTTCCCAATGCCCTATTCCTGCCGCAGGAATTTGTGGCAAGATGCAATCAATGCCGGATCATGCACCTTGGCTTGGTGTTGTGTCATGAGAGGAGTGTCGAGACTCTCGCTCGCTGTTGTGCTCATCGCGGCGCTGGTCTGCCGTCCGGCCCTTATTCACGCCGAGCCGAGCCTGTTCTTTCAGGGCAAGACCATCACCATTTACGTCGGTGCTGCGCCGGGCGGCGGTTTCGATCTCAACGCCCGCGTCTTAGCGCGGCATCTCGGCGAGCATATTCCGGGTCACCCCGCAATTGTCGTGTCCGACATGCCCGCCGCGCACGGGATCGCGAGCGCCAACTTCCTCTTCAATACGGCGCCCCGGGACGGTACCGCACTTGGGGCGCTCATTCCCTACCTCACCGAGTATCAGGTGCAGGGCATCGAGGCGATTGACTACGACGCCGCGCGGTTCGGCTGGATCGGCAGCATCGCGCCGAGCAACGAGGTCATGTATGTCTGGCACACCGTGCCGGTCTACAACATCGAGGATCTGAAAAAGCGGCAAACGGTCCTGGCGGTCGCCGGTCCGGTCGAAACTTTCGCGCGCCTCCTGACCGCCGTCGTCGGCGCGCGCTGGAAACTCGTCAAGGGCTATCAGGGCAGCAACGACGCGAATCTCGCGATGCAGCGCGGCGAGGTCGAAGCGGCGTTGAGTTCGCTGCCGGTCTTGCGGGCCTCACGGCCGGATTGGCTCAAGAACAAATTGATCCGAATCTTCTTCTACCAGGGTTTCACGCGCAGCCCGGACCTGCCGGACGTGCCCGCGAGTATCGAACTCGCCAAGACCAAGGCCGAGCGCGACGTGCTTGCTTTCTTTATCGATAACTCCACGATCGGACGGGCCTACGCGGCCCCTCCCGGTGTTGCGCCGGACGTCCTCGCCACGCTGCGCAGGGCGTTTGATGACACCATGAAGGACCAGCAATTTCTTTCGGATTGCCGCGAAAGCAAGTTCGATGTGAAGCCGCGCCCGGGCGTCGATCTCCAGCAGATCGTCGGCCGTATGATTGCGATCAACCCCGACACCCGTGCGCTCGTGCGCGAGATGGTCGGACCCGGCCTGTGAACGCGCGTATCGACAAGAGGTTTTGTTGACACGTCGTTGGGCGTTCGGGCGACCCGAAGGGGCATGAAATGCATCGACGGCACCGGAACAGGAATATACCGATCGAATTGGTTCGGGCGCTGGTCACCATCGTCGATACCGGCAGCTTCACGCGGGCGGCCGACGCGCTCGATCTGACGCAGCCCGCGGTCAGCGCGCAGATCGCAAGGCTCGGTCAGCTTCTCGGCGGCAATATCTTCGCCAAAGGGCCCGGCAACATGACGCTCACCGACCGCGGGGCGATGATTCTGCAATCCGCCCGGCGGCTGATCGCCATCAACGACGAGCTTCTCGCCTTGGCCGGGCCGAATGCCGGGCCGCACCGTTTCATGATCGGATTCCCGGCCTGGCTCGGGCACCAGCGGCATATGGAAATCTTCGCGCGCTGCGCCGCGAGCGCGCCGAACGAACATGTCGGCTTCCGCTGCGACCGCACCGAACGCCTGATCGGCGATCTCGACACGGGAGCGGTCGACGTCGCCTATCTATGCTCAACGATCGACCCGTCACGCGACGCCGTCGCGCGCTGGACGGAGCAACTGGTTTGGGTGAAGTCGCCGCGTCTGAAGCTTTCGCCGGGCGGGTCGATTCCGTTGATCGGATGGCCGGGAACCGCTGGCGACCGCGTTGGCGGCGAATTGCTCCGGGAAAGCGGGATGCATTTCTACGTGTCCTTTTCCGCGCCCGACTACTCTGCTCGGCTCTCCGGCGTCGTCGCAGGCCTCGGCGTAATGGCCGTACCGGCGCGGGTCGTTACCGCCGAAATGGAAATCATCAGCACGGGCCTGCCGAAGCTACCTGAAAACAAATCAGGCATCTTCGCGCGCGCCGGGCTCGATTTTCGGCGGTACGCTCCGCTTCTCCAGACGCTGACCGAAGTGCTGATGCCCAAGCCGGAAGTCGGCGAGCCTGGCTCGGAGGATCAGGCTTCAGCGAAAAAACAAATCTTTATTCCCGCTGAGGACGTATGAATTTCCCGTCATTCTACAAATATCCATGGCATACCAGGAACAAAATTTTCGCGCAAAAGCGCCCGGCGCGGCGCAACGTGGTTGTGTTCGCGTTTTCACTCGCGGGGCACTCATTACGCAGCGCTACCGATTACTCGAAAAGGTCAATCCGCATCCGGCCGCGCATGAGTTTTTTATTAAGCGATTGTTAACCGTGAAATGACAGCCTCGCCGCTGCGGCTTTTGAAAAATCGGCGGCGCGTCGGCGAATGAGCGGTCCTCTTGAATTCGTCCGTTCAAACACCGGGCGCGCTTTCCTCATTTATCTGCTTTTTTGCAGCGCCATTTCGATCGGCGTCGCCCGTTATTTCTACCACACCAACATGCAGTCCCACCTGGCGCAGAAGGCCGACGAAAACATCACCGCGCTGCAACTGGTGGACGCGTTCGTCACGACGTACTCGCATGTTCGCGGACGGTTCGGTGCGGACTCCCCGGTGCCGTCGACGTTCCGCGCCGCAGCGATCGCGGGCTTCAACAAGATGCCGGGAACCAACGGCACATTCCTGTTGCGCTGGGTCGGGCGCCCGGGACGCGAAATAAAAACGGCGCCGGCCGACGCCGACATGGCTGCGACCATCGAGGCATTCGCCGATACGGCTGATCATGGCCCGGCCGTCGCTCTCAAACAGATCGACGGGCGCGAGGTGTTGCGCACGGTTTATCCCTCGTATGCATCCGAACAGAGCTGCGTCGATTGTCACAACAAGCTGCAACCCCAGGCGCAATGGCGTTTGCACGACCTGATGGGCGCCTTTGCCATCGACATACCTGTCGAGTCGTTCCTGGCGGCGACCAGGAGCCAGAGCCATGCGATCGGCGGCACGCTGTTTCTCGCCCTCGTGGGCCTCGGCTTTGTCGTTTCGCTGCTGCATTTCCAGCAGCTCCGCGAACGAGAAGCCGCCTCGGCGCAACTGCATGCGCAGAACTCCCGGTTCACGGCGGCGCTGAACAACATGTCGCAGGGGCTTTGCGTCTTCGATGGCGAGCGGCGGCTGGTCGTATGCAACAACGTTTACGCGCGGCTCTATTCGCTGCCGGCCGAGCTGACGCAGCCGGGCGCCTCGCATGAGGCCATCATCAGGCATCGGGTGACGCACGGCATCCTGGCCGGCGACAGCAGCGATGACGCGGCGAAAAAGAAACTCGCCTCGCTTAACAAGCATTCCAAGGATGAAAAATCGCGCCGGGTCGACCGGCTGGCCGACGGGCGCCTGATCGAGGTGGTGCGTGCGCCGATGATCGGCGGCGGCTGGCTGGCGACCCACGAAGACGTCACCAACCGCGACCAATTGGCCTCCGAGCAGCAGCGGCGCCGCATCGTCGATTCGGCGATTGCGGCGTTCCGCGGCCGGGTCGAAACCGTGCTGAAAACCGTCAAGGACAGCACCAGCGCGATGAAGTCGACGGCACGCGAGCTGTTCGCCTCGTCGCAACAGACGTCGGAGCGCGCCGAAGGCATGGTGCAGGCATCGCAAGGCGCTTCGTCGGGCGTGCAGCACGCGGCCAACGCGACCAATCAGATGTCGAGTTCGGCCGTGGAGATCAGCCAGCGGGTCGTCGAAGCCAATACGGTGGTGCAGGACGCCGCCAACAAGGTCAAGGCCACCAACAATGAATTCGCGGCGCTGTCGAACGCGGCGGACAAGATCGGCACCGTCATCAAGCTGATCCAAAGCATTTCCGGCCAGACCAACCTGTTGGCGCTCAATGCCACGATCGAGGCGGCGCGGGCCGGCCAGGCCGGCCGCGGCTTTGCGGTGGTGGCGTCCGAAGTCAAGGCGCTGGCGGCGCAGACCGGCAACGCCGCCAAGGAGATCGCCGACCTGATCTCCGGCGTGCAGGCCTCCACCGACGGCGCGGTGCAGGCGGTCGGCAGCATCGAGGAATGCATCCGCGAGATCTCCAATTATACCGCGGGGGTCGAACGCTCCGCCGCGGAGCAGACGGTGGTGGCCTCGGAAATCTCCGCCAACGTCGTCAACGCCGCCGAGGAGACCAGCAAGATCGTCGCGGCCTTGGGCGCCGTTGCCAATGCCGCAACGGCGACCCGCAGTTCGGCGGACGTGGTGATCTCGGCTTCCGACGCCGTCGAGGGCGCGGTCGACAAACTGCGCGTCGAGGTCGAGGATTTTCTGTCCAGCGTTGCGGCTTAAAACGACTTCCGCAAGATTGCTCCAGATCGATTTCATCCCGGCAAAAACGCGCCCGGCCCGCCGTCGCGATCGGCGATGCACTGCACCGGGGCGCCGTACAGCGCTTCGAGCTGCTCGCGCTCGAGGATCGTATGCACCGCGCCTTCGCCGACCAGTGCGCCGGCGCGCAACAGGTAGGCACGGTCGGCCGCGTGCATGGCGTGGTTCGGATCGTGGGTGGTGAACAGCACGCCGTGGCCCGACGCGGCGAGGGCGCGAATCTCGCGCAACACGCGGCCCTGATTGCCGAAGTCGAGGCTCGCCGTCGGCTCGTCAAGGACGACGAATTGCGGCTCTTGGGCGATCGCGCGGGCGAGCAGCGCGAGCTGGCGTTCGCCGCCGGAAATCTCGGTGTAGGGCCGCTCGCGCAAATGCGCGATGCCGAAGCGCTCCAGCGCGCGCGCCGCAATGGCCGCATCGCCGGCGCTCGGCCGGCTGAACAGGCTGCCATGGGCGGTGCGGCCCATCAGCACCACGGTTTCCACGGTGAATGCAAACGTCGCCGCATGCGACTGCGGCACATAGGCGATCAGGCGGGCGCGCTCGCGGCTGGCGTAGCCCGCCAGCGAGCGGTCGCCAAGCCGCACCTCGCCGGCTTTGGGCGCAAGCAGCCCGAGCAGCGTCTTCAACAATGTGGTCTTGCCGCCGCCGTTCGGGCCGAGCAGCGCCAGCACCTCGCCGGTCGCAAGCGCGATATCGAGGCCGCGGCCGACCACGTGGTCCTTGTAGCCGATGGCAAGGCGATGGCCGGACAGGATCACGACGCCGACCAGGTCTTCGACACGCTCGCCAGCAGCCAGATGAAGAACGGCGTGCCGAGAAACGCGGTGAGAATACCGAGCGGAATTTCGACCGGCGCGGCGGTCCGGGCGAGCGTGTCGATGGCGAGCAGAAAGCCGGCGCCGAGCAGCGCCGCCGCCGGAATGAGCCGGGCGAAATCCGGGCCGACCAAGGTCCGCGCGATGTGCGGCACCACGAGCCCGACCCAGCCGATAATGCCGGCGGTGGCGACGCTCGCCGAGGTGACCAGCGTCGCGGCCGCAATGATGGCGATGCGCAACGCGCCGGTCGGCACGCCGAGCGCGCGGGCTTCTTCTTCGGGCAGCGACATGACATTCATGCGCCAGCGCAGCGCGACGAGGACCAGCGTGCCCAGCGCGACCGGTGCCAATAACGGAACAAGATCGAACACGCTCACCGCGGCGAGGCTGCCGAGCAGCCAGAAGGTCATGGCCGGGAGCTGGTTATAGGGATCGGCGAGATATTTTATCAGTCCGACGCCGGCGCCCAGCAACGCTCCGATGACGACCCCGGTCAGTACCAGCACCAGCACCGGATCGCGGGCGCGCACCGCCGAGCCGATCAGATAGACCGCCGCCACCGCAGCCAGGCCGCCGGCGAACGCAAGACCCTGAATGGCGAATACGCCGAGCGAGAAATAGATGCCGAGAACGGCGCCGAGCGCGGCGCCCGACGATGCGCCGAGAATGTCGGGCGAGACCAGCGGATTGCGAAACAGTCCCTGAAACGCCGTTCCGGCTATCGCCAGCGCCGCGCCGATCAGTGCCGCCGCCACAACGCGCGGACCGCGCACCTCCCAGATCACGCTCTGGACGGCCGGCGGCACGCCCGCGGCACTGCCGCCGAGCTTGGCGACGATGACGTGAAACAGCTCACCCAGGCTGACCGGATAGCGTCCGACGGTGAAGGCCACGAGCAATCCCGCGACCAGCACGGCGAACGCGGCCAACAGGCCGGGTGCGGAGGAGCGGGAGCGGACCATGCCGGCAAAGTATCAGTCCCGCCCGGCCAAAACACGCGCGATGTCGGCGTCGCTCGGCGTCACGTGATAGAAGCGCGTGTAGAAGTCGCGCGCCAGCGCCTGCATGTCCTCGGGAAAATGCCCGGGATAAAGGATCTTGGCGAGCCACCACAGCCCGATCAGGCGGTTCACCGACGGCGGAAAATCGACCCAGCCGAACGGCAGCGTGGGCGAGAGGTAGACGCGGCCGGCGCGCACCGCCGCAACCGCAGCCCATTGCGGATCGTTGCGCACGTTGGCGGCAAAATCAACATCGATGGTGACGATGATGTCGGGATTCCAGACCAGCACCTGCTCGATCGAGACGACCGCAAGGCCGCCTTTGCGCTCGCCCGCGACGTTGCGGGCGCCGAGAAATTCGATGGTCTCGACGTTGATCGAGCCGCCGAGGCCGGTCTCGAGCCCGCGCGGCCCGCGTGCGTAATAGACGCGCGGACGCTGCGCCGCCGGAACGGCGTCGACGCGCGCTTTGACGGTGGTGATGGTCCGCTCGGCGTAGGCGGCGAGCGCGTCGGCTGCGGCCTCGCGGTGGATGAGCGCGCCGACCTTGCGCAACGTCGAAACCGTCGCCGCGAAACGGCCATCGAGCAGCGCATAGGGGATGCCGGTCTGCTCGCGGACGCGCTCGGCAAGCGAGACGAAGGTGGCGCTGGTCGAGCCAACGTCGAGAATGAGATCGGGCTTGAGCGCCAGCACGGTTTCGAGATTGGCGGTGTTGCCGCGTCCGGTCAGCCGGCCGACCACCGGCCGCTTGCAGGTATCGGGCAGCAGGAAGGCGCATTCGTTCGGCCGGTTGGCCCGTGGCCAGCCGAGCAAAAGGTCCGGCGCAACGGCGTAGAGCAGGATCGCCGCCGGCGGCCCCGCGGGAAACACGCGGCTGACGGTGTTGGGAATTGGAATGGCGCGCCCGGCGGCGTCGGTTACGGCGGCGGCCCGCGCCGACGGCGCGATGAGAAACGTCGCTGAGCCAGCCAGGACAGTGCGGCGCGTGAGCTTCATCACGACGTGATCGCTGTTTTCGACCGTTACTGTTTCGGTTAAATCAGCGGAAACGTCGAGGCAAGTCCGTTGCGAATCTTTATGACCGGGGCAAATGGCTTCATCGGCGGCGCGGTGGCGGCGGCGCTCGTCGCCGCGGGCCATAGGGTTCGCGGCCTGGTGCGCGACAAGGTCAAGGCCGATGCCGTCGCCGCGCACGGCGTCGAGCCGGTCGTCGGCACGCTCGACGAGGCGGCGCTGCTGCAAGCCGAAGCCCGCGCCGCGGACGCCGTGGTCAACGCCGCCTCGAGCGACCATCGCGGCGCGGTCGAAGCCTTGATCGCCGGCCTCGCCGGTTCCGGCAAATGCTTGCTGCATTCGAGCGGCAGCAGCATCGTCGCCGATCTTGCGATGGGTGAGCCGTCCGATCGGATTTTTGACGAGGCGACGCCACTCGCGCCGCTGCCCGACAAGGCGGCGCGCGTCGCGATCGACCGCTTGGTGCTTGACGCCGTTGGCATCCGCGCGGTGGTGCTCTGCAATACGATGATCTACGGCCATGCGTTGGGGCCGCGGGCGCAGAGCGTGCAGATTCCCGCACTGGTGCGCCAAGCCAAGGCATCGGGCGTCGTGCGTTACATCGGGCGCGGGCTCAATCGATGGTCCAACGTGCACATCGCCGACGTCGCGGCGCTCTATCTGCTGGCGCTTAACAAAGCGCCGGCCGGCACGTTCATGTATGTCGAGAGCGGCGAGGCGGCGCTCGGCGAAATTGCCGCCGCCATCGCAACGCGTCTGGGCCTCGGCGCGCCGCAATCCTGGAGCGCCGAAGAGGCGGTCGCGGCTTGGGGCCGCGCCGCGGCGGTGTTCTCGCTCGGCTCCAACAGCCGCGTGCGCGGCAGGGCTGCGGCCGCTCTCGGCTGGGCGCCGGCGCGGCGTTCCGTGACGGAGTGGATCGCCGACGAATTGTAGGACGCCGCAAAAGTGATCAAGTGCATGATGATTTCAGGTCGATCCGCTGACGAGGGACTGAATCAACGTAACTTCATTGCGCTTTCAGGGCTACGTGCTCCGGTCGCTCTTCCGATCCGGCTCGAAGCAAATCCGCCCGGCCTCACCGCGTCGCCGTCGCGATCACGCTGCCCATCTTCGTCGGGTTCGGGTCGTTCCGGTGCTCCACGGCGTGGCGTGCCCATTGCTCCAGACGCACGCGGTCCTTCTGGAAGACCATCATGTGAGTCGAGCCGCCGAACTCGAAGCGGCCGATCTCGGTGCCGCGCGTGATGCTGACGGGGTCGGCGCCGTCCGCGACGATGAAGGTACTGGGCTCGATCACGCAGGTCGAGACCTCGACCATGCCGATGCAGATCAACGCGACATAGCCGCAAGTCTGATGCTTGAAGACGAAGATCGCGCGCGCCGCGACATGGCCGAGATAGGGCTGGGATTGGGTCCCCTCCCAGGTGCCCTGATCCTCGCCCTGTGCCGGACGCTGGGCGAAATAGGTGCCGGGCTGCACCCAGGACCGCAGCAGCTCGCCGTCGAGCGGCGCCTGCCAGCGATGGTAATGCGTTGCGGACAGGAACCCTTGATAGGCTTGGCCGCCGACAAAGAGCTTCGCCCATTGCTGCTGACCGCCGAACAAGTCGAGCAGCGAATAGGGCATGTCCTTGACCCAGAATTTGCTCTCGAGCGAGAGGCCGTCCGCGTATTGCCAGGGCGTGGTCTCGCAGCCGATGTCGATCTGCGTGACGGGATTGCCCAGGAACGGCCGGGCGCCAGGCACGAATTTCCGGATGAAGAAGGAATTCCAGGAATCGAAACCGTATCCCTGCTTCTTGGGATCATGGATCATCTGCGTCCAGACGCCGGCTTCATGGGCGGCTTTGGAGATCCAGGAGCCCGGCTTCTCGGGGTGGTCGATGTCGAGCTTGTCGAGCGACGGGCTGCTTTTCAGGAAAGTGTTCCAGGCGTCGAGGATGGTCTTGAAGTGCTCATTGAAGACCATGTCGTGGAAGAGTGCGGCACCCGCCCTGGTTCCCATCGCAACCGCCAGGAAGGCGTTCATCGGCGTGCCGACCTGGGCCGTGGTGTTGAAGGAGGGCGAGGTCGTGATGATCTCGTTGAGAATCTCGAAGAAGCTGTCATAGCCGTCGATCCAGAGCACGTCGCCGTCCGCCTTGATCTCCTTTCTGGTCTTTTCCGGAAGCCCGGCGACGAAGGCATTGGCCTGCTCGATCATCGAGTTGAGCCACATGCGGTAGATGCTGTCGTGCGTCACCCAATCCTTGAAGTCCTGCATCGCCGGTTGCAACGGACCGAGCGTGCCGGCCGCCTTCTTCGCGGCTATATGGTCGCGCAGCGGCATGAGGAACTTGGCGGTGGCCCAGAGCCGGTTGGGGACCCAGAAGCCCATCTGGATCGGACCGGCGTTGTCGAGCGTCAGAAGACCCGAAGGGCCGCCTTCATGTGGACCAGTCATTGCCTTTCCTCCGATGGCCAGCGGTCGGTTCCAACGCGCGCATGGTTCGCGGCCGGACTCGCGTAGAGATTGTAGTTGATTCGGGCAATTGCCGGCAAGGCTGGGCAGTCTCGTAAGGGAGATTTCGGGCCGGACCCGTCGGCTCGCGCCTCGGCGCGACGGATATGAGTCAATGAAAATCGCGGTCGGTGTTAC
>JASHPU010000270.1 GCA_030037885.1 Xanthobacteraceae bacterium | reverse complement strand
CTAGTAACGGCGGACGCCAGTTGAGCGAAAAAAACACCTTGGGGAGAAGATGCCGTCGGGGAGGTCGCCATCACTTGCAACGGCGACGACGAGTGACCGCAGACTTGTTTCAGTGCTGTGATTGCTGATTACGCGTCTGCCTTTAACGCAACACTATAAACTTTCTCTTCCGAATTTGGCCGCAAGGCTTGGCGCGGAGCTTGTCATGGGGCCAGCCGAAGGCCGGACCCGTTGGCACCAAGAACCTGAAGGGTGACGGAGTTCGAGTCAACAGACGAGCGCGTCCGCAGGAGCGAAAGCCGATGACGTCCACCAAGCCAGGCATTGCCACCGTGCCGGCGCCGACGTTGCAGAAGCAGCTCGAAGTGCTGGCGGCGGCGCGTTCGCTCGCCACGCAGGACGACGAATTTTGGCGCCGACGCCGCGCCGAGATCGCCGCGATTCGCCGCCTACTCGGCGAACTCGTCGTGCTGCGCCTCGAGCTGCAGCGCCAATACGGCGAATTCGTCGAGTGGGTCCAGGAGGAGCGGCGGCGACGCGACCCGCGGCTGCGCTCGCATGTCATCAAATACAATCCCGACCAGCCGCGCGTGCCGGCCGGCAGTCCGCACGGCGGCGAGTGGACCAGCGGTGACACTGGATCGGCGATTGATGCGGGAAGCGCTCCGGTGGTCCCAGCCCCGCAACCCCCCGAACGCGGGCCGCAATATGCGGCTCTGGATCCCGGCACCCGGACGGATGCGTCAGGTCGAAAGGATCATATCTTATCGCGCGATATTCCCGCTGATGATCCAAAACATCCGGTGCCATTCGTTGACAGCAATGGCAATTCGATCACGGACGATCATGGGAATCAGATCGTTCGGCCCGCCGACCTGCCGCCGGAAGAATTTGTCCGCGAAGGACGTCTCTCCACCCTGGGTGCAGTTATCGACTCATGGAAGCAGATCGAGCAGAGCGAGCCGGCACCTCTCGCCGGATTACTCGTAGCAATCATTATGGCACTGGCGCCATTCGGGCATGGCGGGAGTCTGGGTGCCGAGCGGTTTCAGGGTCAATACGTCACCGACTATCGCGATTATGCCAATATCGCGATAGGCCTCTATATGGCTGCAGCGGGAGTTGATATCGATGATGCGCTTTCAATTGCAGACATTTATGCTAAATATAAGTCTCACTTCGGCCCTGATGAGAAAATGGATGACGTTTATATTCATTTGCCTGAGCGCGACGTTCGGGATATAAAACAGGGTTACGAACTGTACAATTCCGGGTGTATTTCGGCCGAACATTGAGGAGCTTGAGCGTGCAGGCCGCTGGAGACGATCGGATTCTGTTGTGGCCGGGGATTCTTGCCGTTTCCGGTCCGGTCGCTTTTGTCCTGGCGTGTGCCGGTTCATTTACTTTCACCACGTTTTTGGTCCCTTACTACGTTGTTCTGCTTTGGATGGTTTCGGGTGTTTTTGCCGTCATAGCAGCGATAGGCTGGGTCAGCCAGCGCGCGTGGCGTCGTCTGTTTTCGATGTTGGTTTTGCCCGCGACTCTCCTAGCGGTGGCATTTAATGCTCAATTTTTTTGGAGCGCTGGCAGATTGGCCGGCGATTATGTCCATCTGTTCGTCATGTATCCTCGCTATCTTGCTGAGATAGAGAAGGAGCCAACGAATGAGCCGCGGCTTGTGTTGTTCGAGTGGGGCGGCGGTTTTGTCGTGGACTACGGCGTCCTCTACGATGAGAGCGACGAGATAACTGCTGTGCATCCTTCTGCGGCCTGGAAGAAGAGGGCTGAAAGGGTCATTGCCGACCGGGTGTTCGGCCATACACCGGCCATTGGCCATTTCTATTTTGTCGGCCTGCACTAGCTGCTGCCGTGATCGACATCAGGTGCGCCTTCTACCAAATACATTCTGAAATTCTCGGACGACTCAAGGATCGAAGTGACGGCGGCCTCGGTGACTGAACTCGTGCGCTGACGGCTTTGCGAATGATGCACTTCCGAGCGCACTGAGTCGAAATACTAATCCGCATGTAGGAATGTCCTTCCCGCCGCTGCGCTGCGGCGTTGGCGCTCAGGCGGTCGAGCGCGTCGAATCGCAGTTCTGTACGTCGCCTGCCCCACTCTCGCTCGTCCCCATCGGGCCGTCGCGCTTGGCGCAATGGCCGGCTCCACCACGACAGCAGTGCCGAAATTCCCGCCGCCGCGGGAACCATGGATTGTTTGTCTCAACAATCCGAACGCAACACCAACCAACAGGAACCACGCCATGTATCAGGCCAATCTGCCGGATATTCTTGCCAAGTCGACGCTGCCGCACACCATGCAGGACTATAATGCCGCGCTGAGCAACGCCGCAGCCTTTCTCAAGGAGATCGAGAAGGCGCACGCCAATCCGTTGCCCGGTCATCCGCTCGCCAAGAGCACGTTCTCGCAATCGACCTCGCCGATTTCGGGGCTGACCTATTACGATCTCGAGACCGGGGCCAAGTTCGTCTATCCGTTCCTCACACCGCTGCGCAACGAGACGCCGCGGGTCTCGGGCAAGGGCGGCGTGCAGGCCAACTGGCGCGCCGTCACCGGCGTCAACACCACCGGCTTGCGCATCGGCGTGTCCGGCGGCAACCGCGGCGGCGTGCAGGCGGTGTCGACCCAGGATTACACCGCGGCCTACAAGGGCATCGGCATCGAGACCTCGGTCGACTTCGAGGCGCAATATGCCGGCATGGGCTTCGACGACGTCAAGGCGATCGGCGCCAAGACCGGGCTCGAAGCCTGCATGCTCGGCGAGGAGCTGTTGATCCTCGGCGGCAACACGTCGGTGCCGCTCGGCACCACGCCGACGCCCTCGCTGGCGCCGTCGACCAGCGGCGGTGCGCTGACCGCCGCGGCGAGCCCGTACAGCGTCATCTGCGTCGCGCTGTCGCTCGACGGCATCGTCAACGGCAGCATCACCACCGGCATCCAGGGCGCCATCACCCGCAGCAATGCCGACGGCTCGGCCGACACGTTCGGCGGCGGCGCCTCCGCGAAGTCCGCCAACGCCACGGCCTCGATCGCTTCCGGCACCACCGGATCGATCGCCGCCACGGTGGCGCCGGTCACCGGCGCGCTCGGTTACGCCTGGTTCTGGGGCGCGGTCGGCTCCGAACTGCTCGGCGCCATCACCACCATCAACTCGCTGGTCATCACCGCCAACGCCACCGGCGCGCAGACCGCGGCCTCGCTCGGGGCGAGCGACAATTCGACCAACGCGCTGGTGTTCGACGGCCTGCTTTATCAGGCCTTCAAGAGCGGCTCGAACGCCTACGTCAATTATCTGGCGACCGGCACCGCCGGCACCGGTTCGACGCTCACCGGCGACGGCGCCGGCGGCATCGTCGAGATCGACGCGGCGCTGCAGGACCGCTGGAACAACTACCGGCTGTCGCCCGACACCATGTGGGTGAGTTCGCAGGAAGCCAACGATGTCAGCAAGAAGATCCTCACCGGCAACGCCAATGCGGCGCAGCGCTTCGTGTTCAACGCCGACCAGGGCGCACTCGGCGGCGGTGTCATGGTCCGTACCTACTTGAACAAGTTCTCCATGGCCGGCCCGAAGACGCTCGACATCCGCATCCATCCCAACATGCCGGCCGGCACCATCCTGATGACCTCGAAGACGCTGCCCTATCCACTGTCCAACGTCGGCAACGTCATGCAGGTGCGCACCCGCCAGGACTATTATCAGATCGAGTGGCCGCCGCGGGCGCGCCGCTACGAATGCGGCGTCTACGCCGACGAGGTGCTGCAGCACTATTTCCCGCCGTCGATGGCGATCATCTCGAACATCGCCGCGGGCTAGTCGCACGTCGCATTGTTCTTAAATCCCCGCGGCGCCGCACGCCGCGGGGATTTCCTGCATCGACGGATTTTCGTGCCGCCGAGTCAACAAGCGCGGACGGTTACGCCTGTCCTCATGAGTTGGACGGAAGGGGTCGACCCATGCCGCTGCCGCGCAGTCTCACCGCCGTGCCGCGGGACTGGCACGTGCATCAGGACATCGCGAAAGCGATCCAAACTCTCTTTGCTCAGATTCGAGAGCAGGAGGCGCGGCAGCCGCTGCAACCTGCTGCGGCGCTCCGCGAGCGCGAGCTGCTCAAACTGATCGCCCGGGACATACCGCGTGAATTTGCGCCAATTCTGCAGGCCGAGTTGCGCAAGTCCGGCTACAATCCGAATGAGCCGCGCGTCCCCGCCGGCAGTGCACATGGTGGCGAGTGGACCAGCGGTGGTGGATCGCAGGGCGGTGCTGGAGCAGTTCCGGCGCGGGGTCCGCAATATGCTCAGGAGGGCACCGGCACGAGAAAGGATGCGTCAGGTCGAAAGGGTCCTATCTTATCGCGCGATATTCCGGCTGACGATCCAAAACATCCGGTGCCATTCGTTGATAGCAACGGCAATCCGATCACGGACGATCAGGGCAATCAGCTTGTTCGGCCTGCCGATCTGCCGCCCGAAACATACATCCGCGAAGGACGCCTCTCCACCTTGGGTGCTGTCATTGCCGGATGGAAACAGATCGAAGAGAGCGAACCGGCACCGCTAGCCGGAGTACTCGGAGCCATCTATATGGCATTGGCGCCATTCGGCTAGGCCGGGAGTCTGGATGCCGAGCGGTTTCAAGGCCAATACGTCACCGACTATCGCGATTATGCCAATATCGCGATAGGAATTTATATGGCTGCAGCGGGTGTCGACATGGACGACGCCCTGGCGATCGCAGATCTTTACGCCAAATTTAAATCTCACTTCGGCCCTGATGAGAAGATGGACGAAGTCTATACGCACTCGGCGAAAAGAGATATCAATGACATTAGAAGAGGGTATGAGCTGTACAACTCCGGCCGAATTGGGAAGTCGTCATGACCGACGAGAGTAGCGATCGAATCCTCCATTGGCCGATCGCGTTCTCCATACTCTTGCCGTTGATCTTCGTCCTCGTTTGGGCCCGTCCATTCGATCTTGTCGGGTTATTTGTCCCGGCAATGATCCTTATATCCTGGTTGGCCTCCAGTGCTTTCGCCGTAGTGACGTGCGTGAGGAGCTTCGGCGTGCAGGCCGCTAGAGACGACCGGATTCTGTTTTGGCCAGCAATTCTTGCCGTTGCCGGTCCGATCGCTTTCGTGCTGGCGTGGGCCGGCCCATTTGCTCTTATCATGTCTCTTGTTCCTTACTATGTTGTTCTGCTTTGGATGGTTTCAGGTGTTTGCGCCGTCATAGCAGCGGTAGGCTCGGTCTACCAACGCGCGTGGCGTCGCCTGTTGTCGACGTTGGTTTTGCCCGCGACTCTTCTAGTGGCGGCTTTTAATGCTCAACCTTTTTGGGACGCTGGCAGACTGGCCGGCGACTATATCCATCTCTTTGTTATGTATCCATCTTATCGTGCTGAGATAGAGAAAGAGCCGACCAACGAGCCGCGGCTTGTGCTGTTCGAGTGGAGCGGCGGTTTCGTCGTGAGCTTCGGCGTCCTCTACGATGAGAGCGATGGGATAACTGCCGCGCATCGTTCTGCGGCCTGGAAGAAGAGGGCCGAACGGGTCGGTGCCGATCGGGTGTTCGGCTATACACCGGCCATTGGCCATTTCTATTTTGTCGGCCTGCACTAGTCGGCGATTGGCCGGGCAGCCGCTTTAGTCGATATGAGCTGCTGCAGCGGTTCACCGCCGTTGCCGTTGATCAGGACTGGGCCATATTCCATGACGACAATGCCAAGTATAACAAGCTTTATTGCGAAATGGACGAAATCAGAAATGAGCTGAAATCTCGACCCGGAGATCAGCGCAGGGCGCTTGTTCGACTTTACGATCACCCCAATATTCAGGTGCGTCTTAAGGCGGCGATAAGCAGTATGGCGCTTGCGCCAAACGCCGCCCGCCCCGTGCTGGAAAAAATTGCCAATTCGAGGTGCTATCCTCACGCGGCGGATTCCGGCTTTGCTCTCGACAGGCTTGATGGTCATCCCATCGTGCCGTGAAAGGCGGGCGCGCCGCTACGAGTGCGGCGTCTACGCCGACGAGGTGCTGCAGCACTACTTCCCGCCGTCGATGGCCATCATCTCCAACATCGCGGCGGGTTAGTCGCACGTCGCATTGTTCTTAAATCCCCGCGGCGCAGCACGCCGCGGGGGCTTCCTGCATCGACGGATTTTCGTGTCGCCGCGTCAACAAGCGCGGACGGTTACGCATGTCCTCATGAGCCGGACGGAAGGGTCGACCCATGCCGCCGCCGCGCAGCCTCACCGCCGTGCCGCGGGACTGGTACGTGCATCAGGAAATCGCGAAAGCGATCCAAACTCTCTTTGCCCAGATTCGAGAGCAGGGGGCGCGGCAGCCGCTGCAACCTGCCGCGGCAATGCGCGAACGCGAAATGGTCAAACAGATCATTCGCGGCATACCACGCGAATTCGCTCCGGTTCTGCATTCCGAGCTGCGCAAGACCGGCTACGACCCGAACGAGCCGCGCGTCCCCGCCGGCAATCCGCACGGCGGTGAATGGACGAGCGGTGGTGGCGGGAGTGGGAGCAACGGCGATAGTTCAAAGGCAACCGCATCCCCGCCGTCACATTCAGGTGCTAGGTCGATCATTTCCGATGCTGCGCCTGACAATCCTTGGAAACCAGGCGCGCAGTACGCAGAAGTCGTTGCATCGCCAAAACTTTCAGCACACGATATACCGGCTGACAATCCGAAGCATCCAGTGCCGCTTATGGACAGCAACGGACAGCCGATCTTCGATGACCAAGGAAATGCCCTCTCGCGACCGGCCGATCTGCCGCCGGAAATGTATGTGCGAGCGGGACTTGCTGCCGGAAAGCAGTTTGCCGCTACTACCGCGACACCAGGGCCGGACGCCGCTTCATTTTACCAGGCTATGCTCGGCATTGCGCATGAACTGCAGCAGTTCGAGCACAACGGCGCATGGGACGCCGAACGCGTCCAGGGCAGATATGTCACCGAGTACGAGGATTATGCAACAATCGCGATTGGGCTTTATTGTGCCGCGGCAGGCATCCCGTTTTACACTGCATTGTTGATCCAGCTTTCCTATACGCTGAAGCAGGGCCGCCTGTTGACTGCACGAGAAATTCGTGACACGCAGATTGGTTATGAGCTCTATCAATCCGGCCGCATTTCGTCCGACCGCTGAGGGTGGCCCGATGATGCCGTCCGTTGAGAGCGACCGCATTGCGCGTTGGCCGTTCTTGTTTACGATCGGTTGTCCAGCCGTCTTTGTTCTGATCTGTGCCGGACCGTTCAAGCTTATGGTGATTGGCGCGCCGGTAATTGTATTTTACTGGGTGCTCGCCGCCCTGGTAGCCCTGTGCGTCGCTGCTGCGTACGCATACCATCGTTTATGGCGGCGATTTTTGTCAATTGTGGTTTTTCCCCTGAGTACGCTGATCGCTGCCTGGAACTTTGGATTTGTTTGGGGAACCGGCCAGCTATGGGGCGCTTACCTTCATTTCTTTGTTGTGCGCCCAATTTACTTGCAGGAAATTTCCAAGCTGCCGGCCGAAAAACATCGCTTCAAGGTTTTTTACTGGAACTCTTGGTTCCTGAGAAGCACAGAAGTGGTGTACGATGAGAGCGATGAGTTCACCTTGCCGCCGGAGAGCCGATCTGCAGAGTGGATGAAAAAAGCCGAAACGACCGATGCCGTATGTCCGATCATCGGATATACGTCGATGGGCAGTCATTTTTATCTCGTCACGTTCGGCTGCTAGAGCATTTCCCGATCGGACTGCATCAGCGGCGTCATTGCGAGGCGCCCCGAAGGGGCGACGAAGCAATCCCCCTCCCTTCCCTCCCCCGCAGGCGGGGGAGGGAAGGGAGGGGGCTCCGGATTGCTTCGCGGAGCTGTCATCGGGCCGGCCACTTCGGCCCGGACCCGTTGGCTCGCAATGACGATTCAGCATCGTCGGGAAATGCTCTAGACGGTTGCATCTGAGACATCAAAGTATAGGCGGGTCGAATTGGTGCGGGGTTTCGCAGCAGAGGTCGCCGATTTTCGAATCGCAGATAACGAGGTTACCCGATGAAGCTAAAGGCTCCTGAAGGCGTCGGCGATCCGTGCGTCGCCGGCGTCATTCTTGCCGCACGCGACGGCTTCTATGAGGTCGAGCCCGCGGTCGGCGCGCTGTTGATCGAATGCTTCGGCTTCATCGAGGCCGGCGCGGACGAGAAGGCGAAAGCCGCGGCTGCGCGTCCCGCGCTGCGCGACCCTGCGTCGTTGCCGAAGCTCAGCCTGCCGGCGTGGCGCGCCAAGCCGGTTGCGAAAAAACCGTAAGCAGAGGTTTGTCATCATGGCCGCTTCCGACCTCGCCGCGCTCGCGGACGTCAAAACCTGGCTGTCCGGATCGAGCGGCATCGGCTCGACCGACGATGCGCTGATCGCGCGCCTGATCACCGACGTGAGCGGCGCCATCAGTGCTTATCTGGGCCGGCCATCGCTCATCCCGCGCGCCTTCACCGAGCAGCTCGACGGCAACGGCAAGGGGCGCCTGTTCCTGCAGCACTATCCGGTGCTGCAGCTCGACGCGCTTGTTGTCGACAATGTCGCGGTGCCGGCGGCGCCGCTGCCGGCCGCCGGCGCGCCGCACGGGCGCGGTTATTTGCTCGAGCCGTGGGACGGCCTGCCGCCCGGGCGGCCGCAGGCGCTCGATCTGTTTGACCTGGCGTTTCGCAAGGGCCGACAGAACGTGGTAGTGAGCTACAGCGCCGGCTATGCGGTGCAGAGCGAAGCCGCGGCCGTGCCGGCCGCGCCCAGCCCTTACACGGTGACCGCTGCGGCGCCGTTCGGCCCATGGGCGAGCGACGCCGGCGTCGCTTATGCGGACGGCGCGGCGCTCGTTGCCGTCGCCGGCAACAACCCGGCCGCCGGCCAATATAATGTATCCGCCGGCATCTACACCTTCGCGGCGGCCGATGCGGGCGCTGCGGTGCTGATTTCTTACGGCTTCATTCCGGCGGCGATCAACAACGCCTGCATCGAGTGGGTGGCGGAGCGCTACCGCTACCGCACCCGCGTCGGCCAGAACGCGCAGACCGTGCAGGGCCAGATGACGGCTTCGTACAGTCTCAAGGACATGCCGGATTTCGTCCGCGCCTCGCTCGACCCTTATCGCCGCGTTGCGGTGCCGTGATGCTGGAGATCGGCATCGACGATTCCTGCTCTGCGGCACTCGCCGCCATGCCTGAACGCATCCGCGACGCGCTGTTGGCCAAGAGCAATGCGCTCGCCGCGACGTTGCAACAGAAGATCCAGCAAAAACTGGCGGGCGAGGTGCTGCAGACCCGAAGCGGCGCGCTCGCCGCCTCGATCGTCGCCACCATCGCGGAGGAGCCGCAAGGCATCGCCGTGCACGTGGCTTCGACCGACGTCAAATACGCGGCGATCCACGAGTTCGGCGGCACCATCCCGCCGCATCAGATCGTGCCGGACAAAGCCAAGGCGCTCGCGTTCGTCATCGGCGGCAAGCAGGTGTTCGCCGCGCGCGTGCAAATCCCGGCCGTGACCATGCCGGCGCGGTCCTATATGCGCGCGTCGCTTGCGGAGATGGCGGAGGCGATACGGGAAGAGCTGAGCGAGGCGGTGGCCAAAGCCATAGGGGCTTGACCGATTGTTCTCGTTATGTTCCAATACGGAGCTGGACGATGATGAATGTACTGCCGGGAACTCGCTCGTTCTCCCTCTCGCCGAGTCGCAGCGGGACCGGCGTCTCTTGTGATCGGGATGGTGTTTTTGTCGGGGGCGTACCTTTGCTGACGCGAGAGAGCGTAGGTGGGAAGTGGTCCGTCCGGCCGGTGACAACGCTCAATGATGAGCTGAGTGCACGTTTCCAGATTCCGGTCGACGTTACGGGAAAATTGAATGCGCTGACGTTGATCGCGACCGCATTCAATCGCGGCGACTTGGCGATGGCCGCGATCGCCACCGTGCAGATGCAGTTTCCTGATCCACCGTCCATGGAGCAAGACGCGGAAACTGACGCCCGAGTCATTCATCGCCGCGCTATTGAACTGTGGCACAGCGGTTTGCTGAAGGTCGACTGGGATCCGGCGCAGCATCCGCGAGCTGGCACAAAGCCTAATCCTGGTTGGTTCGCGTCAAAACCTAAGCCAGCATCTGTTCCAATCATCAAACCGAGGAATGGCTGGCCTCAGCCGCACGTGAACCAACTGACCGGGCGCTGGGTCGTCATGGGCCTGCCAGTGATCGACGGAATCATGGCATTTATAGAGGGCTTTTCGCCTACGGAGTTGAATGGGGGCGAAGACAGGTTGACCGCGCAGTTGAAGGCGGCCTTACAGCCACCGAAGACACTTGAAGAGCTGCACCAGGAACCGGAAAATACGCTTGGTTATGAGCAGCATCACATCGTCAATCAAAATAACGATAACCTCCAAAAGGATATCGTCGCGAAATTCGGCGCGGATGCCATCAATGACCCGGACAATGTGGTCTGGGTTCCGCGCTTGTTGCACGAATGCATCAATGCCGCGTACAGCAAGAACTCCGCAGGCCAAGGATCGCCCCTGGTCAGAGATGTTATCAATGCGATGGACTTCGATCATCAGCGCCAAGCAGGTTTGGAAATCCTGCGCGAATGCGGGGTGCTGCAATGAGCGTAGGTGATTATGCCAGCTTGACTACTGAGGAGTTGGTGCGCCGGTTCGCCGAAACGGCGAAGCGCACCGGCTGCATTTTCAGTCGTGACAACAGACGAGTTCTAACCCCGCTGCATAGGATGCTGGTACCGGAGATGCAAGCGCTCGGCGCCGAGCTGAGGAAGCGGAAACCGGTCGATCGGGTGCGGCAGCTGTGCGAGGATGATGATCCGGACGTCCGCGGCTGGGCTGGTCCGCAATTTCATGCAGTTGACCCGGAATGGGCGGATGCGGCAGTAAATGGTCTGATTTATGGTTGGACTACTCGGCAAGTCATCGCATGGCGCCAGCGCATTTTTCGCGGCGCGCCCAAGCGGCCGAGGCTTAACGAAATAACTGTCGCGCAGCTGGTGGATCGCTTCGTCGATGCCTGCGAACGCTGCTATGGGACCACCCGCTTTCTCAGCGACGCGGAAGGCGGCGGGTCGAACATGAAGGCGTACAACAAGGTGTCCGGAGACGTCTACGCTGCCGCCAGGGAGCTAAGTCGACGCGGCGACCTTCGCGCTCTGTTGCCGCTATTTGATCATCCCCTTGTCACCGTGCGCCAACAGGCGGCGGGCTACTGTCTTCCCATTGCAACCGAGCGAGCGACCGCAACGCTGGAAAAGGTGGCTGACTCAATGGACTTCTCGGAACGCATGGACGCATCGCGGACGCTTGGGTATTGGCGAAAGGGACAGTATTGCGCGTTTCCTGATGATCTGTGGAACGTGAGAGTTTAAGAAATGTGCGAGCGGCCTCGTCACACTCGCGTCAGCCACTCCGGCGGCGCGTCGCCCTGGCGCATGATGCCGAGGTAGTAGTAGCGGGTGTAGGGCGTCAGCCGCGGCTCGGCGTTGCGGATGAGCACGATGGCGAAGCCGGCTTCCTCGATCATCGGCCGGAACGCTTCGGCGGTCGAGCCGTGGTTGTTTTCCTGGATCAGGATGACGCCGCCGGGTTTTAGGAAGCGGCCGACCGTTTGGAAGAAGCGGCGGTGGATGCGCCAGCCGCTGTCGGCGATGCGGATTTCGCCGATCTGCGACCAGTCGAAATGCGGCGGGTTGCCGACCACGAGGTCCCAGCGCTCACTCGGCGGAATGTCGTCGAGATTATTGGACCGGTAGACCGCGACGCGATCGGCAAGGCCGCTCTCGGCGATGGTGCGCCGGCAGGCGCGCACTGCGGCGGGATTGATGTCGGCGAGGCACAGCGTGTCGCACAGGCCGAAGCCGAGCAGCGCGAAACCGATGAAGGCGGGGCCGGCGCACCATTCGAACACGCGCGCCTGCCTGGGCATGCCGCAATCGTGCAGCAACGGGATGTAGTCCTGGCCGAACGCGCTGCCGCCGCCGTCGAGGTAGCGCTTATAGTGCACGCGGATGTCGCCATAGGTCACGTGACGCCACGGCTGCAGCGCGCGCAGCGCCGGCTTGACGGTGCGGTATTCGAGTTTTTTGACGAAATCCTTCACACGCCGGTTCCACCTGTCTGAATGCGGCGCACCATGGCGTGCGTCTTTGGCGTCGTCAACGCCAACAGCGTGCCGTGCCAGCGAGGCCATAGCGGCAGCGAGGCAATAACGGTCGCTCGGTCGCCGCTCATCAGATCAACACGTCGAACGGAGACCGATCGCATGCTCGCGATGTCGGGACTGCGTGCATTTTCGCTCGCCGCGAAGCGGGCCAGCGGCGCCATGTCGTGCGGCGTCAATGGTGTGTTTGTCGGCGGCGTTCCATTGCTGCAAGCCGCCGCCGGTGCCAAGAGACAATGGTCCGTTCGGCCGATCTCTGAACTCAATGAAGAGCTGTCGGCCCAATACGGCTTGCCGGTTGATGTAGCTGCGAAAGCCATCGCACTGGCGCTGATAGCGGCAGCGTTCAATCGCGGCGATCTGGCCATGACCGCGATTGCGACCGTGCAGATGCAGTTCCCCGATCCGCCGCTCACAAAGGGCAGGGAGACTGAGCTTCCCATCTTGTGAACACGGCGCACGCGACGTGCGCTGGCAAGGCGTGACCGTAACTCGCCAGCATAAGGAGCTGCGATGAGCACCGTGACGCGCGAGCAGATTTCCGCGGCCTTCTTCGCGCTGGTCGCCGGTGCGGCGGATTTTGCCGCGACCAGCCGGCGCTTCGTGCATTGGGACCAGGTCAACGAGACCCAGATGCCGTTTTTGACCGTGCTCAAGACCGGCGAAGTGCGCGCCCGGCAGAGCGAAGGTTTGCCGACGCTCACCGTCAATATCCACGTCTTCGTCTATCTGTCCGCCGGGCTCGATCCGAAGGACGTGCCGGACAGCGCCATGAACGCCGTGCTCGACGCCATCGACGCGGCGGTGGCGCCCTCTGGCGCCGACGCCGTCAACGGCAACCGGCAAACGCTCGGCGGGCTGGTGTCGCACTGCTATCCGCTCGGCCCGGTCTTCGTCGATACCGGCGACGTCGACGGCAAGGCGGTCGCGGCGATCCCGTTCCAGATCCTCGTTCCGTAACGGCGAGCAGCGAAATAGCGAATAGCGAATAGGGGCAAGCCCGCTCCAGCTACCCGCTATTCGCTATTCGCCATTCGCCTTTCTTGTCCCTCTTTTCACCAACAGGAGCCTCACCATGACCCAATTCTCTTTCGGCAGCGGCACCTTGATCAGCAAGCGGACCGATATCGCCGGCACGCCGCCCGCGCTGCTTGGTACTCTGGACACGGTCTCGCTCGATTTCGACCGCAAGATCGAGATGTTGCTCGGCCAATACAACATGGCGGTGGCCGCCGGCGGCGGTGAGTTCAAGATCGCCGGTAAGGCCAAATTCGCCCGGCTGCAGGCGGCGCAGATCAACAATTTATTCCTGGGCCAGATGCTCACCGCCAATAGCATGGTCGAGATGACGACCGGTGAGACCGACACCGTCACGGCGGCGGCCGTCAGCGCCGCCAACGGCGCGACGTTCCTCGAGGATTTCGGCGTGTTCTACGCTTCGAGCGGCGCGCAACTCGTGCCGGTCGCCGCCTCGCCGGCGCAGGGCCAATATATCGCGCCGTCGGGCAGCGGCGGCACCTACACGTTCAATTCCGCCGACAACGGCGCGGCGGTGGTGATCTACTACAGCTACAGCATCACGTCCGGCAACAAGATCACGCTGGCCAATCAGCTCACCGGTCCGCTGCCCATGTTCGAAGTATCGCTGAAGGAAACGTTCAACTATTTCGGCACCAATAAGGACATCGTGGTCAAGCTGAACGCCTGTGTGGCGCCAAAGCTGTCGCTGCCGTTTTCCAGTCAGAAATTCACCGTCGCCGAGTTCGATTTCCAGGCGATCGCCGACGCCTCCAACAATATCGGCACCATCAGCCTGACTGAATAACGCCCGCTCGCACTCCTCCTTCTCCCCCACACGGTGAGAAGGGAAGCAGATTCAACTACACGTCAATAGGAGAGTTCGTTTGAGCCTTGAACCTGACCAAAACCTCGATCGCGCCGCGGCACGCGGCGTGCGCCTTGCCGGCCGCGAATTTTACGTGGCGCCATTGTCGCTGCGGCAGATTCTCGCGATTGCCGATTACGTGCCCAAACTGTCGGGCATCACCGCGGAAAATCTTAGCGGCGAGCGGCTGTCGCCGCTTGCCGAAGTGGTGTGGCACGGCCTGCGCCGCGCCCACCCGGCGCTGACGCGCGAGGAGTTTTTCGATCTGCCGGTCACCATCGGCGAGCTGGTCGCGGCCCTGCCGGTGGTGATCGAACAGGCCGGCGGCAAGAGGATCGAGGCCGAAAACGCGGGGGAATAGCGGGCGGCGAGCGCTTCGAAACCGCCAATTGGCGCGCGCTCGTCGCCGAGCTGGTGATCGAACTGCAATGGACACGCGACGCGGTGCTCGACCAGGTCGACATGCTGTTTCTCGAACAACTGCGCCGCGCCTGGGCCGACTGCCCGCCGGCACGCCGGCTCCTCGCGGCTTTCTTGGGTTACAAGCCGCCGGCGCGGCCATCGAGCAATTATCAGGAGCTCCTCGCCATGTTCCCGAACGGCACCATCAGATGAATCGCGGAGAGCTTCGACATGGCCGATGATAATGAGGTTCAAATCCGTTTCACCGCCTCCACCGATGCGGCGGAGGAAGGGATAGCGAACGTCCATAAAGCGCTGAACGGACTGTCCCAGTCCATGAGCGACGTCAGCGGCGCGGCGGCCGGTCTGCGCGGCGCATTCACTGCGGCGCTGCCGACCGACAAGCTGGCCGATGCGCCCAAGGCTTTGGCCGGCGTTGGCGATCAGACGGCACGCACGGCGGGTCAGATCAAGGAAATGGGTAACGCCATCAGGCTCGCCAATGCCGGCTTCAATTCGACCAGGCAACAACTGGCTACCGAGCTGAAGCTGCACGAAATCACCTATGATCAGGAGACCACACAGCTGCTCGCCGCGCTCGATAAGCGGCTGTCGGCGCAAACCGAGGCACTCACTAAAGAGTACAATGCCGAGGTTTCGTCGCAGGCCGGTAAGCTCGACGCGCAAGCGGCGGCCTATCAGAAATATATCGCCGGTCTCGCCAAGATCGATGCAACCTGGGCAGGCGAGCATCAGAAGATCATCGACAATGCGCTCATCCACGACCAGCAGGAATGGCAGAGCGCTATGTCGCCAGTGTTGAGTGCCTGGAACTCGCAGCTGCGGGGGCTTCTTGGCGGCACCGAGAGTTGGTCGAAGGCGATGAAAAAAATCGTCGGCGATCTGGTCATCCAGATCATCGAGTATTTCGAGCGGCTGGCGGTCCAGAAGGCGGCGCTCGGGCTTGCGCGATCCGTCGGCGGCGGCCCGCAGAGCATGATTCAAAGCCTGCTCGGCGGTGGCGGCCAAGCCGCGGCGCAGACGGCCAGCACCACGGCAATGACCACACTCACCGCCTCGGTGAATGCGCTTAACGTTACGCTTGGCGGCCATGCCGTGGCGACCAGCGCCAATACCGCCGCGACCGCTACAGACACGGCAGCGACCACGGCCGGCGCAACAGCGAGCACAGCCGGCGCAACAGCGACCACGGCCGGCACAGTGGCCAGCGCGGCTAACACGGCCGGGTTGTTAGCGCACCTCGGCACGCTCGCGGCGAACACGCTGGCGATCATTCCCAACACGGCGGCAACGATCCTCAACACTGCGGCGGAAGGATTCAAATCGCTAATCCCGTTTGCGCAAGGCGCCTGGGAGGTGCCGGCGACGATGCCGGCGCTGGTGCATAAGGGCGAGATGATCGTGCCAGCCGAAGGCGGCCATGCCGCAGCGCTGCGCGGGTTGCTCGGGGGCTTCTCAGCTCCAAAATTTGATCTCGGCACGGACATGATTCTGCGCGGCGGCCTTGCGATCGTGCATCCCGGCGAATCTATCTTGCCGGCCGCGCGCGGCTCCGGCCCGTTCACCGGCGCCGGCCTGAGTGGCAACACCACGCACATCAACCCTTCGATCAACATCACCGCCATGGACAGCCGCAGCGTCGCGCGCTTCTTCAACGACAACGCCCATCACATGGTCCGCGCGCTGCAGCGCGGGCTCAAGGGCGGCGCGCATCTGCCGCTGCGCCCCGCGATGCGATGAGCACGCCATCATGACGACGCCACCGCTCTTGCCGACGCTGCCCGGCCTGTCGTGGTCGCGGCACAAGAAGCCGGGCTTCAACACCCGCATCGCCAGCCACGTCTCCGGCCGTGAGGTACGCGTGCCGCTGATGGCCTATCCGCTCTACGAGTTCGAGGCGAAATACGGGCTGACCTCGTCGACGACGCTGTTCGCCGGCCTGCAAGCCAATTCGCTGCAAGTACTGATGGGCTTTTTTCTGCAGCTGCAGGGCCAGGCCGGTACATTCCTGTATGTCGATCCCGACGACAATACGATCACCGGCCAGTTTCTCGGCGACGGCACCGGCGCGACGACGACATTTCAGCTCGTGCGCGCGCTCGGCGGCTTTGTCGAGCCGGTGAGCTGGGTGACGACGATCAACAACGTCTATCTCAACGGCGTGGCGCAGGCGGGCGGTTCGTACAGCCTGGCGGCGCCGAACACACTCGCCTTCAGCGCGGCGCCGGCCGCCGGCGCCGCCGTCTCGGCGGATTTCAGCTTCGCCTTCAATTGCCGCTTCCTCGACGACCAGATGGACTTCGAGGAGTTCATGTCGAACCTCTGGCGGCTCGACAGCGTAAAATTCCGCAGCGTCAAGAGCTGGCTTGGCGGATGACAGTGGCCGCACTTGATAGTGATCCTCATCCTGAGGTGCTCGGCGCCAACGGCTCCGGCCTTCGGCCGGCCCGACGACAAGCTCCGCGCCGAGCCTCGAAGAATGCAGGCCTTCAGCGCCGCGTCCTCATCCTTCGAGGGCCCGCTTCGCGATCGCCTCAGGACGAGGACGAAAGGACAAACATGAAACCGGCATCCACTACGCTGATCAACTATCTCAACGCCATTCGCGCCGCGCCGGATGCCATGATACTGATGGCCGACGCGTTCGCCTTCACGCTCGCGGACGGCAGCGTGCTCGGCTACACCAATGTCGACGTGTCGTTTTCCTACAACGGCACGCTGTATGCAGCCAATTCCGTCCGCATCGACGGCCTCAAATTCAAGCAGTCAATCGGCCTTGATGCCGACAGCCAGCAGATCTCGATCGCGGCGCTGTCCACCGACACGATAACCGGCGGCGCAGGTTTTTTGCAGGCGCTGCGTAACCGTGCCTTCGACGGCTGCCGCATCGCACGCACCCGCGTGTTCTTCTCCGACACGATCGGCGGCACCGTGGTCGGCGGCGTGCTGCTGTTCCAGGGTCGGCTCGGCAAGATCGACGAGATCGGCCGCACCGCGGCGAAGCTCACCGTCAATTCCGACCTCTGCCTCCTCGACAATTACATGCCAAGGAACATGTATCAGCCGACCTGCCTGCACACGCTGTACGATTCCGGCTGCACGCTGATCAAGGCGAACTTCGGCACCAACGGGGCGGTCGGCGCCGGCTCGACCTTCAACCAGATCAACTGGAGCGGTGCCGGCATCAATTTTCAGCAAGGCACGCTGACGTTCACGTCGGGCGTCAATTCCGGTCTCTCTGTCACGGTCGGCGGGGCACTCAACGGCGCCTATCTGACGCTGATCTATCCGCTGCAGCAGGCGCCGGCCGTGGGCGACGCCTTCACCGTCTATTTCGGCTGCGACCACACCGAGAGCACATGCCTCACCAAGTTCAACAACCTCGTCAACTTCCGCGCCTTCCCCTTCGTGCCGCCACCGACGATGATAGTGCCGTCGTACACGGGGGCCGCCTCCAACAAATAGGCCGTGGTGTACCCGACGCTGTAGCGTGCTTGCTGGAAGCCGGAAATCAGAAATCGGAAAGCCCAGGATGAGCGTTCATAATCTCATTGATCACCCGCCGGCGCCCGGCGGCGTCACCGTCAGGAACGTGGCGGTCGACATGGGCGCGCACCTGGTGGTCGTCACAGCGCTGACCTTGGCGATGGCCGAAGCGTTTGCCCGCGCGGTCGACGACGGCGAGTTCGCCAAGTTCCTGGCCGCGTTTGCCGCGCAGAGCGGCAAGATGGCGGCGCAATATCCACCGCCGGTGCAAAATGCCGTCGCTGCGCAGTACGACACTTTGACGGCGCAATTGCGCGCGGCGCGGGTGCACGGCCATGGCGGATGAAGCGGCCCAGCGCGCCGCCATCGTGCGCGAAGCGCGGTCCTGGATCGGCACGCCATATCACAACTGCGCCGACGTCAAGGGGCGCAACGGCGGCGTCGATTGCGGCATGCTGCTCGTTCGCGTGTTTGTCGATACCGGGCTTGTCGCACCGTTCGACCCGCGGCCCTATCCGCCGGACTGGCATCTGCACCGCAGCGAGGAAAAATACCTCGGCTTCGTGTTCGATCGGACGCGCGAGGTGTTTCTGCGAACGGCGAGCCGCGTCCCTTCTCCCCAGAGGGGAGAAGGACAGGATGAAGGGGATCGGACGCCGCAGATCTTTTCTGAAACTTCCGAACCCCCTCACCCCGACCCTCTCCCCTCCGGGGAGAGGGAGCAAGTGCAGCCCGGCGACGTCGCGGTTTTCCGCTTCGGCCGCTGCTACTCGCATGGCGGCGTCGTCACGGCTGCCGCGCCGCTGACCATCGTGCACGCCTACAAGCCGGCGCGCTGTGTGGTCGAAGAGCCGATCGGCCAAAATCCGGAGCTCGCCGACTTAAGACGCGCCGCGCGCTTCTTCAGCCACTGGGCGCGCCGCTTTGATCGCGCCGAGCGCTTTGGGTCGGCGGGCGGCGGCAAAGCGCGAGGCGCGGAATCATGAGCGGCATCTTCGGCTCCCAGAACCAGCAGCAATATTATGCCGGGCTGCAAATCCAGACCTCGGTCGCGACGCTGCCAATCCCCATCGTCTGGGGCATGCACGCGTTTCCCGGAAATCTCATCTGGTTCGACAATTTCGTCTACCACGCCAACAACGCCCAAGGCAGCAGCGGCAAAGGTGGCGGCGGCGGCAACGGCCCGGTCTATACGGCCGACATCATCCTCGCCGTCTGCGAAGGCCCGGTCGTCGGCGTCAACACGATCTTTTCCGGCCAGACGATCTATACGCTGTCCGGCGGCGATGCCGTCGGGTTCGCCATGCAGCTCGGCACCACGCCGCAGACGCCGTGGTCGTATCTGGTCTCCACCTATGGCTACCCGCAGGATCTGGCCTACCAGGGCACCGCCTACTTCTACGCGCCGTCCTATCCGCTCGACTCCTCGGCCTCGGTCCCGCAATTCACGTTCGAAATTCTCGGCTTCCGCTACGGCACCGGCTATGGCCAGAGGCTTTACACCCAGAGCGGCATCGAGCTGCTCAATACCACGGTCTTCACCCCGCTCGGCACGCCCTACAGCCCGGCGCCGGCAACCGGCTATTTCGATGCCGATCCGTCGCTTTGCATCTGGGATTTTCTGACCAACGCGCAGTACGGCGTCGGCTTTCCGGAAGCCTCGATCGACCAGACCACGTTGTTGACCCAAGGCGGCGGCAACGACGCATCGGTGCAGACCTATTGCCGCGCGCTCGGCATCGCGTTCTCGCCGGTGCTCAATTCCCAGGAGCAGGCCTCTTCGATCCTGCAACGCTGGCTGCAGCTCCTCAATGTCGCTGCGGTGTGGTCGAACGGCACCTTGCGCTTCATCCCCTACGGCGACACGGCGGTCACCGGCAACGGCATCACGTTTCAACCCGACGTCACGCCGATCTACAATCTCGGCGACGACGACTATATCGTCGAGGACGGCCAGGACCCGCTGCAGGTCTCGGTCTCCGACCTCTACGAGGCTTATAACGTCTGGCGCCTGGAATATTCTAACCGCAACAGTCCGTTGAACAGCGGGATCGCGCCGCAGCAATACGCGCTGACGCCATGCGAGGTGCGCGACCAGAACGCTATCGAGCTCGTTGCCGAGGCAACCGGCACCAACGGCATCCGGCTCGCCCCGACCGTCACCGCCCACGAAATCTGCGACGAGGGCGTCGCGGCGATCTGCGGCCAGCTGATGCTGCAGCGCGCGGTCTATATTCGCAACACCTATAAATTCCGGCTGTCCTGGGAATATTGCCTGCTCGACCCGATGGACCTGGTGACGGTCACCGACACCATCCTTGGGCTTTCCAACACTGCGATCCGCATCACCGAGATCGAAGAGGACGAGCACGGCTATCTGGAAATCACCGCGGAAGAGTTTCCGCAGGGCGCCGCCACCGCGGTGCTCTATCCGACCGCGACGGGATCAGGCACCACCGTCAACCGCAACCAGTCGGTTGGCTCGGTCAATCAACCGATCATCTTCGAGCCGACCGACGAGCTCGGCGGCGGCCTGCAAATCTGGGCCGCGGTATCGTGCTCCAATCCGCTCTATGGCGGCTGCAACATTTTGGTTTCGACCAGCGCGGAAGGCAATTTCTCCTGGATCGGCACGCTCAACGGCAGTTCCAATATGGGTGTCAGCACTGCGGATCTGCCGGCGGTGGCGGAAAATCCGGTCGCAACGACGATCGACTCGCTCAACACACTGGCGGTTGACCTGACGGAATCGAACGGCGCGCTCGCCACAGCATCGCAGAATGACATCACGACGCTCGACAATCCGTGCTATGTCGGCGGCGAGATCGTTTGCTTCGGCTCATCGACGCTGACCGCGGCAAACAAATATAACCTCACCGATCTCGCCCGCGGCGTTTACGGCTCGGAAAGCGCAATCGCCGATCATCCGAGCGGCACGGCGTTTGCCCGCCTCGACAACGTCTTCAAATACCCGTTCGGGCAGGGCGCGATCGGTCAGACGCTGTATTTGAAGTTCCAGTCGTTCAATGCCTGGGGCGGCGGCGTGCAGTCGCTGGCCGACTGCGCGGCCTATCCGTACACCGTCACCGGCTCAGCGCTGCTGTCGCCGCTGCCCGATGTCACCGACGTCTATTCCAATTATCAGAGCGGCTTCCAGTACATCTATTGGGACGAGGTCACCGACTTCCGCTCCGGCATCTCTTACGAGATCCGTCAGGGCGCGAGTTGGAACGGCGGCCTGTTCATGTGCACCCAGGCGCATCCGCCGTTCATCGCGCCGGGCAACGGCACCTATTGGATCGCCGCGCGTTGTCAGCCGGTCGCCGGCGGACCCATCGTCTATTCGGAGACCCCGGCCTTGATCGTGGTTTCCGGCAATCAGCTGGCGCTGACTTACGCGCAGGGCCTCGACGAATTCGCCACCGGATTCGCGGGCTCGCTCGACTACGGGCTGGTCGGCGGCGCAACCGTTTTGGCGATGCTCGATCTCACCACCAAGGCTTCGGCGGCAAGCGCGAGCGGCAACCAGGTCGCGCTGGTCAGTCTGCCGTCGCTTGTCACCTACGGGTTCGAAATTTCCAACGCTACCACGCCGGCGGCGATCCCGTCCGGCGCGACCGTGCAGTCGATCGATTTCTACGCCAGCGCCGATTACGGCCCGCTCGAATTGACCAACCAGATGACGCTGGCGACCGTGGATGACGGCTCGATCGCGAGCGGCGCGAGCACCAGCGCCGACGACGGCGCGATCACCGACACGGTGGCGACCGTCGCCCTGTCGGTGAACGTGGCCGGCGGCATTGCGGCGGGCGATACCATCGCGCTCGCCGGCGTGCCGCTCGACGTGCCGCTCTACTACGAGCCGCCGAACGCGCATGCGATGACGTCGGGTTATCTGGCGAATGCAGCAGTCAATGCCAATGCGGCGTTCTCCGGCACGCTGTTCAACGCCAATTTCCTGGGCATCGGCGACGTCCTCGACGACCCGGATTTTTTAGGCGCCGGCGAGACGTCCTATGTCGGCGGCTGGGTCGAGATCGCGACCGCGGCCAATGTGCCGCCGAAGCCGGTGCCGCAATGGGGAGCGTGGCAGCAGTTCACGCCGGGCGTGTTTCCGGCCACCGCATGGAAGCTGCGCATCGGGCTGCAAACCTCGTCGCCCGCCGCGGTGCCGACCTGCTCGGCGTTTTCGTTCAGCGGGCAGTTTCCGACGCGCACCGACAATTACGTCGACGAGAGCGTGCCGGCCGGCGGCTTGACCATCGTCTTCACGCCGGACGGCAGCACGACCGCGCAGCCGTTCAACTCTGGCGTCAACGGCAACCCGCTGCCGAGCGTGCAGGTCGATTGGCAGGCGACCACCGGCGACACCTATCAGATCATCGGCCTGTCGCTGTCGCAGTTGACCATCACCTTCTTCAACGGCGGCGTCGCCGTCGCCCGCACCGCCACCATCGTGGTGCAGGGAGCGTAACAAACAAACACCCGCCCCTGCAGGGGGAGGGTCGGCGAGCGAAACGAAGCCGGGGTGGAGTCCGTCGTCATCCGCGGAGCGAGCCATTCACCCCACCCCTATCCCCCCCTCCAGGGGGAGGGGAAGAGCAAGTAATCGCGCATTGACAGGGATCGAACCAATGACGCCCGACAAGAACCGCATTGCGCTTGTGCCGCCGCCGACCTTGGAGAAGCAGTTGGAAGCGCTACGGGCGGCATGCACGGTGCTGGCGCAGGAAAACGAAGCCGCTCGCTGGCGCCGCGAAGAGATCGCCGCCGTGCGCCGCGGAGCCGGCGAGCTCGTGGTGATGCACCTCGAGCTGCAGCGCCAATACGGCGAATTCGTCGAGTGGGTCCAAGAAGAGCGGCGCCGGCGCGACCCACGCCTGCGCTCGCATGTCATCAAATACAATGCCGACGAACCGCGCGTACCGCGTGGCGATCATGGCGGCGGCGAGTGGACCAGCGGCGGCACTGGATCGGCGATTGATACCGGAGGAGTTGCGGCTCCTGACGGCTCCCAACGCGCCCCACAATATGCGCAAGCGGATTCCGGCACGTGGACCGACGCGACGGTCGACGGCGGCAATGTGCCTGCCGCGTCCGCACAGCAATATCCGGATTTTGGGCATGACGTTCGCAACGCGATCAAAGAAGTGTTCGACCACATTTTCGGCATTGACCGTGATTTTACTCGCATTTGGTCGAGCGCAATTCCGGCCGACAGCCCGAAGCATCCGGAGCAGTTTGTAGACAGTTCAGGGCAGCCGATCCGCGACGATCATGGCAACCAAATTCTTCGGCCGGCCGATCTGCCGCCGGAAGCATACGTGCAGGCTGGACTCGCCGCGAAATCCCGCGACCTGGCTGATGCCATGCACGAGCTTACTGAGCTGGCTCGCGGACATGCAAATATCACGGCGCTGCAGGACGAAATCGGTAGGATAGACGCACTGTCGGTCGCGGTTGCTTCCGAGCTTTTACCATTCGTTCATGCCGGCTCGTTCGATGCTGAAAGGTTCGACAACTATTATGTATGCGACTATCGCCATTACACGAGCATCGCGCTAGGAATATTCATGGCGGCAGCCGGGGTCAGCAAGGAAGATATGCTCACGATTGCGGATGATTATGCGGCAGATTTTTCTACCTTTCACGAACAGCCAGACGGGAGCTATACCCATTCGACCAAGCAGGACATTCAAGACAATCTCAGAGGCTATGATCTCTACGAATCCGGACGTATTCGCCTTCGCAATTGACGTCACAAAAGATCACCAACTACGGGAGGCAAGCATCCCAAAGAAAGTTATTGCTGAAGGGGAATCGGCGGGTGTCACATCGAGCCGTTGACCGTGTTCATGATATGTTCTAGAACCTGATCGCCGCCTTTCGGGTACCGCATGCCCCAAGTCCCATTCATCGTCGCCGTACTCCTGCTCGTGATCTACATTATTGTTGTGATTCTGCTCATGTCGGTTGCGACCGCTATGCCGATTGGCATGGCGTGGCTGTGTTTGCGGATTTGGCGGCGCCTGCTGTCCACGATGACTTTCCGGATGACCGACAATCGCATTCTTTATTGGCCGGTCGTTCTCGCGATTGTCTGGCCTCTGCTTTTGGCTTTGCTGGTGGTGCTCTACCAGGTGTTTTGGTTGCCGGTCGTATCGGACTATATCTTTGTAATTGTCGGTCTGGGCCTCGCCGCGATGTGGATAGGCTCGGTCATCGTCGCCTGTAGGCTCGTGACACGGTGGGCGGCTGCCCGACACTGGCGCATGATGCTCTCGGCTCTGATACTGCCGTTGACCTTTTTGCCCGCCGTGGTGGCCTTATCCTTGGTTTGGACGGAAAGCGGCGCTGCGGCGCCCTATGCGTTGTTCTTCGTTAATTATGGGTCCTATCTGGCTCAGGTTGAGAAGCGCCCCGCGGGTGCGCCGCGCTTCATAGTATGGACGTTGTTCCGCGGCCCATACGACGATTCTGCCCTGTTATACGACGACACGGACGAAGTCACTTCCGATCATCCATCGGAAGCTTGGAAGAAAAGAGCCGTATCGTACGGCGTCATTCGTTCTGGATACCAGCACATCACCGGTCATTTTTATTTCGTCGCGGTCGACCCGCCGAAAGACGACGTTCGGCATGATCTGATGCAGGGCTACGACTTGTACAAATCAGGACGCATTTCGCCTGGCCGTTGACGCACGATCGGAGGTTCCGATGCTCAGCTTTGATTTAGCCGATGAAGGCAGGACTATCAGCGCTGGCCGATGCTTTCCGCTGTCGTGGTAACGAGCAGATTGACGAGCGCTGCACCCATTCGTCGCGGCGGCACCCTCGAGATAATCTGAGAGGTTGCGGTCGCCCGCACCGTCATCGTCGTGGTGCAGGGCGCGTGAGTCCTTGTGACGGGCAGCGAAGCTGCGTCCCTTCTCCCCTTGCGGGAGAAGGACAGGATGAGGGGCGCGGCGGCGCGGCTCAAGCTTCAGAGTTGGCGGCACGCGCCCTCACCCCATCCCTCTCCCGCAAGCGGGCGAGGAGGGAGCCAGCGGCGGCACATCGAACAAACAAACAACGGACGCCTTGAATGAGCCAGGGATCGACTGTCCTCCCCACCACCGGCGTGTTCTCCGGGCTGACCGAGCAGGGCAACATCAACGCCGCGCTGGCGGCGCTGCTGTCGCTCAATTCCGGCGGCTCGGCGCCGGCCTCGCCGACGCAGTATCAGTTCTGGGCCGACACCTCGGTGTCGAACCAGGTCACGCTGCGCTGGTACATCGGCGCCACCTGGGTGCCGCTGTGGGTCGGCGACACCAATACGGACGCCATCGTCGATGCGCCGCTGTCGCCGAAGAACTGGGTCGCGGCGAGCGGCACCCACGACGCCATCACCGCGACCTACGATCCGCCGGTGACGACGCTGGTCGACGGCACGGTGCTGGCGTTCCGCGCCACGTCGGCGAACCTGACCACGGCGCCGACCTTCAACCCCAACGGTTTAGGCGCCGGCAGCATCACCAAAAACGGCGGCGCCGCGCTGGCGATCGGCGACATTCCCGGCAGCCTCGCCGAAGTGCAGCTGCGCTACAACCTCGCCAACACGCGCTGGGAGCTTTTAAATCCGCCGGCGGTGCCGGTCGGCGGCATCGTGCCGTATTTCGGCGGCACGCTGCCGTCCGGCTTCGCGCTGCCGCAGGGGCAGAATCTTTCGGCGACGTCCTTTCCGGCGGCCAACGCCGTGCTCGGTACCACTTACGGCAATCCGGGCGGCGGCAATTTCACCATGCCAGACCTGCGCGGGCGGTTCTTCTTCAATCTCGACGCTGACGGCACCGGCCGCATCACCGCGGCCGGTGGCAATTTTGATGGCACCGTGTTGGGCAATGCCGGCGGGGCGCAAAGCCGTAATCTATCCGCCAGTCAGATACCGCAATTGTCATTCACGCCGAGTGGTACGATCGGCGGGAGTCAAAGTTTCGCTAATAATCTAATTATTGGCGGTCCTGGCAGTACGATAGATGTTGGTGGCAACCCTGTCGGTTGGGGCAATACCTTAACGGTGCAAGGCAGCAATTTCACATTCACCGGAAACGCTGGCACGGTCGGCAATGCATCGCCTACTCAGGTTGCGATGATTCCGCCCGCCATGGGTATCAACTGCATGATGCGTATTGCTTAATCAGCTAGCATATTCGTTAGAGGCGCGCGACTATCTGAGGTCGGGAATTCTTCTCGAAACCGATCGATCCCGAAGTCTCGGAGGGTGACGTCTCGATATTGCGAAACGATTTCTTCATAGGCATTAGTGAGCACCTCGGAATCCGCGTCTAGGTTCCGTATGATGACAAGCCCGGTTGGAGGACAATCGAGGATTGTGACATCGAGGTCGCCACGAAACTCGCGCAAAATCGGCAACAGCTTCCAGACGTCGCCAGTCCACCATCGGCGCGTCGGCCGATCAATCCGCCGATCATAGTTTGTCTCGCGATTTGCCATCTCAATATTGACCGGGCAGCAGTCGTGTAGGGTGACGATCGTTTTGTGGTGAGAGTGTTTCTCTGTGTTGGATAGATCGCGTAGAAGCTGTTCAAAGTGGTGCTCGCCGTCGAGGAAGGCAAAATCTATTCCCTTTGGAAAAAAAGCATTGAGGTCGTACCGCGCAAAAAAATCATCGGATGCCATCTGAAAAAGAAAGGTTTCCTCGCGCTCACCCAGCGCGTCATCCTTGAGGCGGAATTTAGGATCGACTGCCACGGCGCGGCATCTAGCAAGCGCGAGGGTCGCGCCAGTGTCTACGCCGATTTCGAAGTAGTTTGATGGTCTGCAGGCATCATGAAGGCGTTTCAGATAGTCACGATAGAAAATACCCTGGTGGAACCTATGGGCGCTGATCTTTCGCCGGCGAGGCCATAACGATTTCTGGTTTATGAGCGCGCGGATTGCACTGCGGCATCTGTGCAAAGTCAACCTGGATCGGATCATATGTTCCTGCAAATCTCCCTATCCATAGCCGGCCCCAGGTGACCACCATACCGCAGATCAGTTCTCCTTCGTCGGGTCGACCGATAGCGTTGCCGCCAATCGGGCAAATCGGCTCCGAGGGTGGCTACTTTTCTGCCTTCGCCCACGCGCCGACGGCGACAGTCTCCCAATCGGGAAAATTGTGATTCGGCGTTCAGCACGCACCATGAAACGAAAAATTGCGACTGCACGATGCCGGCTCTTTTAGATCGGGGCCACTGCCGCCACATTGCGTGCCGTCGGCGGCACACTCGACGCGAGCAGAAGAAAAGCGATCAAGAGCAGCCTACGGCCGATGCGCTACTACATCTACAGGTTGCGCGATGTCAATAGGATAATGACCGCATCGCAGCTATCGCGGCTCTGGCGCCCATCAAGCGACGCCCGATCCGATGCGCCGTGACGTGTGCCGCGAAGGCGGCAAGCCGCAAATTCCGGGGAGCAAGTCTCGCCGCTTCAACGCAAATGCCTCTGCAATGTAGCTGCCCCGCGCTGGGCATGGGCGCCTCGCGATGATCCGCAGCGGGGCCGAAAAGCCGCGAGCTCTGCGACAATCCGCCGGCGGTGCCGGTCGGCGGCATCGTGCCGCATTTCGGCGGCACGCTGCCGTCCGGCTTCGCCCTGCCGCAGGGGCAGAATCTTTCGGCGACGTCCTTTCCGGCGGCCAACGCCGTGCTCGGCACCACCTACGGCAATCCGGGCGGCGGCAATTTCACCATGCCCGATCTGCGCGGACGGTATCCGTATAATCTCGATTCTGGCGGCTCTGGCCGTATCACATCGGCCGGTGGCAACTGGGACGGCACGGTGTTAGGCAACACTGGGGGTGCGCAAAACCGGACGATCGCGCAGAACCAGTTGCCGAATGTAGTGCCAAGCTTTTCAGGAACGCCGGCAACGATTACTTCAAATCAGTCAGATGTTGCCAACTATAATACCGGCGTTGCTTTTGAGCCCGCAGGTTCTGGTAACGTTGGTGCAGTTGTTTTTCCGGTGGGAGATA
>JASHPU010000269.1 GCA_030037885.1 Xanthobacteraceae bacterium | reverse complement strand
GCGCGGGTGAAGGATTTGATCTTCACCGCGCGGCTGATCGGCGCCGAGGAGGCGGCCGCCGTCGGCCTGCTCAACGAAGTGGTCGCCGATCTGCCGGCGCTGCAGAAACGCGCCGACGAACTCGCCGCCACCGTCGCCGGCAATGCGCCGCTGACGCTTGCCGCCACCAAGCAGGCGCTCGCCCGCCTGATGCGCCGACTGTCCCGCGAGGACGGCGAGGACCTCATCCTGATGTGCTACATGAGCCGCGATTTTCGCGAGGGCCTCGACGCCTTCCTCAACAAGCGCAAGCCGAAATGGACGGGGGAGTAGCGCCTACTTGCGCGAAGGCTTCTTGAGCGCCGCGCCGAACGCCTCGAACAGTTTGCGATTGACCGGATTGCAGTCGGCGGCGTGTTCGGCATGCCATTGCACGCCGAGCGCAAAGCCGGGAGCGTCGGCGATACGGATTGCCTCGACCGTGCCGTCCTCGGCAACGCCTTCGATCACGATGCGCTTGCCGGGCTCCAAAATACCCTGCCCGTGCAGCGAATTGACCCGGATCGTGTCGCAGCCAAGCAGCTTGGCGAAGATGCCGCCGGGCGTGAGCCGCACCTCGTGGCGGTCGGCGAACACCACGGCGAGGTCGGGATGAATGTCGCCATTGGGCAACCGCGGCATGCGGTGGTTCATGCGCCCGGGCAGCTCGCGGATTTCCGGATGCAAGGAGCTGCCGAACGCGACGCTGATCTCCTGAAAGCCGCGGCAGATGCCGAACAGCGGCACGCCGCGCGCGACGCAGGCCTCGATCAGGGACAGCGCCAGCGCGTCGCGGGCGCGGTCGTACGGCTCGTGCCGCGGGTCTTCGGCCATGCCGAAGCGGGTCGGGTGCACGTTGGCGCGCGCGCCGGTGAGCAGGATGCCGTCGACCACATCGAGCAAGGCGCCGATATCGGTGATCTCCGGCGTGCCGGCGAAGATCAGTGGCAGCGCGCCCGCAATCTCGGCCACCGCGCGCAAATTGCGCTCGCCGACCCGCTGCGCGGTGAAGCGGCCCTCGGCCTGATGCGCGCTGCCGATCACGCCGACCACGGGGCGCTTTTTGGTCATGGCGTTACCCGATCAGCGCATCGTAATCGGCGTGCGAGCCGATCCAAAACCAGACCAAATCGCCATCCGCGTTCACGGCGAGCGCACGATAGCGCAGCCCGACTCGAACCGACCAGAAACGCCCAACCTTCTTGAACTGCAGCGACGGATGCTGCGGGTTTTCCTTGAGCAACGCGTCGTTTTTGTCGGCCAGCGCACGGATTTGTTCGGGAAGCTGCCGGTAAGCCTCCCAGAACTTCGGGCTGGCAAAATGCCTCATATCTCGTGGGCGCGGCCTTTGCGGAAATCATCGATCGCCTGATCACCGAGTCGGTCGAGCCTGCCCTCCCGCGCATCGCGCTCGATCTTCTGGTCGAAACGCGCGGCATCAAGCCTCTCGAACCAGGCGCGGAATTCCGCGAACTGCTCGGGCGGTAGTGTGGCAACGGCTTTTTCGAGCTCTTCTATGGTCATGGATTCCTTATAGCACGGGTCCTGAGCCTCATCGGGGTTGGCGCGGAGCTGCGAACCTAACGCAGCTGCTTATACTCCGGTGATGGATCACTCCTGATCCGGCGTAATGTCCGGTTCCAGTTTGCGATGCAGCCGCTCGGCATCGGTCAGCGTATCGAACACTGCCTCGACGGTGTCTTCGATCTTGTGCAGAAAGCCTTCCCGTTTCTGTGCGGTTTGTTGGCCGGCTGCCGGTTGGTCGGTCACCGATTGAGCGGCCACTGGTTTGCTCGCTACCGATTTGCGGGTTACCGGCTTGCCGACCGCCGGCTTTTTGGCGGCGGGTCTCGCTACTTTTGCCGGTGCAGCTTTCCGCCGCGGCTCGGCTGCCGCGCGCTTCCGCTTTGCGGCCTGCTTTGCCGCGCCTCGCGCTGGCTTCCACGCCTTCGCCACGACCCTCTTGCGTGCCTTCTTCGCCATCGTCGAATCTCCGGTCCGCAGATTTCCGAGCATAAGCGGAGCATAGCCGCCGCGCCAGTGGCGGATTACGCTGCGCCAATCAGCCCTACGCGCTAAATTAACTGCATGGCGCTCCCGACGCTCCCCACCAGCCTGCCGCCGCTGCGCACGCTGTTCTTCGACGATCTTCGGATCGGCATGACCGAGCGGCTGAAGAAGACAATCGCCGCGTCCGACGTGGTCGGCTTCGCGCAGCTCACCGGCGACCGCAATCCGGTTCATCTGTCCGAGCACTTTGCCGCCCGCACCCCGTTCGGCCGGCGCATCGCGCACGGCCTTTACACCGCGAGCCTGATCTCGGCGGTGCTAGGCACGCGGCTGCCCGGGCCCGGCGCGATCTACATTGCGCAGACGCTGAATTTTCGCGCACCGGTGAAGATCGGCGACACCGTGACGGTGGTCGTCACCGTGGCCGAACTGATCCCGGAAAAATCGCGGGCGCGGCTGGCCTGCGTGTGCAAGGTCGGCCGGCAGGTGGTGCTCGACGGCGAAGCATTGGTGAAAGTGCCACGCGAGGAAAAAGGCAAGCGGCCGCCGATGCGGCTGTAGCGATGGGGGATGGCCGCAGCAAAGCCCACACAATTTAACGATAAGGAAGGTGTGGGCACGGGGTGCTGCGCTTTTGCCCGCCTACGCTCGCTTATTTGCGATCGCGCTGCACCTCGCGCATAACTTCGGCGACGATGCTCGGCAGGTTTTTCGCAAGATCATCGACTTTGCGGTCCAGCCGATCGACTTTCCGATCCACGCCGTCGACTTTCCTATCCACGCCGTCGACTTTGCCCTCGACCCGGTCGAGTCTTGTTTTGATCGCGCCGAGGTCATCGCTGTTGCGGCGGGTCTGTTCGAGAATGTAGCGCGTGACCAGCTTCTCGCCCTCGACCTCCCGCTCGACGACACCGACGCGCGACTCGAATTCTTCGCGGGTCACCTCGGAAGCCATGGTTTTGTCCTCGCGGCCGATGGTTAAGTTAGCATATTCGCCGGGAACCTGCTCGTTAGGGAGAGACATTATGGTACTGTCCGAATTAGGACAGGCGCAGAGGGAAATTAGGACAATCCACCGGCCTTTAGAAAAGAACGCTAAAGTTGGATAGGGCATAACGGTTGACGGCGCCATTTCGTAATTTTTATGCGGCGCGCAATACCGATTGCGCAGATAGCGCAAATTATAAGCCGCTTTCAAGCAGCCATGCGATTTCTGGATAGCTCGATTTTGCTGTAAGTGATTCGTCAACCGATGAAAAATCGATTCATCTCTCCACGGGCGGGTGAAGCTAATGCCTTCATACACAACCAGAAACGGCAGCCGTCTTGCGGTACTCCCCGGCGCTGGGCATAACACCAAGTGGCCCGATGAACCGATTCGCAGGGGCGAGAGGATGTACGCAATTTGCTTTGACCTTGAAGTAGAGGCGCTTAAGCGCCACTACCCAAATCCAAGCTACGGCAATGCTTACGAGGATATTCGGCGGGCATTGGAACAACACGGCTTTACGCGCCAACAGGGCAGTGTTTATTTTGGTGACAAGCACGTAGATCCGGTGCGCTGTGTCGTTGCGGTGCAGGCGGTGCAAAAGTCGCATCCCTGGTTTGCCAAGGTGGTGACCGACATCCGAATGCTTCGGATCGAAGAGCACAACAATCTGATGCCGGCGATAGCGCAGCAAGAATTGGAACTTGGCGGGAGCGGCAGCGCGCCCGCCGTTGGGCAGTAATTCTACTTTCGGCCTCCTTCGATTACGCGGAACCGACGACGCCGATCCGGGGCCGTTTCGGTCGGGTCCGGTGTCGCGACCGCCAGCGCGGCGTCCATAAGCTCGCCAATCGACCAAGCGTGATCCGTGAGGCCAAGGGCTTCCGCTGGCGTGCTGCGGATCGTTTCATGGTAGCGACAGAGGTTGTAGTGCGCGACGTACAGCGACACGGCCGCCGCGTGGTTTTCTAGCTTCTTACTGAAAGCGTTTGTGAGCCGGGCGAATCGTCGCGCGCTCATGCGGATCGAAAGGTTGCTGCGCTCCGCGTAGCTCGTGCTGATTTGCGTGGGCAGGCCGATTACCGCCTCGCGCTCTACTGCTACTACGGCGGCCGGCGAATAGCGGTGCGCCGCATCCTTCCGAAGATCGGTTACCGCATAAGTCTTGTTGATAACTCCGTGCGACACGCGCGAGCCGAACGCATCGCGGATCGCTGGCCGGTACGGGTGAAAACCGTCCGTCGAAATCTCTGGCGTGCCGAGCACACGCTCCCGCAAATCGTGGATGAACAAGTCCGTATTTTCGCTGTCCCGCTTGCCGGTGCGGTAAGCGATGATGGCGCGGGTGGACGAAGCCAGGCCGATGAAGGTGTATTGGTCGCCGCGCACGGCCAAGTCTTTGCGTTTCACATTCTTTTGCTTGCAGCCGACGTACTGCCACAACTCGTCGCATTCGATGCGGGGCACGCGGAGTCCTACCATCATGCGGTCGTGCAGCTCGGCGCAGCCGCGCCCGACGCGAGCGCCAAGGCGCATGATCGTGTCGCGGTGAACGCCGGTTAGCCGTTCGATGGCGCGGATCGACATACCCTCACTGAGGGCGGCGATAATCTCAATCTGCTTGTCGCGGGGAAGGTTGTTCATGGGCTCGATCCATATCTGCGGATCGGCCTGAAGCCGGACTCTGGAAAAACAGCGTGGAATCCGCTATATTTCGAAGAGTGGTCATTGCTTCGGGGCTCGATCCCGGGGTTCTGATCCGGGGCCGGGCTGCTCCAACAGCACGGCCCCACTGGTTAGCTTGGTTCGGGGCGTCGGATTCGGACCGACATTTCCTCACTGGTAAGGGCGGGTGTCCTACCGTTAGACGAGCCCCGACCGTTCGGAAGCCGATTGCGAGGCCGCTTTTCCCTGGTTTTAGCCCCTGGGAAAGCGGCTTCTCCATTTTCCTCGCTCCCTTTGCTCGGCTAGCGCGCCGGGGGCTCCAACCCTCCTAGTCATGGCTAATCTCCAAAAGCAGCAATACGGTAACGCGCTTTTTGGATAACGTCAACCAGTTTTATGAGAAAAATGGATAAAAGCCTTGACATGGTGGATAGGCCACGATAGGTTCAGCCTGCGAGCAAACCGCTCACACGAACGGAGCTATTCCAATGGCAGGCGAGAACGTGTCCAGCGTTTCGGATGCCGGTAAGGCAAAAGCTGGGGAAGAGGCGGACGCCCGCCAGCGATCCACGATTGGATTCCCCTATGAAGACTTGAACAGCGCCTTCGAGATTGCGCAGGCGATTCACAACCACGTCGGCCTGGGCGACTGCGAAGATGATCAGCTTGCGAGTTGGACGAAGCAAAGCCCAAAGAGCAGCGGCTATCGAATGCAGCTTGCTGCCACGCGCATGTTCGGCCTGATGGAGTCAGTTGGCGGTCGGTATCGCCTTACCGATTTGGGCCGCGCGGTTGTTGATCCCCAGCGCGCGCGTGACGCGCGCGTGCGGGCCTTCCTCAATGTGCCTCTCTATGTTGCTGTGTTTGAGAAGTATAAAGGCGGCGTGCTGCCGCCAACGGCTGCATTCGAGCGCGATATTCAAAGCCTCGGCGTTGCCGAAAAAATGAAGGATCGCGCGCGGCGCTATCTTGAGCGTTCCGCTGAGCAGGCCGGCTTCTTTGAGCAGGGGCGTGATCGCTTGGTGCGCCCCGGCGTCCGTGAAATGGCCGAGGCCCCGCCACCGGCAGCCGCCGAAGAACCGCATGTGCAGGCCAAGGGTGGGGGCGGCGGTGGAGACATGGAAGGGTTTCACCCGTTCGTGCAGGGGCTCCTTAAGACCTTGCCCGAGCCCGATACGGAATGGGCATCGAGCGCGCGAGTGAAGTGGTTGCAGACAGCAGCCAACATCTTCGATTTGATCTACAAAGGCGACGGCGGCGGCATCGTAGTCTCCGGCGCGCGAGCGGATCGTTCACCGCGACCGCATGACCACGAATGAAAGAGGCCGCCAACTGAGACGGCTTAAAAAACGAAAGCCCCGGCGACATATGCGCGCGCGCCGGGGCTATAACGAACCCCTCTCACGAATCTGCAAACCTAAGTGGGGGGCAAACGCAGCTAGGTTGCAGTGCCAGACAGACGCGCCGGGTCTAGCTCCGGTTTATTCTTACCGCCTTGTTTGTACATCTCACCAGAGGGCTGACGACACTCCTTAGAGATACCTTTGGCGGCCAGCCTGCCATTGAGCAGAAACCTTATCCTTCCCTTCGCTGTCAGCCGCGAACCGGGGAAGAGGCCAACTCCCGCTTAGGAGTTTTCGGGGGGTTGCTTAAGCAGCTTCAAAAGAAGCCACATGGCGAACCTCCTTTCGTGCAACCCTAAGATAAATTAGGACACGCCAAAAATCAAATTAGGACAAAGGGGATGGAATTAGGACAGGACCGACATTATCAGAAGAACAAAACAGAAACAAGCGTCCACGAGGCGTGCTTGGCGACGCCGTGTGTGGCCTCAGCGCCAGCCGAGCGCCGGGGCGACGTGCTTGAGCATCGCCTCGATGACGTGGGCGTTGTAATCGACGCCGAGCTGGTTGGGCACGGTGAGAAGGAGCGTATCGGCCTCGGCGATGGCCTCGTCGGTCTTGAGCTGTTCGACGAGCGCGTCCGGCTCCGCGGCGTAGGTGCGACCGAACACGGCGCGCCGGTTGTCGCCGAGGAAGCCGATCTGGTCTTCGCTCTCGCCGCCGCGGCCAAAATAGGCGCGGTCGCGATCGTCCACCAGCGCGAAGATGCTGCGGCTGACCGAGATGCGCGGCTCGCGCGGGTGTCCGGCCGCCTTCCAGGCCTCGCGGAATTTCCGGATTTGGCCGGCCTGCTGGATATGCAGCGGCTCGCCGGTCTCGTCATAGACCAGCGTCGAGCTTTGCAGGTTCATGCCGACCTTGGCCGCCCATTCGGCCGTGGCGCCTGACCCGGCGCCCCACCAGATGCGCTCGCGCAACCCTTCCGAATACGGCTCGAGCCGCAACAGGCCCGGCGGATTGGCAAACATGGGTCGCGGATTGGGCTTGGCAAAACCTTGGCCGCGCAGCACTTCGAGAAGGACTTCGGTGTGGCGCCGCGCCATGTCGGCGTCGGTCTCGCCCTCGGGCGGCGCGTAGCCGAAATAGCGCCAGCCGTCGATCACCTGCTCGGGCGAGCCGCGGCTGATGCCGAGCTGCAGCCGGCCGCCGCTGATGATGTCGGCCGCGCCCGCGTCTTCCGCCATGTACAGCGGGTTCTCGTAGCGCATGTCGATGACCGCGGTGCCGATCTCGATGCGCTTGGTCCGCGCGCCGACGGCAGCGAGCAGCGGGAAAGGCGAGCCGAGTTGGCGAGCATAGTGATGCACGCGGAAGAAAGCGCCGTCGGCGCCCAGTTCCTCGGCAGCAACCGCGAGCTCGATCGATTGCAGCAGTGCATCGGACGCCGTCCGCACCTGCGACTGCGGCGAGGGCGACCAATGGCCGAACGAGAGGAAGCCGATCTTTTTCATAGGCGTAGATGTAGGGCGGGTTGGCCAAAGGCGTAACCCGCCGTTGGCGTACAGGCGGCGCCCTCGATATCGGCGTGCCGTCGGGCCGCATCACCGACATTCTCAACAGCCGGCGGTCGATCGCCGCCGATACTGCCGTTCGCCTCGGCCGTTACTTTGGCACCAGCGCTCAATTTTGGCTCGATCTGCAAAGCCAGCACGACATCGCTGTGGTGGAGCGCGAACGCCGCCAAGAAATTACCGGTCGCATCCGGCCGGCCGATGCAGCGTGAGGTTCGTAGCCCGGATTGCGCGCGCAATCCGGTAGCGTCAGGAGAGCGGCCGTTTTGGATTGCTTGGCCGCTGCGCTCCTCGCAATGACCCGGTCTCTTTATCCTCTCCCCGCACGCGAGGAGAGTTAGGCGCGAGTATCGCGAAGGCTGTGAAGACGAATGATCAACTATTTTCGGCTGCCGCTCGCTAGTGCATGCGTTCGCAGTAAGCGATCACGCATCTGTGGTGTACGCAGGCCCAATGCGCACAGCCGTCACGACCGCCGGGACATCTTTTGCAAAGCTGCGGCAACGCCCCGTGGCACTCGTCGGCGACGCGGCATCGCTCGCCCGCGGCCTGTGCCGGAGCGCCGAAGCCGGCCAGTGCATTCAACGCGACGACGGCTACAAACAAAGTCGCAGTTCTCGTCAAGGTCTTGATCATGGTCGCCTCCCTTCGCTGTCACGAAAAACGTGCTGCCGTGGATTTCACAGGATCGGACGGATTGCGGCCCACCCCCGCGGCAATAGCCTTACCGTTGCATCGTCTCGCAATCGAAGATTACGAGTCAATACTTTTCGCGCATGTCGCCGGTATGACGGGCCGCGCGGAGTGCAGTCGAGCCGGCGCCGGTCAAGTCGCGCCGTGGCTGCCGGCAAGAACCGAATGCCTACACCCGCAGCCGCGTCTGCCGGCCGGCGCTGCGTTCGATGGCGTTGGCCAAATATTCGGGCGATTGCGCGCCGGTGACGATGACGCTGCCGGCGAAGATGAAGCAAGGCACGCCGTCGATGCCGGCTTCCTTGGCGCTGGTGGCTTCGCTCTCGATGCGCTCGGCGTCGGCATCGCTGGCAAGAAGCCGCCGCACCAGCTCGCCGTCCATGCCGCACGCCGCGGCGGCCGCGATCAGCACGCTGGGATCGGACAGGTCGGCGCCTTCGGCGAAGTAAAGCTCCATCAGGCGCTGCTTGACCTTGGCGGGATCGCTGGCGCTGCGCGACCACAGGATCAGGCGATGACAGTCGATAGTGTTGGGCTGGCGCGCGATCTTGTCGGGCGCGTAGGGCAGGCCTTCCATCGCGGCCGCGGCCGCAACGCGCTGGGCGATGGCGGCGTAGTGCGCGGTCGAGCCGAATTTGGTTTCCAGATAGGTCCGCCGGTCGATGCCTTCGCGCGGGATCCATGGATTGAGGAAATACGGCCGCCAATTGATCGCCACGTCGACGTCCGGAACCAGCGCGAGCGCGGCCTCGAGCCGGTGCTTGCCGATGTAGCACCACGGACAGACCACGTCGGAGACGACGTCGACTTTGACGGACGCCGGCACGCCGGGGGAATCGGACATGGGAGGAGCCCTCGATTCGGTTGTCGGCAACTTAGCTCATGTCGTGGTGCCGCGGGAGTTCCGCAACCAAGCACCGCTCGTCCCCGCGCATGGTTGAATCGATTCGAGGCCGGCACACTCAGCGCGCTCCCTCCCCCTTGCGGGGAGGGTTGGGGTGGGGGTCATGAGGCTAGGCAAGAACCTCGACGCGAGTGCCCAGCCTCACGACCCCCACCCCTAGCCCCTCCCCGCAAAGGGGGAGGGGAAGGGTACGCGCTACGCCGCGCCGCCGACGACGCGGGCGAGGAGCGAATCGACGCTGTCGGTCGGCCGCAAGGTGGCGAGCGTGACCGCGGCCTCGATGCCGATGCGTTTCCTATCCGGTGCCATGGTGGTGTTCTTCAGCACGCTGGCGATGCGGCGCGCCACCACATGGGCGGCGCGCAGATCGGTCTCGGTGAACACCGCGAAG
>JASHPU010000268.1 GCA_030037885.1 Xanthobacteraceae bacterium | reverse complement strand
CCGCCCGCAGGAACCGCACTCGCTTCCGCCTTACAGGAGCACCCTCGCGAAAGGCATCCCTCAGGAGCGAGCGGCGCGCTCCAATAGTCATCGCCGAACGATTGTCAATATCGCCAAATCATGAACGACGAAGCCATTGATTCCGCGTTGTTTTTTATTTTTCGCCGAAGCCGCTCGCTCGGACTGTCGCCGCTCACTCGGGTTATGATTCGCAAGAACGCGCTGCAGCAAGAAGCCCGGATTGAGCGCAGCGAAACTCGGGATCAGCGTGGCAGCCTCACTCCAGCTCGTAGGATGGGTTGAGCGGAGCGAAACCCATCGTGTGGCGTCACGGTCTCGTGCGGCGTCGCGGCTTGAGGATGGGTTTCGCCAGGGCTCAACCCATCCTACGAAATGAGCGCGTCGGATGGGTTGAGCGGAGCGAAACCCATCGTGCGGCGTCACGGCCTGATGATGGGTTTCGCCAGGGCTCAACCCATCCTACGAAATGAGGAATAGACAAAGGCGCGTCCTTGGCGGCCGCGCCTTTGTTGCTCTTCAGCGCGAGCGTTGCCAAACGCGTCGCCGCACCTCACTCCAGCGGTTCGACCTTGACGATCGCGTGGTCGTGGTTCGAGCCGACCCAGAAGCTCACGGGCGTTGTGGTGTTGTCGACGTAGACCGTGCGCATGTTGGTGTCGGACGGCATCAGATACTGATCGGCCTGACCGGTCTTGGGATTAAGCCGCACCACGCGGTCGGTGCTCATGGTCGAAGCCCAGAGGTCGCCGTTCTTGTCGAAGTTGGCCCGGTACGGATAGGTGCCGGGCGGCAGCGGATATTCGGTGAAATGTTCGGTCTTGGGGTCGAACACCGCGACCTTGTTGCCGCGGTATTCGGTGAAGATGATGTTGTCGTCGGCATCGATCTCCATGCGGCGGGCGCGCGCGTGCACGGTCGGGGTGGCGTACCACGTCACCTTGCCGGTCTTGGCGTCGATCTTGCCGAGATGGCCTTCGGTGAATTCGGCCATCCACAGATTGTTATGGGAGTCGGCCATCACCTGATAGATGCCGGCGTGCTTGACGTCCGGCAACTGGTCGGTCGGACGGAATTTCTCCCATTGCCCGGTTTTCAGATCGACCCGGTAGACATCCTGGGTACCGACGCTCTTGGTCCAGACCTTGTCGTCGACTTCGTAGTGCAGGCCGGTGAAGTTGAGCTGCACGCGGTCGTCGTTCCATTTCGGCGGCAACGGATAGTACGCGATCTGGCCGGTCTTCGGATCGAGGCAGCCGAGCGAGCCCTGGTACATGGTGTCGAACCAGATCTTGCCGAACTTGTCGAACTCGATGGACAGCAAGCCCTTGGGCGCGTCGGGCTTGAAGGTCTTGATCGGATATTCGGTGAGCTTGAGCGTCTTCGGATCGAACTTGCCGATGAACATCTCGCCGAAGTCGGTGTACCAGACGTTGCCGTCTTTGTCGCGCAGGATGTCGTGCGGCTCGATGGTTTTGCGCGGCAGGTTGTATTCGGTGACGATGACCTTGGTCGATTCGCCGGTCGGGCGCGGCAGCGTCTTGAGCTGATATTGCCAGTGGTCGGTCGCCGACAGGTTGATGGTCGCCAGATACTCGGCGAACTTGCGGTATTCCTCGGGCGTGCCGGCGCGGCTCTTATCGAGCATCGGCTGCGGCAGGATCGGTTGGCTCACGGCGCCATAGCCCTTCATGCGGCTGACCACCTGCATCCATTCGTCGACGTTGTGGGTCGACTTCACGATGCGCTCCAAGGTGTGACAGCTGGTGCAGTCGAGCAGCACCGCCTTCTGGTTTTCGGTGCCCGGAATGCTCATCATCCACTCGGCGTCGGTGAGCTGGTCGGGCAGATCCTTGGTCGGGATGAGCTTGAGGTCGACGTTCGACGTCTGCTCGCTGACCACGTTGGTCGCGGCCGGCGCGGCGAGATCGTAGCCGACGGCGCGGATGGCGAGCGTGTAATGGCCGGGTTCGAGCCGGTTCTCGGGAAACGCGTAATGCCCGTTGGCGTCGGTGGCGACGCTGACCGAAACAATGGAGCCGTCCTGGTGGGCGGTGACGACGACGCCTTCCATGGCGCCTTCCGCAGCGGAGGTGACCTGGCCGGCGATGGCGGCCTGGTTCTGCGCCTGCGCCTGCATCGCCGACGGCGCCTGGCACAATACGACCGCCAATGCGGTGGCGGCGCTCAGCATGATGGTGGATTTCATCAATCGCTCCCTGGGAATCTCGGTTGCTTGTTGTTTCGTGCGGCAAAGGCCGCCGAAGCGAGCCATCGAATCGAGCGACGGCCACAAAGCCTATTTGGGCCATCCTGCTCCCGTTCCATTAAGCCGGCAAGGCCGTTGCCGCGGCGGTGCACGCAGGCCGCTTATGCGGCAAGTAGCCTGGGTTGAGCGAAGCGAAACCCAGGAGCGGCGATGCAGGCTGCAACATCGATCCTGGGTTTCGCTGCGCTCAACCCAGGCTACAGGCTATCGCACGCCGGCGGCACGTAAATAGCGCAGGTCAACGAAGCGCGCGGCTTGGGGCAGCGGCGGCTTGAGCAGTCCGGCGCCCGCCATCATGGCAATGACCTCGTTCAGAGCCGCTAAATCGATTTCGCCGCGGGCCGGCAGCACGTCGCGACCCGGCTGCAGAAACAAATCGAGCGTCTCTCCCGCGATCGCATCCGAACAGCCGAGCGTTTCGGCAACGAGCTTGACGACGCGGTCGCGGTTTTCCGGCGCGCGGATGAAGGCGAAGGCCGCCGCCATGCCGCGCACGAAGCGGATCAGCGCCTCTCGATGGGCTTGCGCGAAGGAGCGGCGAGCCGCAGTCACCGTGTAGAGAAAATCCGGCGCGGCCTCGTTGGATCGTCCGAGCAGCTTGTAGCCGGCGGCGATCGCCTGCAGATCCTGCGGCTGGCCGAGCACGACCGCATCGCAATCGCCGTCACGCAGGCAGTTGAACCGCGCCGGCGTGCCTTCTTGAACCTTGACGGCATAATCGCCGGCATTGAGCCCGTGCGCCGCCAACAGCTTGCGCATCGAAATCGAGATCGTGCCGGCTTGATCGGCAAGGCCGACGAGCTTGCCTTTGAGGCCGGCGATCGAATTGATCTCGGACTTCGCGATCAAACTGTAGATCGGATTCTTGAACTCGGTGTCGATCGCCACCGCATCCGAACCAGCCAGCGCGGCGCGAATGAGAAACGGCGTGGCGATGTGGGTCACGTCCGCCCAATTGTCGTTCAGCGCGTCGATCATCTTGTCGGAGCCGCCCGGCACCGGAATGACGAGGCGCACGTTCAATCCCGCGCGGCGGAACAGCCCCTCGCGCCGCGCCACCGTGATGGGCAGCGAAAAAATGCTGTGCGCGGCCGAATAGGCCTGCGCGTAGCGCAGCGTCAGCGGCTCGCCGCGCGCGGCTGCAATCGACCAGAAAAGCGCCAGCACGCCAGCGAACGCGATGCGCGGCCACTTGCTCATGACGATCGAATTACAGATCGGTTGCTTGCTCGTCATTCCGGATCGCCGCGAAGCGGCGAGTCCGGAATCCATAAGCCCTGCGCTTGGGATTATGGATTCCGGGTTCCTCGCTTCGCTCGGCCCCGGAATGACGAACTAATATCTGGACGCCGTTTCATGCAATGCCGCGCAGCGCGGCATCGAGCAGCAAGCCGGCAAACAGGATCAGGCCGGCGTCGCGGTCCGATTTGAACACGGCGAGGCAATTGTCGGGATTGCCGATATCGAGCCGCACGACCTGCCAGACGAGATGAGCTGCGAAAGCGGCAAGCCCGAGGGCGAACGGCCATCGGGCACCGGCGGAAAATCCCGCAACACCGATCAGGATGATGGCGAGCGCGTAAAACAACGCCAGCATCGGCTTGGTCCGCGCACCGAACAAAAGCGCCGTCGATTTGATGCCGATCAGGGCGTCGTCCTCGCGATCCTGATGGGCATAGATCGTGTCGTAGCCGATGACCCAGGAAATCGACCCGGCATAGAGCAACAGCGGCGGCGCGGCGAGATTGCCGAACGCGGCCGCCCAGCCCATCAGCGCGCCCCAGGAAAACGCCAAGCCGAGCACGATCTGCGGCCAGTAGGTGATGCGTTTCATGAACGGATAGACGGCAACGATGGCGAGCGAGGCGATGCCGAGCGCGATGGCAAAGCCATTGAACGACAACAGCACCGCAAGGCCGATCAGCGCCTGCACAACGAGGAACAGCGCGGCCTGACCGACGCTGACCTGACCCGATGGGATCGGCCGCGAGCGCGTGCGCTCGACGCTGGCGTCGAGGTCGCGGTCGACGATGTCGTTCCAGGTGCAGCCGGCGCCACGCATGGCAAAGGCGCCGATGAAGAACAGAACGAGATGCACGAGGCTCGGCGCGCGGGCATGCGCGGCTACGGCAGCGAGCGCGCACGCCCACCAGCAGGGCAGCAGCAGAAGCCAGGAGCCGATCGGCCGATCGAGCCGCGCCAGCCGCAGATAGGGCCGCAGCCAGGCCGGCGCCAGCGAATCGACCCAGTTGCCAGTGGAGTCTGCAACCGGGCCGGTCGCCTGGTTCATTTGGCGAGCGGATTGCCGGTGAGCGTATCGAAGGTGCCGCCGCGGCCGGTCTTGGTGTTCTTCGCCGTATCGAGGCTGGGCGTGCCGATGGCATCACTGAGCGTCGGAATCTTCGGCTGCGGTGCCGCCGCGCAAACCACTTCCTTGAACTTCAGGGTCTTTTCGTGAGTGGCCTTGGCCGATTTGACGGCTTCGGGCGGAACGCCGCACCACGTCTGATTGGTCTCGAGGAACTTGATCACCGCGCCCTCGGCGACGGAAAACTGCGACACCAGGGTACACATTTCCTTGCGGTCGGGGTGGCGCTTTTCCGCAGCGCCAATCGCCATGCCTTTTTGGCGGGCGGCTTCGCTCAGCGGCCTGAATTGGTCGCACGGCGATGCCGCCGCCCCCGGCATTTGCTGCGCCGAAGCGGACCCAACGGCGGCTGTGTTGACCATGAACGCGACCGCCATTGGTCCCACAAGACCCGCGCCGACGCCGATCGGCCTGAGGAGCTTGCGCTTTATCATGCGTCTTTCCCGGTTCCCACTGTGCCCTATTCCGCCAAGTCATTAAACCATGCCATTAAAGGCACTCGAAATCCGGCGACATGGGGGCAGGGGGCTCCGCGCCGGCAGACCGAGAGCGGGGGGGCGACAACGCTGTAAGCTCCGCAATCGCGATTAATACGGGGTTAACTCACAGCCGGAGTCCGACAGCGCCGCAAGATGCGCCATGATGCGGCATGGCCCGGTACGATTTCCGCAGCCCCCGCCTGTATGTCGAGGCGCCGCTTGACGCCGGCGCCCCGGTGCCGCTCGCGGCCGCGCAGCAGCATTATCTGACCCATGTGCTGCGGCTCAACGCCGGCGGCCAGGTTCTGGCATTCAACGGCCGCGACGGCGAGTGGCAGGCGGTGCTCGAGCCGCACAAGCGCGCCGCTCAACTGCGCATCGGTGCCAAGAGCCGCGAGCAGACGCAGCCGGCCGACCTGCATTACCTGTTCGCGCCGCTGAAAGCCGCACGGCTCGATTACATGGTGCAGAAGGCGGTCGAGATGGGCGCCTCGCGGCTGCAACCGGTGCTCACGCGGCACAGCCAGGTGGCGCGCGTCAATGTCGCGCGGATGCGGGCGAACGCGATTGAAGCTGCCGAGCAATGCGGCATTCTCACTGTGCCGCAGATCGATGCCGCGGCGCCGCTTTTGCGTCTGCTCGCCGGCCGTCAGACCGGCCGTTATCTGGTATTCTGCGATGAGGACGCCGACCTCGGCGATCCGCTCGCGGCGCTCGCGACCGTTCCGCCGCGTTCGCCGCTCGCCGTCCTGGTCGGGCCAGAAGGCGGCTTTGCCGTGGACGAGCGCGCGGCGTTGCTGCGCCTGCCGAACGTGGTCCGCCTTGCCCTCGGCCCGCGCATTCTGCGCGCCGATACCGCCGCGGTCGCCGCGCTGGCGCTGGTTCAGGCAGTGATCGGGGATTGGCGGACCGATGGCGGATGATGGATAGTCCCGCCTTCTTATCCGCGCGTCGGCCTTTAGTGAATCATCCACGGCTTGTCGATGCAGACGAAGCTGATGTAATCGCCGTAACGACGCGCCACGCTGGTGATATGCGACAGCCGTCCCCATCGCGCGCAATGCGCCGCGGCAAGGCCGCGATAAATCCGCCCGACGGCCGGCGAATAAGGAATGATGCCGCCGGTATCATTGCCGGTGACGCCCGCGCCGACCCCGGTAAACGTGTGATAGGCGAACGATTGCGATGCGACCGTGCAGCCGACGATACCGAGCGCCGCGCCGATCGCGATTGCAATTTTCCGACGCATCAGGAAAGCCTCCCGCCGCTTCGTCATTGCGCGAGTTTAGAGGGTCGAGCGGGTAAGGGAAAGCATTGGCGCGATACGTCCGTCCAATGAACGGCAGCGCGCGGTGCGCTTGGTGATTCCTCACTGCATCGAATAAGCGCTCGACACCATGCCGACCGGCCGCTTGTCGGCAGCGCCGAGCACGGTGACGCGGGCGAAATTCGTGGTGCTGCCGATCCGGATGACGCGGGCGTCGGCAACGACGTCGAAGTTCACCGGGCGGAGAAAATGCATGGTCTGGTCGATCACGCTCATCGGCCGATAGCCGTTCCAGGCCGCCGAACAGGCGACCACCATGGCGGTGTCGGCGAGCGCCATGAGCGCTTGGCTGCAGACCACGTTGCCGTCGCTGCAAATCTTCCTGGCAAACGGCATGCGCAAGACGGCGCCCGGCTGCCAATCCGGCGGCGCTCCCGACGGCCGCACCGGCTCGACGCTTTCCACCAGCAAGGCGAGGTCCGCCACCCAGGGTGCAAAGACCTTCAGCATCAGGCGTCCCGCCGCCTGCATGTCGAAGGCCGGCTCCGGGCTTATCAGCCGGTGCACCTCACCCATAGCTTCCTCAGTGTATGGCTTCCTCAGCGTATTTGGTCGAACGCCTTGCACCGAGTCGGTGTTTGGTACCATGAAGGGCGAAGCGCGGGCCTTTCCGCACTGAGCGAAAGCTGTGACAAACTCGCCACGGCTGTGACATTTCTGTGGATAGCAGCGGGTTGCGGTCGGCCTGGGCCGCCTTGCAGAGCCGCTGCCGCAGGCGCGCGTTGCCCAATTGCCACGGCTGCGCGGCAATCTGAGGCTTCGATGATCGCAAGCTTGACCGGCGTGGGGGTGGCGCGGCACGCTTGCCGATGATTGACGGGGCAGGGTCATGTCGGGTCGCGTGGCGTACCTTTTGCTGGCGCTGGCGTGCGCGTCGGGCGTTGTGCCGGCGCGGGCGGCCAATCAGCTCGAAAAGAACTTCTGGCTGTCCGGGCCGCGCTATGATCGCGTCATCCCGACCTGCGATTACGCGCCGGCGCTCGACCGCATCATCGACCGCTTCGGCACCAAGGAGCGTCGCTTCTGGAATTCCGACCTGCGCATCGTCGGCATTGAAGACATTCGCGAGAGCGCCGTGCTGCCATGGGCGGCGCAATCGATCCCGCGCCGCTTCTGCAGCGGCACGGCGTTGATCAATGACGGGCGGCGTCACCCGATCTACTATTCGATCGCCGAAGATACCGGGATGATCGGCATGAGTTGGGGCGTCGATTTCTGCGTGCAGGGCCTCGATCGCAATTGGGCCTACAATCCAGCCTGCCGCGCCGCCCGACCCTGAGGACTCTGTGCTGCCGCGCCGGCTGCAGCGCAGCGCCGTTAAGGTCGCAACGCCTGCAGCACGTGTTCGCGCAAACGTGCCGGATCGCGCTCGCCGCGCTGCGCAAACTCGATCACCTTCTTGGCAACGGCGTCCGTCCGCAGCCGGTCGCGATCGCTGATGCCGAGCGCCTCGCATACCTCGGTGTACGCCGTCGTCATCGTGGCGATTATTTCCGGTTCGAAGGCTTTGTTCTTGAAGAGCCGATAAACGGCCATGCGGGCTGCCCGTATTGCGCAACGGCGACCGCAGACGCGCGATGCTCGACCGGGCGCGTTCGCCGCCGCTCTCAAGTATTGGCGTGCCGCGAGCCGATGCGCAAGGCGCGCCGCAGGCTCGCCGGGGACGCCCGCAGCGGATTGGACACAGCCCTTTCAGGTCCGCTCCCGGAGGCGAGGCGTATCGTCATTTTGTTCTTGCTTTGTTCTAAACGGCATGCTACGCGCTCTCTCGACGCTTGACTTAACCACCGCGTCATCAAGGGGGGTCGTCATGGTCCGGTTTATTGTTCGTGGTGTGCTCGCGTTCTGTCTTGTGGCCGCAACAGCCGGCATGGGGCTGGCGCAAGATAAGCGGCAGAATCAGCCGGGACAGTTCGATTTCTACCTGCTGTCGCTGTCATGGTCGCCGTCATATTGTGCGGCCACGGCGGAACGCTCGCCCGAGCGCGCGCCGGGCATGCAATGCAGCACGCGCGCCTATTCGTTCATCGTCCACGGGCTGTGGCCGCAATACGAGAGCGGCTTTCCCGAATATTGCCAGGTGCCGGCACCGCGCCTCGATCATCCGACGATTTCCGGCGTGCTCGATCTGATGCCGGAGCCGCGCCTGGTCTTCACCGAATGGGACCGCCACGGCACCTGCACCGGGCTGTCGGCGCATGCCTATTTCGATACGCTGCGCAAGGCGCGCGCCCTCGTGAAGATTCCGCCCGAATATCTCAACCCGCAGCAGCCGCTCTCGGTCACTCCGGCGGCGGTTGAAAACGCTTTCCACAAAGCCAATCCCGACCTTGCCCTCGGCGACATGGCAATCGCCTGCGATGACAAGCGCCTTACCGAAGTCCGGCTGTGTCTGTCGAAAGATTTGAAATTCCGCGCCTGTCCGGAAGTCGTGCAGCATAGCTGCCAGCGCGAGCAAGTGTTGATGCCGGCGCCGCACGCGACGGCGACGGATGCCGGACGCCGCAATGCCGGCGGCTCGGGCTAAGCGGATCGACGCCTTGTGTGGCCGGCGCGTAACCTGTCGGCGAAAGTGAAGGGTCCGGCCTCGCGGCCGGACCCGCACCGATTGCAGTCTGCGCGTTCCGGCAATCGCGGCTGCCATGATTGCGGCGCGAGTGTGCTTCCAGGTCGATATCGCAGGTCTTGGTTTCGCAGGTCTTGGTATCGGAGCTCCTGCGCCCTTCGACGCTGGCGCAGCGGCTGCGTCGTTGCAGGCAGAGCCGTCCTGATGGATGGTCGGCGCCGCAATGAATTATCGTCACGCCTTCCATGCCGGCAATTTTGCCGACGTGCACAAACACGCCGTCCTGGCGCGCATCGTTGCGCATCTCCGGCAAAAGCCGACGGCGTTTCGCGTCATCGACAGTCACGCCGGCGCGGGCCGCTACGATCTTCTCGCCGACGAAGCGACACGCGGCGGCGAATGGCGCGACGGAATCGGCCGCGTTTGGAGCCCGCCGATGGCTGCGAAGAACGCCGCAGCCGATACATTGCTTGCGCCCTATATCGAGGCCGTTGCGGCCTGCAATAGCGGGCCGGGCTTGCGGACCTATCCGGGATCTTCGCTGATTGCGCAGCACCTGATGCGGCCGCAGGACCGCTTGATCGCTTGTGAGATCGAGCCGGGCGCGGCGGCGCAGCTTGAGGGCGTGTTGCGCGGCGACACGCGGGCCAAGGCGCTTGCGATCGACGGCTGGACCGCGATCGGCGCCTATGTGCCGCCCAAGGAGCGCCGCGGTCTCGTCTTCATCGATCCGCCGTACGAGGAGGCGGCCGATTTCGCCCGCCTCGCCGCGACCTTGTCATCTGCGCACCGCAAATGGCCGACCGGCATTTACCTGGCGTGGTATCCGATCACGACCCGCGAGGCGCCCGACGCCTTGGCGCGGCGGTTGCGACGGCTGTCGGTTGCCAAAATCTTACGTTGCGAGCTCGCAGTGTGCGCAGCGGCCGCCGATGCCGGGCTCACCGGCTCTGGCCTCGTTGTGGTCAATCCGCCGTTTACGCTCGAAGCGGACCTGCGGGTGCTCCTCCCCGCGCTCGGACGCTGGCTGGGGCGGGCTTCGGCGGCGCCCGGCCATCGCGTCGATTGGCTCGCGGCGGAGCGTTAAACACGCTCTTGCCACTTTTCCACAGGTCCAAAGTACGCTAATTGTTCCGGCAGCGTTGCTGGCTTAGACGTTCCGCCTCCTGTGGGGGCCGGCGGAGTGACTGAGGCCGTCGGGGCCGATGCTCTTTGCTTGTGTGGATGTCCGGCCGAACCGCCGTGCCGTGGGGGTCGGCGGCGAAGCAACACGGGGCAGGGAGTCGCTCGATGGCAATGCAGGGGATTGTCAAGTTCTTCAATGGTGACCGCGGCTACGGTTTTATCAAGCCGGACGACGGCGGCCGCGACGTATTCGTGCACATCACCGCCGTCGAGCGCGCGGGACTGAAGTCGCTTTCCGAAGGTCAGCGCATCAGCTTCGACGTTGAGCCGGACAAGAAGGGCAAGGGCCCGAAAGCAGTCAACCTCGTCGTCACCGGCTAGCCTGTTGTTCCATCGAGGTACTGGCGTTGCGCGCGCGCCGACAGGCGGCGCGCGTCACGGCCAGCGACGCGTCGTCTGTCGAGTCACTGCAATATGGCCATGATGATCCTGCGTTTCTCACCGTCCTCACCGTTCGTGCGCAAAGTGCGCATCGCCGCGGCACTCCTCGGCCTCGACCGCGAGATCACCCTCGATCGCGCCGACACGACCGATCCCAACGATTCGCTGCGCAAGACCAATCCGCTCGGCAAAATCCCGGTGCTGATCGTCGAGCACGGCAGCGCGATCTACGACTCGCGTGTGATCCTCGATTATCTCGACGAGCGCGCCGGCGGCGGCAAGATCGTGCCGCGGCAAGGCGCCAAGCGTCTCGCTGCGCTGCGCCTGCAGGCGCTGTGCGACGGCATCCTCGATGCGTCCGTCCTCACCGTGTACGAGGGCCGTTTCCGCAAGCCGGACATGCACGAGCCGAAATGGCTCGACCTGCAGGCCGGCAAAGTCGCGCGCGCGCTCACGGTGCTCGAAGCCGCGCCGCCGTCGCTCGACGCGTCGCAAGCGTTGCCCGACGTCGGCCAGATTGCGCTCGCCTGCGCGCTCGGCTACCGCGATTTCCGCTTTGGCGGCAGTTGGCGGAGCGATCATCCGCTCCTGGTCGCCTGGCTCGACAATTTCGCCGCGCGCGTCCCGGCCTTCGCCGCGACCCAGCCTGCATAATGACTTCAGATGATTTGAGCGCCGGCGCCGCTTCGTTTGCCGCCGCAATGATGTCCTAGCTTATCAACAAACAAAAACCCCGGGACGCCGGCCCCGGGGTTTTCACGATATCTGAAGCGCTCGCGCGATCAGAACCGGTAATTGATGCCGCCGCGGAACAGGTTCGCGGTGAACGAAACGTTCTGCGTGGCGGCGCCGCAGGCGATGCCGCAACTGACGTTGCCGAGATCGACGTAGAGATATTCGGCCTTTGCGGTCCAGTGCCCGGCGATGGCAAACTCGATGCCGCCGCCGACGGTCCAGCCGGCATTGGTCGTGTCGGTGCCGGCAAAGCCGGGCAGCGTGGCGCTGATATCGCCCAGCGCGAGACCGCCGGTCAGATACGGCAGGAAGCGGTCGGCCGCATAACCGATGCGGCCGCGCACCGTGGACAGCCAGTTGTCCTTGGTGGTGCAACCGAGCGCGCACACCACGCCGGTGCTGGTGCTGCCGCTGATATCGGCCCAGTCGATGTCGCCCTCGACGCCGAGCACGACCTGGTTCATCTGATAATTGTAGCCGACGGTGCCGCCGACCAGCCCGCCCGACGTATTGAAGCCGCCGGGGGTCGTCCAATTGGAGTTGCCCCAGGCGCCGCCGCCGTTGATGCCGATATAGAACCCGCTCCAGTTATAGACCGGCGCATAAACCGGCGCCTTGTAATAGGGCGCAGGCGCTGGCTGGGCCAGGTCGGCCGCCGCGGCCGAGCCGGTCAAGGCCGCAACACCGGCCAACGCAAGAACTAGCCTTTTCATGAGGACCTCCTACACTCGAAAGTGGCGGGATAGTATTCGCGGCTAGTTCTACGTCTAGTGCTGAAAAGACACACGCCTATTCTAATTCTTGACCGATTTGTGGCGCAATTAGACTATGGCACGTCAACATTATAGCTAATTATGACTTAAGGCGGCCGAAAGGATGGTAAAACAAATGCTAATCGAAGGCGGCGTATTTATGACGCGCCAGCTCGTCCGGTGCGGCTTTTAGAAGCGATAATTGACGCCCATGCGCAGCAGGTCCGCGGCGAGGCCGTTGGAGGTTCCAGTCAGCGAAAAGCTGCTGCCGGCGAGGTCGAGATAGAGCCACTCGGCCTTGGCCGACCAGCGCGGCGTCAGGCCGACTTCGACGCCCAGCCCGGCGGTCCAGCCGACATTGACGTGCGATTCGGTGAGATTGAAGCTGTCGGCGCGCAGTTCGCCATAGGCGAGGCCGGCGGTGCCGTAGACCAGCACGTTGTTGAACGCCGCCCCGGCGCGGCCACGCACCGTGCCGAACCAGGGATTGGAGAACTCGAACGGCGACAACGTGTCGTCGGCGCCGGAAAGCTGGATGTCGGCTTCGCCGCCGAACACGAACGCGCCGCGCTGCCAGTTGTAGCCGCCCTCGACGCCGCCGGCGATCCCCGATGGCTGCGTCGGGCTGTTGCTGACCGTGCCCCATTCGTAGCCGAGCGTGGCGCCGAGATAGGGCCCCGCCCAGCTATAGGCCGTCAGCGGTTCGCCGGCGGTGTAATACGGCGCAGCCGACAAGTCGGCGGCGGCGGCCAGGCCGCTCGTCGCCAGCAGCAAAGCCGTGCCAAGAATAACTCTCCGCATGGGGCCTCCTTGAGGATGCTTCGGGCCGGCGGCGCAAAGTTCGAGCAAGCCGCGCGATTTGCGTTCGGGCGTCCAACCGTCCGTCGCCAACGTTATCGGAACAGCCGGGTTAAACGTTGCTGAACGCCAAAGTCGTTCCAAGTTGTTAGTATTAAGAAAGCCTTGATCGGCCCGCCGGACCGGTGCTGCCGCGCAACCGTGTTCAGCCCGCTCTGGCCCCGCGCGCCGCCAGCGCATAGGTTTGGGCCAGCACGAACGCTCCCATGAACGGTCCAAAGAAAAATATCGAAGCGGATATCGAGCCGACCGACGCGCCCGCCGCCGCCATCGCCGAGGAGGACGATGAGCAGTCGCTGCCCGAGGCCGACCCGGCGGACGCGGAAGCGCCGGCGGTCGATGCCGAGCAAGTCTCGCTTGCCGAAGGCCGCGCCGCCGTCATCCATTATGCCAAGCTCGCGCCGGCGCGGCCCGGCGTGTACCGCATGCTCGATCCGCGCGGCGACGTGCTTTATGTCGGCAAAGCGAAAAACATCAAGAAGCGGGTGACCGCCTATGCGCGGCCGACCGGGCTCGATACCCGGATCGAGCGCATGATCGCGGCCACGCGCACGCTGGAATTCGTCGTCACCCGCACCGAGACCGAGGCGCTGCTGCTCGAGGCGAACCTGATCAAGCGGCTGCGGCCGCGCTTCAACGTGGTGCTGCGCGACGACAAATCGTTTCCCTATATCCTGATCACCACCGACCACTGGGCGCCGCAAATCCTCAAGCATCGCGGCGCGCGGAGCCGGCCGGGCCATTATTACGGGCCGTTCGCTTCAGTGTGGGCGGTCAACCGCACCATCAACGCGCTGCAGCGCGCATTCCTGTTGCGCTCGTGCAGCGATCCGTTCTTCGAGAGCCGCACCCGGCCGTGTCTGCTCTACCAGATCAAGCGCTGCGCGGGGCCGTGCACCAAGGAGATCGAATATCCCGAATATACGGCGCTGGTGCGCGAGGCCAATGCGTTCCTGTC
>JASHPU010000267.1 GCA_030037885.1 Xanthobacteraceae bacterium | reverse complement strand
CATCGCGCCTTGGCGGAATGCGGTGCCGATGCAATCGGAGCCGGTATCGCCGCCGCCGATGACGACGACGCGCTTGCCGCCGGCCAGGATCGGCGCGGTGCCGTCGCTCGGTTCGCCCGACACGCGGCGGTTCTGCTGCGGCAGATAATCCATGGCGAAATGAATGCCAGCAAGCTCGCGGCCGGGGATCGGCAGGTTGCGGCCTTTTTCGGCGCCGCCGGTCAGCACCACGGCGTCGTGCTCGTCGACCAGTTTTCGCGCGGCGACGTTGACGCCGACATGCGCGTCATAATGAAAGATCACGCCTTCGGCCTGCATCTGTTCGATGCGGCGGTCGACGTGGTGCTTCTCCATCTTGAAATCGGGAATGCCGTAGCGCAAAAGCCCGCCGGCCTTGGCGTACTTCTCGTAGACGTGCACCTCATGGCCGGCGCGCGCCAATTGCTGGGCGCAGGCAAGCCCCGCCGGCCCCGAGCCGACGATCGCCACCCGCTTGCCGGTCTTCGTCGCCGGCAGCTCGGCTTTAAGTCCCTGCGCGATGGCGCGGTCGGCGATGGCACATTCGATCGATTTGATGGTGACCGGGTTCTCGTCGATGTTGAGCGTGCACGACGCCTCGCACGGCGCCGGGCAGATTCTTCCGGTGACCTCGGGAAAATTGTTGGTCGAATGCAGATTGCGCGCCGCCTCGTCCCAGTCGCCGTTGTAGACGAGGTCGTTCCAGTCCGGGATCTGGTTGTTGACCGGACAGCCCGGCGTGCCGGGCGCGAGCGCGCCGGTGCCCATGCAATAGGGCACGCCGCAATTCATGCAGCGCGCTGCCTGGGTGACGTAATCCTTCTCGGCCAGCGGCCGCACGAACTCGCCCCAATGGCGCACGCGCTCGGCGACCGGCTCGTAGTCGCGATCCTCGCGTTCGTAGTCGAGAAAACCCGTAATCTTGCCCACGCGCTGCTCTACTCTGCCGCGATGGCAGCGGCTTTCAGTTCGTTGAGAGCGCGGCGATATTCGACCGGCATGACCTTGCGGAATTTTGGATACCAGGCGCCCCAGCCGGCCAGGATTTTGGCCGCAATGGTAGACCCGGTAAAGCGGGCGTGGCGTGCGATCAGATGGTGCAGGCGCTGCGCATCGAACGCACTCAGGTCGCCCATCACATCGACGCGGCCATGCGCTTCGAGATCGTGCGAATGATGGAAGATGCGCGAGTTGACGTCCTCCTCGCCGGGCATCGGCTCGAGTTCGACCATGGCGAGATTGCAGCGGGATGCGAACGTGCCGTCGTCGTCGAGCACGTAGGCGATGCCGCCCGACATGCCGGCGGCGAAGTTGCGGCCGGTGCGGCCGAGCACCACCACCACGCCGCCGGTCATGTACTCGCAGCAATGGTCTCCGGCGCCCTCGATCACCGCGATGGCGCCGGAATTGCGCACCGCGAAGCGCTCGCCGGCAACACCGCGGAAATAGCATTCGCCCGCGATGGCGCCGTACAGCACGGTATTGCCGACGATGATCGAGGTCTCCGGAACGATGCCGGCATCGGCGGGCGGGCGCACCACGAGACGGCCGCCGGAAAGGCCCTTGCCGACATAGTCGTTGGCGTCGCCGATGAGATCGAAAGTGACGCCGCGGGCGAGGAACGCGCCAAAGCTTTGGCCGGCGGTGCCGGTGAACTGCGCCACGATGGTGTCGTCGGGCAGGCCGTCATGGCCGTAGCGCTTGGCGATCTCGCCCGACAGCATCGCGCCGGTAGTGCGGTCGGTATTCTTGATCGGCAGCGTGATGCGCACCGGCGTGCGGCGCTCCAGCGCCGGGCGCGACTGCGCGATCAGCGCGCGGTCGACGATGCGGTGGATCTTGTGGTCCTGCCGCTCGCAATTGTAGATCGCCACGCTTTCCGGCACGTCCGGCTTGGTGAACAGTTTCGAGAAATCGAGCCCGTTCGCTTTAGCGTGGGCGATTAGCTTCACCCGGTCGAGCATCTGCATCTGCCCGATCATCGCGTCGAAGGTGCGGTAGCCCATCGCCGCCATCAGCTCGCGCACCTCTTCGGCGACGAAGAAGAAATAGTTGATGACGTGCTCGGGCTGGCCCTTGAAGCGCTTGCGCAGCACCGGGTCCTGGGTGGCGACGCCGACCGGGCAGGTGTTGAGATGGCATTTGCGCATCATGATGCAGCCGGCGGCGATCAGCGGCGCGGTGGCGCAGCCGAACTCGTCGGCGCCAAGGAGCGCGCCGATCACCACGTCGCGGCCGGTGCGGATGCCGCCGTCGACCTGCACGGCGATGCGGCCGCGCAGCCGGTTGGCGACCAGCGTCTGGTGCGTCTCGGCCAGCCCGATCTCCCAGGGCGAGCCGGCATGCTTGATCGAGGTCAGCGGCGAAGCGCCGGTGCCGCCCTCGTAGCCGGCGATGGTGACATGATCGGAGCGCGCCTTCGACACGCCGGCGGCGACCGTGCCGACGCCGACTTCGGAGACGAGCTTGACCGAAACGTCGCCGTCCGGGTTGACGTTCTTCAAGTCGAAGATCAGCTGCGCCAAATCCTCGATCGAATAGATGTCGTGGTGCGGCGGCGGCGAGATCAGGCCGACGCCTGGCGTCGAGTGCCGCACCTTGGCGATGATCTTATCGACCTTGTGGCCGGGCAATTGGCCGCCTTCACCAGGCTTGGCGCCCTGCGCGATCTTGATCTGCATCATGTCCGCGTTGACGAGATACTCGGCGGTGACGCCGAAGCGGCCCGATGCCACCTGCTTGATCGCCGAACGCATCGAATCGCCATTCGGCAGCGGCTTGAAGCGGTCGGCCTCCTCGCCGCCCTCCCCGGTATTGGATTTGCCGCCGATGCGGTTCATGGCGATGGCGAGCGTGGTGTGGGCCTCGCGCGAGATCGAGCCGAACGACATGGCGCCGGTGGAGAAGCGCTTGACGATGTTCTTGGCCGGCTCGACCTCATCGAGCGGCACCGGCGCGCGGCCGTCCTCTTCCGCCGACCTGATACGGAACAGGCCGCGGATGGTGAACAAATGCTCGGTCTGCTCGTTGATGAGCTTGGCGTAGTGCCGATATTTTTCGTACGAGTTGCCGCGCACCGCGTGCTGCAGGGCCGAAACGCTCGCCGCGTTCCAAACGTGCTCCTCGCCGCGTACCCGGAAGGCATATTCGCCGCCAACGTCGAGCATGGCGCGATAGATCGGGGTGTCGGAAAACGCATCGCGATGCCGGCGCACAGCCTCTTCGGCGATCTCGGCAAGCCCGACGCCCTCGATGCGGGTGGCGGTGCCGGTGAAATATTTGGCGACGAAATCCGACTTCAAGCCGACCGCGTCGAAAATCTGCGCGCCGCAATAGGATTGATAGGTCGAGATGCCCATCTTCGACATCACCTTGAGCAGTCCCTTGTCGATCGACTTGATGTAGCGCTTGATGACTTCCTTATCATCGAGCCTTTGCGGCAGCTCGCGCTTCATGCCGAGCAGCGTCTCGAACGCCAGATACGGATTGATCGCCTCGGCGCCGTAGCCGGCGAGGCAGCAGAAATGGTGCACTTCGCGCGGCTCTGCCGATTCCACCACGATGCCGACCGAGGTCCGCAAGCCTTCGCGGATCAGGTGATGGTGCACGGCCGCGCAAGCGAGCAGCGACGGAATGGCGATGCGGTCGGCGCCGGCGCGGCGGTCCGACAGGATCACGATATTGATGCCGTCGCGCACCGCGCCTTCGGCCTGCCGGCACAAGCCGCCCACCGCGTGCTCCAAGCCCGTCGCGCCCGCGGCCGCCGGCCAGGTGGCGTCGAGCGTGAGCGATTTGAAATGGTCACCCATCTCGGAGATGGCACGGATCTTTTCCAGATCGGTATTGGTCAGGATCGGCTGGCGCACTTCGAGGCGCTTGAGCCGCGCCATGCCTTCGAGGTCGAACAGGTTCGGCCGCGGCCCGATGATCGACACCAGGCTCATGACCAGCTCTTCGCGGATCGGATCGATCGGCGGATTGGTGACCTGGGCGAAGTTTTGCTTGAAGTACGTGAACAAGAGCTTCGGCCGGTCCGACAGCGCCGAGATCGGCGTGTCGTTGCCCATGGAGCCGATCGCTTCCTCGCCGGTTGCCGCCATCGGCGTCATCAGGATTTTCAGATCTTCCTGGGTGTAGCCGAAGGCCTGCTGGCGATCGAGCAGCGACAGGTTGGAGATCGGCGCGGCTTCGGCGACCGAAGGCAGGTCTTCCAGCACCATCTGGGTGCGGTCGAGCCACTCGCGATACGGATGGCTCCGCGCCAGCGTCGCTTTGAGTTCGTCGTCGGGAATGAGCCGGCCTTCGTCGAGGTCGACCAGCAGCATCTTGCCCGGCTGCAGCCGCCATTTGGTGACGATGTCGGCTTCCGGCACCGGCAGCACGCCGACTTCCGAGGCCATGATGATGCGGTCGTCGCGGGTGACGATGTAGCGCGCCGGACGCAGGCCGTTGCGGTCGAGCGTGGCGCCGATCTGACGGCCGTTGGTGAAGGCGATGGCGGCCGGCCCGTCCCACGGCTCCATCAGCGCGGCGTTGTATTCGTAGAAAGCGCGGCGTTCCTCGTTCATGAGCGGATTGCCGGCCCAGGCTTCGGGAATCATCATCATCACCGCGTGCGCCAGCGAATAGCCGCCCATGGTGAGGAATTCGAGCGCGTTGTCGAAGCAGGCGGTGTCGGATTGGCCTTCGTAGGAAATCGGCCACAGCTTCGAAATGTCGGCGCCGAATTTCGGCGACGCTACCGAGGCCTGCCGGGCCGCCATCCAGTTGTTGTTGCCGCGCAGCGTGTTGATCTCGCCGTTATGGGCGATCATCCGATACGGATGCGCCAGCGACCAGGTCGGAAAAGTATTAGTGGAAAATCGCTGGTGTATGAGCGCCAGCGCGCTCTCGAAATCCGGGTCGTGCAGGTCGGGGTAATAGGTGCAGAGCTGATCGGCGAGGAACATGCCCTTGTAGATCACGGTACGGCACGACACCGACACCGGATAATAATTCGAGGCGCGCCGTTCGCGCTTGTTATAGGTCGTGCTGGAGATGGTCTTGCGCAGGATGTAGAGCCGACGCTCGAATTCCTCCTCGGTCCTAACGTGCGGATGGCGCGCGATGAAGACCTGCTTGTGCACCGGCTCGGTCGGCTTGACCGATTCGCCCAGCGTCGAATTGTCGGTCGGCACGTCGCGCCAGCCGAGAATTCTCATGCCGTCGCGTGCCGCGAATGCCGCGTAGGTGTCCATGATCTCCTGCCGCCATGCCGTTTCGCGCGGCAGAAACAGCACGCCGACCGCGTAATGGCCGGGCGGCGGCAGGTCGAAGCCGAGCGCGGCGGCTTGTTTGGCAAAGAACTTGTGCGGCGTCTGCAGCAGAATGCCGGCGCCGTCGCCGGCGCGCGGATCGGCGCCGACCGCGCCGCGATGCTCGAGATTGAGCAGGATCGTCAGCGCGTCTTCGACGATCTTGTGCGACTTGCGCCCCTTGATGTCGGCAATGAATCCAACGCCGCAGGAGTCTTTCTCCAGCGCCGGATCAAACAGTCCGAACCCTGACGCGCTCATCGTCGTCCTCGCACACCCCCGTTCCGCGCCGACCTGCGCGGATGAAGCATCGGCGCATTCGGTGCAGCGGGCGATCCACACGTATTGCCGGCAAGCCTATTCAAGCTCGCACTGAGCGTCGCTTTTCTCGCCGGGCGGCACGCCCACACCGCCGCGACCGACCCGTGCCGGCCTCGCCGCTCCTCCTTGGCAACGCAGGAAGAGGAGAGCCGGCCGCACGCTTGCGGGTCGCAAATTGGGACAGCAATGCTGTCCTATGCCGAACATGGCAAATTCCGGGCGCAAACACAAGCGGTTGCGGTACATTTTTGCGGCGCACACTGCGTGCCGCCGCTTGCGCGCTTCGCTTGCCTTGCGCTGTCGCGTATCACGCCGACGTAGCGAGTGGATCACGGGACTGGCACGGCTGCAATGGCCCGCTTAAGGCTTACCGTGGCACAGGACGACAACATCCCCATGAATTTCGCCAGCGACAACACCGCGCCCGTCGCGCAGCCGATCCTCGACGCCATCGTACGGGCCAATGCCGGCTACGCGCTCGGTTATGGCAACGACGATTGGACCGCCGCGGTCGAGCGGCGCCTGTCGGACGTTTTCGAGCGCCAAGTCGCCGCCTTTCTGGTGCCGACCGGAACGGCAGCCAATGCGTTGGCGCTGGCGCATGTCGCGCCGCCCTGGGGTGTCGTGTTCGCTCACGCGGAATCCCACATTGCCACGGACGAATGCGGCGCGCCGGAATTTTTCGGCGGCGGTTGCAAGCTCGCCGGCCTGCCGGGCGATGCCGGCAAGATTGCGCCCGAAACGCTTCAATCTGCGCTCGCCTCCTATGGCGGCCACAGTCCGCACCAAATGGTCGCCGCCGCGCTCTCGATCACGCAGGCCACCGAAGCCGGCACCATTTACCGCGTCGACGAGATCGCGGCTTTATGTGAGATCGCGCACGCCCGGTCGCTTGCGGTGCACATGGACGGCGCGCGTTTTGCCAACGCGCTGGTTCGCCTCAACGCCACGCCGGCACAGCTGAGCTGGCAAGCCGGCATCGACGCGCTGTCGTTCGGCGCCACCAAGGGCGGCGCCATGGCGGCCGAAGCGGTGGTGATTTTCGATCCGGCGCGCGCCGCGTTTTTTGGCGAACGGCGCAAACGCGGCGGTCATCTTCTTTCCAAGCACCGCTTTCTCGCCGCGCAATTCGCCGCGTTCCTCGACGGCGATCTCTGGATCGATCTGGCGCGCCACGCCAACGCGATGGCGAGCGGTTTGGGCGAAAGCCTCGCCGCGATCGGGCTGCCGCCGCTGTTCCCGGTGGAGGCCAACCTAGTGTTTGTGGCGCTGCCGCGTGCGCTCGACGCCAAGCTCAAAGCGGCTGGCGCAAGCTACTACGCACGGTCGAGCGAAACCGTGCGTTTGCCGGCCGACAAAGTGCTGGCGCGGCTCGTCACCTCGTTCGCGACGCAAGGCGAGGACATCGAACGCTTCGTGAACCTCTGCAAATAAATCGGCAGGCCGCCAAAGCGCCGCCTCAATTGCGCTTAACGGTCTGTGGCTCGAGCGTCTTGCCGGCGCGTACAGGCACTGCGTAATGGGAGGGGGTATGCCTGTCAGGCTCGGTGTGTGGCGGGCCGCCGCGCTCCCCGCGGCCCTGGCGGCGTCCATGGCGCTGATGCTTGTTGCCGGCGCCGCTGCGCAGTCGCCGCCCGCTCCAGCCGCCGCGCCGCCGCAGCCAAAACCCGTGACCGGCTTCGTGCCGACTTTCGAAATCATGCGCACCGTGCGCGCGGCCGGTTTCGATCCACTGGCGCCGCCGCTGCGCGAAGGTACCACTTACGTGCTGCGCGCCACCGATTATCGCGGCATCCTGATGCGTGTCGTGCTCGACGCGCGCACCGGCACCATTCGCGACGTGACGCGGATCGTACCGGCGGCTTCCGGCTCGCTCGGCGTGGTGCTGCCGCCCTATGGCCCGTCGCGCTACGACGCGCCGTACGTGGATGCGCCGTATGACGCACCAGTCGAGTATGAGGGAACTCCGCCGAAACTGCAGCGGCCCGGGGAGAGCGCCGCCCCGCAATCGCCTCAACCCATTGCGGCGCCGCCCGTCACCCACGCCAAGGCGTCGACGCGTATGTTATCGCTGCCGCTGCCGCTGCCGCGCCCGGATGGACTGGTCTCGTCGCAACGGCCCGATGCATCGAACAAGACGGAAAAAGGCTCATGGGCGTCTGAAAAAGGCCCCGCAGCCGGGAGCGGCAAAACAGAAAAAACAATCGGCAACGCCGATCCCGTCGCCGCGCAACCGGCGCCGTCGCCGCCTGCCGCCCAGGCCAAATCGCCGGCCCCCGCCCCGCTCAACGATTGACGGCGCGGAGGCGCGACCTTCGCGGCGCGGCATTGGATACAACAAAAGCGCCCCGGATTTCCGGGGCGCTCCGTACCTTGCAGTCCGACAAGTGGCTTACGCCGCCTGCTTCTGCTCGATGGTCTTGCCGTTGATCGGGATCGCGCGGGGCTTCTTGGCCTCCGGGATCTCGCGTACCAGGTCGACATGCAGGAGCCCGTTTTCGAGGCTCGCGCCCTTGACCAGGACGAAGTCGGCAAGCTGGAACACGCGCTCGAAGGTCCGCGCTGCGATGCCCTGGTAGAGCACTTCACCGCGCCTGGCCTCTTCCGTGGCGCTCTTTTCGCCGCGGATGGTCAGCGTGTTCTCCTTGGCCTCGACGCTCAGTTCCGGCTCGTTGAAGCCGGCAACCGCGACCGAGACGCGATAGGCGTTCTCGCCGGTCCGCTCGATATTGTAGGGCGGGTAACCCGGCGCGCCGCCCTCGAGGCCCTGATCGAGCAACGAGAACAACCGGTCAAAGCCGACGGTGGACCGATAAAGGGGAGCTAGATCGAAAGTTCGCATGGCATATCCTCCTTTTGAAGCGACATGCGGATGGCCGGCCCTAATGGACCCGGCCTTGTGCGCAGCCGAATGGCCTGCGCAAAGGTCATATGGGAAGCGCCGAGCGTCGGTACAAGGTCTCTAACTCTCTCATGGATCGGCATTCGGAAATCGCCCCGGTGCCTGTCCCGGTTGAGGAGCGGTGGCGGGCTGCTATAAGCCAGGGATAGTCGGCTTGCCGCGATGAAGCTCATCTCGATTCCCGCCAACCCGGTCCCGGACCATTTCGTCACGGACTGCCTGAAGACGCGCGACGGCGTGTCGCTGCGCTTTGCGCGCTGGCCGCCGCCGCCCGGCCGCCGCGGCACGGTGTGCATCTTCCAGGGCCGCAGCGAGTGGATCGAAAAATACTTCGAGACGGTGCGCAACTTGCACGCCCGCGGGTTTGCGGTGGCGACGCTCGACTGGCGCGGCCAGGGCCTGTCCGACCGCGGATTGAAGGACCGCCACAAGGGTCACGTGCGCAGCTTTTCCGAATACGACATCGACCTCGAGACCTTCATGCGCGAGGTGGTGCTGCCGGACTGTCCGCCGCCGCTGTTTGCCATCGGCCACTCGACCGGCGCCACGGTGCTGATCCGCGCCGCCTATCGGGGGCACCGCTGGTTCGACCGGGTCGTTCTGATCGCGCCGCTGATCGGGCTCGCCGGCGCCGGCTCGACGGCGAGTGCGCGCGCCATCGTGCGGGTGCTGCGGCTGGCGGGCTTCGGCTCGACCTACGTGCCCGGCGGCGAAAACGTCATCATGGAGATGCGCCCGTTCGCCGGCAATTATCTGACCTCCGATCCGGTCCGTTATGCGCGCAATGCGGCGATCCTCGAGGCGGAGCCGTCGCTGGCGCTCGGCCGCCCCACCGTCGCCTGGTGCGACGCTGCGTTCCGCGCCATGCGCGAGCTTCGCGAGCGCGGCTACGCCTCGCGCATCCGCCAGCCGATCCTGATCGTGTCCTGCGGCCTCGACGTATTGGTGTCGAACAAGGCGATCGAGGAATTCTCAAGCCAGTTGCGCGCCGGCTCGCATCTCGTGGTGGTCGGCGCCAAGCATGAGCTATTGATGGAGCAGGACCGCTACCGCTCGCAATTCTGGGCCGCGTTCGACGCGTTCGTGCCCGGCGGCGGGTCGTATTAGGCGGTCATCAAAGCGGCGATCAGAAAAAACCACGATCAGAGAGAGCCGCTGCGATCGACGGCGCAAGCGACCAGAAATAAGCGATCAAAAAATCTGAGCGCGGAAGAGGGAATTACCGCACCAGACGCCGCGCTTACCCCCGCAACAACGCCATCGCCTGTGCATGCACCCGGGCGTCGCCCGCGGCGATGATGCGTCCGCCATGGTGCGGCCGATCGTTCTCCCACGTCGTCATGACGCCGCCGGCGCCTTCGATGATCGGAATGAGCGCCAATACGTCGTGCGGCTTGAGCTCGGTCTCGATGATCAGGTCGACGTGGCCGGCGGCGAGCACGCAATAGGCGTAGCAATCGCCGCCATAGCGCGACAGCCGCACCGCCTGTTCGACGCGGGCAAAACAATGCCGGTCCGCCTCGTTCATCAAGAGCGGACTGGTGGTGAGCATAATGGCGTCGGCAAGGCTCGCGCAGGCCCGCGTCCGCAGCGCGCGGTCGCCGGCCGGCCCGCGATAGCGCGCGCCGTCGCCGTCGCCGGAAAACTGCTCGTGCGTGAACGGCTGGTGCATCATGCCGTAGATCGGCTCGCCGTGCCGGGTCAGCGCGATCAAGGTGCCCCAGGCCGGCATGCCGCAGATGAACGACTTGGTGCCGTCGATCGGATCGAGGATCCAAACGTACTCGGCGTCCGGCCGGTCCGGCGGGAACTCCTCGCCAATCACGCCATGGGCCGGGAAGGTTTTTTTGATCAGCGCCCGCATCACGGTTTCGGCGGCGCGATCGGCGGCGGTGACGGGATCGAAGCCGCCCGAGCGGCTCTTGTTCTCGACCGAGAGCGCGCTGCGAAAGAACGGCCGGATGGTCTCCCCCGAGACCGCGGCCAGTTCATCCACGAACGCTGCGAAGTCGATCGCCGTCATAAAAGCCTTGCCCAGAGCACGAGTAGCGAACAGGGGCCGGTAGGGCAATGCGCAAAACCCCGGCGGGGCGACCATTTGGCAACGCCAATGGGCCGAACGGGAATGCCTATGGACACGCCGGCCGCGATGCGATTTTACGGCTGCTTCCGGGGGAATGTCGGTGTTCCGCCAAGCTCCCCTGTAAGCCCTAACGATTTGATTGGGCTAAGGAAAATGAGAAAAAATTGAATAAGCGTCCAGACTTGCGAAAGGCAGCCCTGCGCAATTCGCAGGTGCAAGGCCCGCGAAATAGGTCAGCAAACCTTGCTTTTTGTGCGCCGCGGTGTATATTGCTGCAGTGCGGTAGCGAGAGGCTTCTCCCGTTACCGTCGCCCTCCTTGGGCGTTTCCTCCCTAGACTTGGGCCGCTCCAGCAATGTGAGCGGCCCTTTTTCTATGCGGTGCGGCACGCCGCGCGCCTACTCACTTCACTCCGCGGCGGCGCGATAGGGCCGCAGCTCCTCCAGTGGAATTTCCGCGAGCCGGTCGGCGAGGACGGCAAGCTCCCCAGCGAGCCGGTCGAACGAGGCCGACCGCTCATAGCGCCGTTCGTCCATGTAGAGCGCGCGATTGATCTCGAGCTGCACGGCGTGCAGGCCCGACGCCGGGTTGCCGTAATGCTCGGTGATGAAGCCGCCCGCATAGGGCTTGTTGCGGCTGACCACATAGCCGAAGCCGCGCAGCGTCTGCTCGATGGCTTCGGTCACCGGCGCGACACAGCTCGTGCCATAGCGGTCGCCGATGACGAGGTCGGCGCGCGGCCGCTCGTCGCGCCCGCCGGTGGTCGAGGGCATGGAGTGGCAGTCGACCAGGATGGCGGCGCCGAACTCGCGCTGCAGCCGGATGAAGACCCGGCGCAAGGTGCGATGATACGGCTTGTACAGCGCATCGATGCGGCGCAGCGCCTCGGCGACCGCGATGCGCTGGTCGTAGATTTCCTGGGCGTCGCCGACCACGCGCGCCACCGTGCCGAGCCCGCCCGCAACCCGCATCGAGCGGGTATTGGCGAACGACGGCAACCGGCCCTCGAACATGCGCGGGTCGAGTTCGTAGGGCTCGCGGTTGACGTCGACATAGCAGCGCGGGAAGTGCGCGCGCATGATCGGGTGGCCGCGCTCGACTAGGCCCGCGATCAGATCGTCGACGAACGAATCCTCGGAGCGGCGCAGCGTCGGCAGATCGAGCCGGGAGGTCAGCAGAAAGGCGCGCGGATAGACGCGCCCGCTATGCGGCGAGTTGAACAGAACCGGCCCGCGGCACTGCGCCGGTTCGATGGCCTCGAACGGGGGATCGAATTCGTCGTGGCTGTCCGACATGAAGGCAGCGGGCTGTTGCATCTCTCTGCGCGGCGCCAGCATTCCCTAGCGTGCGCTGTCCGCTATTGTCCATAAGGCTTTGGGCTTGCCAAGGTGCCAAGCTGCGTCGCTTTGGTCTTTCTTTCACCTCATGTTTACCCGTCGTCCGGCTTATGGGAAGAAGGGGAGGAGCCGGCAGCAGCCGGGTTCGGACAGCCATGCCCAAAATCCTGCTTGCGGAAGACGACCTCGACATGCGGCGGTTCCTGGTCAAGGCGCTGCAGAATGCCGGCTTCGACGTCAGTTCCTACGACAACGGCTTGTCGGCGTATCAGCGGCTGCGCGAGGAGCCGTTCGAATTGCTGCTCACCGACATCGTGATGCCGGAAATGGACGGCATCGAGCTCGCCCGCCGTGCCGCCGAGCTCGACCCCGACATCAAGATCATGTTCATCACCGGCTTCGCCGCGGTGGCGCTCAACTCCGATTCCAGCGCGCCCAAGCACGCCAAGGTGCTGTCGAAGCCGATCCATCTGCGCGAGCTGGTCAACGAAGTGCAAAAGCTGTTGGCTGCGTAGCTACCCTCTGCGAACCTCATCCTGAGGCGGCCGCGCGAAGCGCGGCCCTCGAAGGATGCTGCTCCAGCGCCTCGGCCTCGCCCTTCGAGGCTCGGCGCTGCGCGCCGAGCACCTCAGGGTGAGGGAACCTAAGCAACGGAAATCGGAAACGACGTTGCGACTGCTGCCGCTGCACCGCGCGGCGGCTGTCTGGCTTTCGCAGAGCACGACGGCATGGCTGATGCTATGACAAGCGCCAACCCGGTTTCGCGCGCGTATGTCTCCGCAAGCCAAAACCAAGATCGTGGCGATGATCGTCGGCTCGGCGATCATCATGCAGCAGATCGATTCGACCGTCATCACGACGGCGCTGCCGCAGATGGCGGTGTCGCTTCATGCCGATCCGGTGCGGCTCAGCGTCGCCGTCACCGCCTATCTGTTGAGTCTGGCGATCTTCGTTCCGGTCAGCGGCTGGGCGGCGGACCGCTACGGCGGCCGCACCATCTTTCGCGCCGCCATCGCACTGTTCACGCTGGGCTCGATCCTGTGCGGCCTGTCGGGCAATTTGATCGAGTTGACCGCCGCGCGGGTGCTGCAGGGCTTGGGCGGCGCCATGATGGTGCCGGTCGGCCGCCTCGTCCTGTTCCGCAGCGTCGAGAAGGCGGCGCTGATCGCCACCATGGCCTACCTGCAGGTGCCGGCGCAGCTCGGCCCGGTTCTGGGCCCGCCGATCGGCGGCTTCATCACCACGTATTTTTCCTGGCGCTGGATTTTTCTCGTCAACGTGCCGCTCGGCCTGCTCGGCATCCTCTTGGTGAGCGTGTTCTTCGATAACCCCAAAGAGGACAATGCGCGGCCGTTCGACTGGATCGGCTTCCTGCTCACCGGGCTTTCGGCGTTCTGCGTCATGTACGGCATCGAGGCGATCGGCCGCGGCCGCGGCGATCTCACGCAAGCGTCCGTGCTGCTGCCGCTCGGCTTTGTCTTGGGCGCGCTGGCGCTGCGCCACCTGCGCCGCGCGGCGCATCCGCTGCTCGATATTTCGGTGTTCCGCATCGCCACCTTCCAGGCGGCGATCTTCGGCGGCTCGTTGTTCCGCTCCGGCGCCGGCACGCTGGTGTTTTTGCTGCCGCTGCTGCTGCAAGTCGTGTTCGGGTTCTCGGCCTTCGCCTCCGGCACCATCACGTTTGCCACCGCACTCGGCTCGCTGTCGATGAAGATTTCGGCGCGGCCGATCATCAGGCGTTTCGGCTTCCGCAACGTTATCATCGGCAACGGCCTGATCAGCGCCGGCACCATCGCGATGTGCGCGTTCTTTGACGCGCACTTTTCCAGGGAGCTGATTTTCGGCCTGCTCTTGGTCGCTGGCTTCTTTCAATCGCTGCAATACACCGCGACCCAGGCGATGACCTATGCCGACGTGCCGCAGCCGCAAATGAGCACGGCGACCAGCATCGCCAGCATGACCCAGCAATTGAGCCGCGGCTTCGGCATCTCGGCCGTCGCAGTGGTGTTGCACCTGTCGCTCGCCTGGCGCGGCGCGCCAGGCCTCGGCACGTCCGACTTCATCGTGGCGTTCGCCGGCGCCACCATCCTGGCGGTGTCGAGCCTGTTCTTCGGCTGGGCCCTGCACCCCGCCGCGGCGGCCGAGGTCAGCGGCCACCGGCCGAAATCGGCGGAGGTGGTGTGAGCGCTCGATAAACTTTTTGCAGCCATTGCGATCGACGGCGCAATGCGACGAAGCTTGCTTGTGTTAGCTCAAATCGCCGCTTCCGAGCTGGCATCGAAGAAATGCAGCCGCTCGGGCTGAAGCGCAAAGCGGAGCTTATCGCCGCGCCGGGCGGCGATGCTAGGCTCGACCGAGGCTACCATGGTCTGCTGGCCGACCTGCAGGTCGAGCAGCACCTCGGAGCCGAGCCGTTCCACCACCTCGACCATGGCGTCGAAGCACAAGCCCGGCGGATAGCTGCCGTCGGCGACTTGGAGGTCCTCCGGCCGCACGCCGACGATGACGTCGCGGCCCGTGTAAGGCCGCAGCCGCGCCGCGACGTCGGCCGGCAGTTCGAGGCCGAAGCCTGAGGCGTCGGCGTGCAGTTTGCCGTCGCCGTCGCGCAGCCGCGCCGGCGCGAAATTCATCGCCGGCGAGCCGATGAAGCCGGCGACGAAGCGGTTGACCGGCGCGTTGTAGAGTTCGAGCGGCTCGCCGACCTGCTGCACCACGCCGCCGTGCATCACCACGACGCGGTCGCCGAGCGTCATCGCTTCGACCTGGTCATGGGTGACGTAGACCGCCGTGGTGGCGAGCCGATTGTGCAGCTTCTTCAATTCGACGCGCATCTGCACGCGCAGCTTGGCGTCGAGATTGGACAGCGGCTCGTCGAACAGAAACACCTGCGGATGGCGGACGATGGCGCGGCCGAGCGCGACGCGCTGGCGCTGGCCGCCGGACAATTGCCGCGGCTTGCGCGCAAGGTAATCCTGGATGCCGAGGATGTCGGCGGCCTCCTGCACGCGTTTGCGGATGTCGCTGCGGTCGACTTTGCGCATCTTCAGGCCGAACGCCATGTTGTCGTACACGCTCATGTGCGGATAGAGCGCGTAGTTCTGGAACACCATGGCGATGTCGCGGTCCATCGGCGCCAGCTCGTTGACCACGGTGTCGCCGATCAGCACCTGGCCCGACGAGATCGATTCCAGGCCCGCCAGCATGCGCAAGGTCGTGGTCTTGCCGCAGCCGGACGGCCCGACCAGCACGACGAATTCCTTGTCGCGGATTTCCAGGTTGACGCTCTTCACCGCGTGAACGTCGTCGTAGAATTTGTTGAGGTTGCGTAACAGCACGCGGGCCATGTCTTCACCATTTAAGACTTCACCGTTTAAGACTTCACCGTTGCGGCGTTATCCTTTTACGGAGCCGGTGAGGCCGGCGACGTAATACTCGACGAAGAACGAGTAGATGAAGGCGACCGGGACCGAGCCGAGCAGCGCGCCGGCCATCAGCTGGCCCCAGTAGAACACGTCGCCGCGCACCAGTTCGGAGGTGACGCCGACCGAGACGGTCTTCTGTTCGGCCGACGACAGAAATACCAGCGCGTAGATGAACTCGTTCCACGACAGCGTGAAGGCGAAAATGCCGGCGGAGAGAATGCCCGGCACCGCGATCGGGAAGATGATGTAGAGCATGGCCTTCCAGCGCGTCGCGCCGTCGATGCGCGCGCATTCCTCAAGCTCGCGCGGGATCGCCTTGAAGTAGCCCATAAGGAGCCAGGTGCAGAACGGGATCAGAAAGGTCGGATAGGTCAGGATCAGCGCCCACGGCGTATCGCCGAGCTTGAAGTTGCGGATGATGTTGGCAAGCGGAATGAACAACAGCGTCTGCGGCACCAGGTAGGTGATGAAGATGCCGGTGCCCAACGCGCCGCCGCCGGGAAACTTCAGCCGCGACAGCGCGTAGCCGGCAAGCAGTCCGCAGAACAGCGAGATCAAGGTCGAGACGATGGCGATGAACAGCGTGTTCGCCATCCAGCGGATGAACAGCGTCTGCGTCAGCAGGTCGGTGATGTGCACCAGGGTCGGATGCGAGGTCCAGAACGGCGCGTAGTTGGGCGCCATCCACGGCCGGTACAGCTCGCGGTCCGGCCGCACCGACGTCACCAGCATCCAGTAGAACGGGAACAGCAGCCAGAGGATGAATACGCCGAGCGGAATGTAGAAGTAGACCCAACGCCGCCACTTCGCGCCTTCGATCATGGCTCAGTGCACCTCGACCCGGCGGATGTAGAGGAGCTGCACGACCACGATGATGAGCAGGAACGGGAACATGGCGAGCGAAACCGCGGCGCCCTGGCTGAGGAGCCCGGTGCCGACGCCGATCTGATAGGCGTAGGTGGCGAACAGCTGCGTGGCATTGGCGGGGCCGCCGCCGGTGAGCACGTAGACGAGCTGAAAATCGGCGAAGGTTTGGATCACCGAGAACAGCACCACCACCATGGTGACGGGCAGCAGCAGCGGCCAGGTGACGTGCCAGAAGCGCTGCCACGGCCGGGCGCCGTCGATCGCAGCGGCCTCCTGCAACTCCGGATTGATGGTCTGCAGCCCGGCGAGCAGGCTGATGGCGTAAAACGGCACGCCGCGCCAGACATTGACGATGATCACCGAGATCAGCGCCAGGCTCGGATCGCCGAGCCAGTTGATGCGGCTGTGGATGAGGCCGAGCTGGAACAAGGTCCAGTTGATGACGCTGAAGGTCGGATCGAACATCCACTTCCAGGCGAAGGTCGACAGCACCGTCGGGATGATGAACGGCAGCAGCACGAAGGCGCGGGTAAACGCCTTGCCGCGGAAATGCCGGTTGAGCAGCAGCGCCAGCCACAGGCCGAGCGCGAGCTTAAACACCGTCGCCACCACGGTGTAGACGAACGTATTTTGGACCGCGACAAGGAAAATGCTGTCGTGCAGCAAAGCCGTGAAATTCGCCAAGCCGACGAAATGGCCCGGTACGCCGACCGTTGCGTCGGTCACCGACAGCCACACGCCTTCGACGAACGGATAGGCGATGAACAGGCCGAGCAGAATAACCGTCGGCAACAGCAGCACGGCGGCGAGCCAGCGCTCGTCCTCGAGCAACCGGGTGGCCGCGCTACGTTGCGGCGCAGCCACATAGGCGCGTTGGCTGATGACGTCGCTTACGGCCATCGCCGGTTCCTCCGCAGCCTCGCGCCGGGCACGTTGCCTCGCCTGACAGAACGGGCGCGATCAGGGCGCCCGAAGCCGTGGCGGATCATAGCACGGCTCCGTTTATTGTCGTTATGGGTCGCGGGCCGGCCGCTCAGGTGTAAATCTTCTGCAGTTCGCCGGTCGCCCACTTGACCGCATCTTCGGCGGCCATGCCTTGGACCGCTTTGGCATACATGTCGATGATGATGTACTTGCTCAACGCCTCTGCGGCGTTGCGGTTCGCCGGTCCGGGATAGCCCGCGAAGTTGGCGTTACGGCCGACCAGCCGGAACGGCGCAAGAACCGGATCCTTTTTCCAGAGCGGATCATTCTCCCAGACTTTCGTGCCGCCGACCGTGTAGCCGCTCTGCGAGTCGAACCAGGCTTGATACACCGGCTTCGAGGTGATCCAGGCGAGAAACTTCTTGGCGGCGGCTTGCTGCTTCGAATAGCCCATCAGCATGTTGGTCTGCACCAGCTGGAAGGAGAATTGCCCGGCCGGCCCCTTGGGCAGCGGTGCGTGCAGAATGTCCTGATAGATCGGGGTGCCTTTTTCGGTCTGGTATTTGTCCGGCTCGCGCTTGGCCAACAGGTAGATCGACGCGCCGTTGAGCGTCGAGGAGATCGTTCCGGCCAGGAATGCGCGGTTGTTGCTGGAATCGTCCCAGGCCAGGCCGCCCTCGTCGAAGCAATCCTTCCAGAACGCCACCGCGTATTTAACCGCTTCGACGGTGGCCTTGCTGTCGAGCGCGACCTTCTTGCCGCTCTTGTCGACCTCGGCGCCGCCGAATGACCACAGGAACGGATACCAGAAGGTCGGCGGATCGCCGAAGCTGTGGCTGAGCGCCTGCCCGATCGGCTGGCCTTTGGGTTTCAGCTTTTTGCCGAGGGCGCGGTACTCGTCCCAGGTTTCGGGAAATTTGGTGGCGCCGGCGGCCTCGAACCACGATTTGCGATAGGCGTTCGCGGCGCCGATGATGGACCACGGTACGCCGAGCCATTTCTTGCCGTCATTGGCGACCGCCGTCGATTCCGCATAAAAGCCGCCCTGATCCTGGCCGATCTTGTCGGCGATATCGCTGACGTCGGTGACGCTGGCGGCATAAAGCTGCGGCCAGTTGTTGAGCGCGCAGATCACATCCGGACCCGTGCCCGACTGGATCGCCGCGGTGGTGCGGGCCTGAATGTCGTTGCCGTTGATCATCTCGATATTGAGCGTGATGCCGAGGTCCTTGGCGGCCTGCGGGATGATTTGCTCGCGAAGGAGCTTGTCGGAGCTGGGAACGAAGTCGTTCCAGCGCAGCCAATGCACCGTGGCGCCCTGCGCGTAGGCGGGCGCGCGCCCGGTTGCGAGAATGGCGGCAAGGCCGCCGGTTGCGGCCGCGCCCGTCCCGGCAGCCGAGAGCTTGAGAAATTTGCGCCGATGAATCCGAGCCATCGTGTTCCTCCCTGATTGGGTAAACATTATTGACGTTTTTGCTGGTCGCTGGAAGGCTTCCTAGCACAGTTTACCGGCGAGCGCCCGCGCACAAAACGACGCAATTTGGGGGCTTTGGTGGTTCGGTAAATCGCTGCACCAGTCCGCTCATTCCCGCGCAAGCGGGAATCCAGCAACTGGGGCCCCGCTTTCACGGGGATGAGCGGATATTGAAAGTCTCGCCCCCCTCACGGCATCGGGCGGCCGACGCCGTACTCGTGGGCGCGCTGGACGATCAGGTCGGCAAACGCGATGTCTTCGAGCGCGATGCCGAGCGATTTGAACAGGGTGATGTCGGCGGGGCCGCGACGGCCCGGCGCCTTTCCCGTGAGGACGTCGCCCAGTTCGGTGATGTCCTGCCATTTCAGCCGGCCGGCGGCGACCAGATCGCGGTATTCGCCGGCTTCAAGGCGCGCCTGCGTCAGGTGATCGGTGGCGCGCACGGTGGCGCGCAGCACCGTCTCGGCGTCGACCTCGCGCCGTTCGGCCGCGTTGGCGCCGGCGGCGTTGACGTGGACGCCGGATTTGAGCCAGTTGGCGCGCAGCACCGGCTCGGCCGATTTGGTGATGGTGACGACGACGTCGGCGTCGCCGATGGCGGCCTCGGCCGATGTGGCCGGCTTTGCCGCTACCTGCAGCGTGCGCTCGATCGCCTTGGCGAACGTCTCGCGATGCTCCGCGGTGCGGGCGAACACCCGCACCGTCTCGATCTTGCGCACCGCGCACACCGCGGCGACCTGCGTCAAGGCCTGGCGTCCGGTGCCGATCACGCCGAGCGTGTGCGCCTGCGGATTGGCAAGGAGCTTGGTGGCGAGCCCGCTCGCCGCGCCGGTGCGCATGCGGCCGAGATGATCGGCCTCGATCATCGCTTTGAGACTGCCGTCGCGCGACGAATAGATGAGCACGTGAAAGCGCCCGCCGCCGGCGCCGTAATACGCTTTCAGCCCGAAAATGTCCGCGGCGCCCCAGGCGGCGCCCATCAGATTGAAGCTGCCCTTGCCGATGCGGGCGCGCTGGCGCGGCAGGTTGACGGTCGCCGCATCGCCCCAGGTCTTGAACAAAAGCTCGAGTGCGGCGATCGCGTCCTTGACGCTGACCAACCGCTGCACGTCGTCTTCGCTGAGATAAAGCGGCCCTTTGCGAGCGGGGGCGGCTTTGCTTTTATTTGTCGTCGCCGCTTTGGTCTTACTTCTGGTCGCGGCTTTGGTCTTGGCTTTGCCCTTACGCGAAGCTTTGGCCATGACGCGTAATTGCCCCCACACTGTAGCCCGCATGAGCGAAGCGACATGCGGGAACGGCCGAGCCGCACAACGATCCATCCCGGATGTCGCTTCGCTCATCCGGGCTACGATCGATCACGTCCCCGCATTGAGCACGTCGGCGATCCAATCCCACATGTAATGCACGCCGATGGTGGGATTGTCCACCTGACAATGATGAAAGCCGCCTTCCTCGCGGGTGAAGACTTTCAGCGCTTTCTGTTTGGAGCCGACCGCGGCGAACAGTTTTTCGGCAGTGGCGAGCGGAATCTGTTCGTCGCCTTCGCCGTGCAGCAGGAGAAACGGGCACGTCATCTTCTGCACGATGCCGTCGAGGCGAAAACCTTCCAGCTTTTTCAGCGCGGCGGCGCGGTCGGAAACCCCGAGCACCCATTGCAAATGCTCGGGCGGCACCGAGAGCGACAGCACCTTGCCGGAATCGAGCGCTTCGAGCCGCCGCGCCCAGATTTCGTGATAGTCCCATTGCGCGCCCCAGGCGACGCAGCAGGCGAAGCGCTGCTCGAGCGATGCCGCGCGCGGCGCATAATAGCCGCCGAGACTGAGCGCCATGATGCCGATGCGCTTGGCGTCGAACTCGCTGCGGCCGGCGAGGTAATCGTAGGCCGGCGAGGCGTAGCGCTCGGTCTCGGCGATCAGCGGTAGATTGCGGAAGCGCACGCTCTCGCCATTGCCCGGGCCGTCGACGATCAGGCAGCCGACGCCGCGCGCCGCGAGGTCGGGCACGCCGTAGCCGTATTGCAGCTCCTTGGTGACGTCGAAACCGTCGAAGAACACCATCGCCGGCGCCGGGCGGCCACGCGTCGCTTCCGGGTCCGGATGCACCAGCAGCGCCGGCAGGGTCGCGGTCTGATAAGGGATTTCGACCGGCTCAATGCGCGGCCGGCGGATGATGCCGGCGGCTTCCTTGAACAGCGCCACGGATTTGGCGTAGACGTCCATGCTGCGCTGCGAGCGCGGATGAATGAAGCGCTCGCCGGTCTGGTAATAGCGCGAGGCGCGGATGAAGCAGGACGCGGCGGTGAGCTCGTGGCCGGCGCGCCCGGCGTCGCGGCCGCGCGCCTCGATCTTCTCTGCCATGCGGCTCCATTCCTCGAACCACGCTGCATCGTCGCCGACCTTATCGACGAGCGCGCGGCCGACGCGGTTGACCTCGTCGATATCGACGCCGGTCCACGGCGCGCCGCCGAGGCAGATCAACAGGCCCATCGACCAGCGATAGTTGGTCGGGAAATAGAGGAAGGCGGGATCGTCTTTTTGCTGGGCGGGCATGGCGGTCCTGGGCGTCGGGAGGGTCTATGAGGCTGACTTTGATCGCGGCGCGGCGTCGATCGCGGCTTGAGGAGGCGCTTTGTCGTTCCGGAGTTTATCAGTTCGCAGGCGAGTGTCCTACCGCCAGCGGCTGAAGCGGTGCTCGGCGCGGCGCACGATCTCGTTGAGCACGATCGCCATCGCTGCCAGCATGGCGATCAGGCCGAACAGCTTGGCCGGCTGGAAATTTTCCGTGAACATGGTGGTGAAGTAGCCGATGCCGGCGGTGGAGACGTAGAGCTCGGCGAGCAGCACGCCCAACAGCACCCCGCTCAAGCCGAGCCGCATGCCGGCAAAAAAGCTCGGGATCATGTGGGGGAAGATCACCCAGCGCAGGATGTGCCAGCGGCTCGCGCCCATCGAGCGGGCGCTGACCAGCAGGATCGGCTTCAGCCCCTGCACGCCGGCGACCACGGTGACGATGATCGGGAAAATGCCGTGCGCCACGCCGAACGCGATCTTCGACGCCGGACCGATGCCGAAGAACAGGATGAACAGCGGCAGAAAAGTGACTTTCGGCATGCCGTAGACCAACAGCACGATCGGCATGAAGCTGCGGCGGCCAAACGGCTGCAGGCCGAGGGCGAGCCCGAGCGGCAGCCCGATCGCGACCGCAATGGCGAAACCCACGGCGAGCTCGAAAAAGGTCAGCCGCAACGCGTTCGGCACGCCTTCAGTGTGCAGCACGGCGCCGAGCGAAGCGAACACGCGCGACGGCGGACTGATGAACAGCGGATCCATGAAGACGCGCGCGGCGATCTCCCAGGCGAGCAGGATGACAATGACGGCGCCGAGCCGCACGATGCCGGGATGACGGAGGAGAAATGCGCGCGCCGCTTTCATCCGCTCATTCCCGCGCAAGCGGGAATCCAGGGCTGGGTTCCCACCCTCGCGGGGACGAGCGGTTGTTGCGACGCCGCTCGATTGGATCGACGTCATTCGTGCCGCCTCCCGCGCGCTTCGAGATGCGAGACCAGGCCGTTGAGCAGCACGGTGATCGCCACGACGAAGGCGATGTAAGCGAACATCCGCGCCATCTCCATGCTCTCGGCGAGCTGCACGATGTGATGGCCGAGCCCGGCGAGCGAAGCGATGGTTTCGCTGCCCAGGATCGCGAGCAGCGCCACGGTAAATCCGATGCGCAGCCCGGTGAGAATTACCGGCAGCGCCGCCGGCACCAGCACGTAGCGGAACAGCTGGTAATCCGAAGCGCCCATCGAACGGGCCGCGGTGACCAGCGTGCGGTCGACATGGCCGAAGCCGGCGATGGTCGAGAGCACGACGGGAAAGAAGCTGATGGTCGTGCCGAGCGCGATCTTCGACGCCGGGCCAAGGCCGAAGAACAGCACGTAAAGCGGCAACAGCAGAATGATCGGGATCGAATAGATGCCGGCGAACAGCGGCTCGAAGACGGCAACCCAATAGCGCGAGCGGCTGACGAAGCAGCCGACCAGCATGCCGGACGTCATTGCCAGCACGAAGGCGGCGGCGAACTCGGTCGCGGTCACGCGCAGGTCGGGCAGAAACTGGCCGGTCTTCAAGACGTCGACCAATTGATGAAACACCGCGACCGGATTCGGCAGCAGCAGGTGATTGACGCCCCAAAAATTGGTCGCCGCGTACCACGACGCCAACAGAGCGAGCAGAAAGCCGATCTGCACCGCGCGGCTGGCGAGCCGCTCCATGGCCTCGCGGCGCCGCGCCATCACGGCGCCCCGCCGTTGGCGCCACGGCGACCGCGCGGCGCTTCCGACCCCACGGCTTTGCGGATTTCGTCGTGCAGCAGGGCGTACAGCTCGTTGCGCAGCGTGGTGAATTTTTCCGACGTGACGAAGGCCGGATTGCGCGGATGCGGCTCGTCGATGCGAATGATCTTCTTCACCGTGCCGGGCCGCGCCGAGAACACCGCGACGCGGTCGGCCAAGAACGCCGCCTCGCCGAGGCTGTGGGTGACGAACACGATGGTCTTCTCGGTGCGCGCCAGCAGCACCGACAGATCCTCGCCGAGGATCATGCGGGTCTGCTCGTCGAGCGCGCCGAACGGCTCGTCCATCAACAGGATGCCGGTCTGCAGCGACAGCGCCCGCGCCAGCGCCGCGCGCTGGCGCATGCCGCCGGAGAGCTGCGCCGGATAATGGTCGGCGAACTCGGCAAGGCCGACCGCTTCCAGCGATCGCTGCGCGCGCGCGGCGTGCTCGGCTTTCGGCACGCCCTGGAACAGCATGCCGAGGCGGACGTTCTCGTCGACCGTGTTCCAGGGCAACAGCGCGTTCTCCTGGAAGATGTAGGCGATGTCGTGCGGCATCGGTCCATGCACCGGCTTGCCGGCGACCTCCACGGTGCCGCTGGTCGGCGCCAGCAAGCCGCCGATGACGTTGAGCAGCGTGCTCTTGCCGCAACCGCTCGGCCCGATCAGGCACAACAGCTCGCCGCGCACGATGTCGAGCGAGGTGTCGGCCAGTGCGCGCACGTGGCGCGCCTCGCCCGCCTCGCCGAACTGGTGGCCGACGCTCCTGATGCGGATTGCGACTTCGCCGGTGCTCATTCTGAAAAGAACGCGCGGCAAATTACAAACGCCGGCCTGGCCGGCAATGGCTGTGCTATTGGCCGCTTCCCCTCTTGGGCGCCGATCTTAGCGCATTTCGCCGCTGCGCGGTCGCCGCTTCGTCAAGCGTCAAATCGTCCCTGAGTACGACGCCGTAGGTCTCCACCGCGACTCGGCGGGAGACCAATTGCTCGATCACGTCGTTGCGTACCGACGCGGCGTCGCGCTCGAGCGGATCACCCCAGCCGCCGCCGCCGCCGGTGCGCACGATCACCTCGGCGTCGGCCGGCACCGGGTAGTGCGGCGCCTCCATGGAGCGGAAATCGTTTTCGCCCGGCAACCGCAACAGAAAGTCGCCATGGCTGCCCGGGGTACCGCCCCACAAGCCCCAGGGCGGACACTGCTCGCGCCGCGGATGATCGAAATTCCAGCGGCCATCGACCAGATTGCGTACGCAGGTGTCGAGGCCGAGCCCGCCGCGATGCTTGCCGGCGCCGCCGGAGTCGGTGCGCAGCGCACGGCGCTCGATGACGACCGGGCATTTCAGCTCGATGCCCTCGATCGAGGCGTTGCGCACGTCGCCCTGGCAAACCGACACCGTCGCCGATTCGCCGTCCTCGGTCGGCCGGCCGCCCCAGCCGCCGCCCTCGATGCTCTGCACGACGAAATGGCGCTTGGTCTTCGGGTGCACGCCGAAGAACACGATGGACCCGCCGAGCAGGCCATGATGCCCGGCGGGGACGCGGTCGGTCATGGCGGGACCGAGCGCCTTGATGATGGTGTCGACCACGGTCGGCACGATCACGCTCCAGCCCGCCATCGGCGCCGGGTAGCGCGCCATCATCACATTGCCTTCCGGAATGATCACTTTGAGCGCGCGGAACGAGCCCTCGTTGACCGGTTCGAGCGGGCCGGTCAGCGCCTTGTAGGCGACGCGGGCCGCGGCGTAGGTGCGCGCGTTGATCGCCGCCTTGCGCTCGCCCGAACAGCCGGACAGGTCGATAATCATGCTGCCGCGGTCGACGCTGATCTTGGCGTGGATCGGGACCCGCTCGTCGCGCGTGACGCCGTCATGGTCGATGAAGGAGGCGGCCTCGTAGACGCCGTCCTTGAGCTTCTCCACCACGTTGCGACACTTGCGCTCGGTCTCGGCGAAGATTTGCGCAATGGCGGCGAGCACGGTGTCCCTGCCGTATTTGTCGAACAGCTCGGTCATGCGGCGGAGCGCCAGCCGGCACGCCGCCATCTGCGATTTCATGTCGCCGAGCGAGGATTCCGGAAAGCGGATGTTGTCCTTGAGCACGCGATAGAGCGTCTCGTCGAGCCGGCCGGCCTGGTAGATTTTCAGCTGGTCGAGCTGCAAGCCTTCGAGCCAGGGATCGGCGACGCTCGGCCCGGCGCCGAAGCCGGTCGACATGCCGCCGACGTCGATCCAGTGCGCGCGCACCATGGCGAATAGCAACAATTCGCCCTTGTAGAAGCAGGGCATGTAGATGACGATGTTGTTGAGGTGCTGGCCGGCGACCGCCTGGTGATTGGTGATGAGGACGTCGCCTTCGGCAAAGCCCTTGGCGCTGTAACGCGCCATGGCGTCGGTGATGATGACGCCGAGATCGGCGACGAAATGCGACACGCCGCCGACGTTCTGGGCGATCAGCTCGCCCCTGGTGTTGACCAGCGAGGTGCAGAAATCGCGCACCTCGTAGATCATCATGTTGTAGGAGGTGCGCTGCAGGTCCGCGGCCATCTCGTTGGCGATCGCCGGCAGCGCGTTGCGGATGACTTCGAGCGTCACCGCGTCGAGTTTTTTTGGTTTTTTATCAGCTTGTGCCCCGTCACCCTGATGAGGTGCTCGGCGCCAACGGGTCCGGCCTTCGGCCGGCCCGATGACAAGCTCCGCGCCGAGCCTCGAAGGGCGACGGCCCGAGCGCCTCGGCCGTGCATCCTTCGAGGTTCGTTTCGCTCGCACCTCAGGATGACGGGGTGACTTCATCGTGTGCCTCCCACATCGATGACGAGCTCACCCGATGGCGCCGTTGTGCAGCGGTCCGCCGCGAACAGCACCGTGGTGGTGCCGTGTTCCTCGATCAGCGCCGGGCCTTTGATGCGGGCGCCGGCGCCCAGTTCGCCGCGTTGATAGACCGGGCAGGTCAGTGGTTGGCGCGAATCGCCGAGATAGACGCTGCGGCGGCGGGCCGGCTTTGCGTTTTTACGCGCGGCGAGTTTGGGAAAGCGCAGCGTCGGCCGCTTGCCGATGGCGGCGAGGCGGATGTTGACCATCTCCACCGGCTCGTCGGGTGATTGATGGGCATAGCGATGCTCATAAAGCGCATCGAATGCGGCGCGGATTTTTTGCCGGTCGGCCCGCTTGAGCGCTTCGCGCGTGACCGGCACCGAAAGCGTGAACTCCTGCCCGACATAGCGCAGATCGAGCGCGACCTGCCATTCCGCCTTGCCGGCATGGCGCAGGCTCGTCTTTGCTTGGCTCGCCATTTCATCGTGCACGGCGGCGAGCGCCTTGAAATCGAGACTGGCGAGATCGCAGTAGAAAGTGCGGATGAAATCGTGCCGCTCGTCGGCGAGCAGCATGCCGAGCGCCGAAAAGTGCGACGGAAACAGCGGCACGATGACTTTCGGAATATGCAGCTCGCGGGCGATGGCGCAAACATGCAGCGGGCCGGCGCCGCCGGAAGCGACCAGCGCGAAATCGCGCGGATCGTAACCCTTCTCGACCGAGACTTCGCGCACCGCAAGCGCCATTTTTGCAATCGCGATCGCAAGGATCGCTCGCGATGCGGTGATGGCATCCACGCCCAACGGTTTTGCGATTTTCTGCTCGATGCCGGCGCGCGCGGCGCCGGCGTCGAGCACAAGCTCGCCGCCGAGAAAGTTGTGCGCGTCGAGGCCGCCGAGCACCACGTTGGCGTCGGTGATGGTCGGCTCGCTGCCGCCGCCGCGATAGCAGATCGGGCCGGGATCGGCGCCGGCGCTCTGCGGCCCGACCTTGAGCGCGCCGACGTCGTCGATCCAGGCGATGCTGCCGCCGCCGGCGCCGACCTCGACCACGTCGATCATCGGCAGCATCACCGGATGGCCGCCGGCATAGCCGCCGACGTAATAGCCCGGCGCCAAGGTCGGCTCGCCGTCGCGCACCAAACTCGTCTTCGCGGTGGTGCCGCCCATGTCGAACGAGATGACGTTGGCAAAGCCGAGCTTTTCGCCGACGCGCGCCGAGGCGATGATGCCGCCGACCGGACCGGATTCCATCATCGCCACCGGACGCGCGGTCGCCACTGCGGGCGTCATCACGCCGCCGTTGGAGCGCATGATCGACAGCTCGCCGGCAAAGCCGACGGCAGCGAGCTCCGATTTGAGGTTCTTCACGTAGCCGCCGACCCGCGGCCCGATATAGGCATTGACCACCGTGGTGGAGAGCCGCTCGAACTCGCGATATTCGCGCAAGACGTCGTGCGACAGCGACAGATAAGCGTGCGGCAGCGCTTCGCTCGCCATGGTGCCGACAATGCGTTCGTGCGCCGGATCGACGTAGGAGTGAAGGAGACACACGGCGATGGCTTCGACGCCAGCCGCCGCGAGCGTGCGGCACGCCTGCGCCACGCTCGCCTTGTTCAACGGACGGAAAATCTCTCCGGCACTGGTCAGTCGCTCCTCGACCTCGCAGGTCAGATGGCGCGGCACCAGCGGCCGGTGGCGGTGAAAGAACAGATTGTAAGCCTCGGGGCGGTTGCCGCGGCCGATGATGTAGACGTCGCGGGTGCCGCTGGTAACGATCAGTCCGGTCTTGGCGCCGGTACGCTCGATCAACGTGTTGATGGCGATGGTCGAGCCGTGGATCAGTTCGTCGATCGAAGCGGCGTCGAGCCCGCTCTTGCGGATGCAGTCGAGCACGCCCTGCGTCAGATCGCGTGGCGTGGTCAGGCTCTTCGCCTCGACGAAGCGGCCGGCCTTGGCGTCGAAGCCGACAAGGTCGGTGAACGTGCCGCCGATGTCGATGGCGACGACGATCATCGCCGCGCCTTTTTGGGGCGCGGCGCCGGCAGGCCTGAGCAACCGGGGAGATACGCCGTCACGGCGCCGCACAGTATAAGTTTTCGCGGAGAACACAATATTTGCGGCTGCGTTCGGCGCGGACATACTCTTGGCTCGTCACCGCCGGGCTTGACCCGGCGGTCCATGCTGAACTGCCGCTGATATGCACTCGTGGTTGCCCCATGGATTGCCGGGTCAAGCCCGGCAATGACGATTGAGGAGAAAGCTGCATGAAAGTCGAAACCATCAAATACGCCATGGGCGCGCTGACCGCCGAGGGCGCGCTTATTTACGAGGAAAAAATCTCCGGCCGCCGTCCGGCGGTGCTGCTGGCGCCGAACTGGATGGGCGTGACCGACAAGGCGATCGAGCGCGGCAAGCTCGTTGCCGGCGACCGCTATGTGGTGCTGGTCGCCGACATGTACGGAGCGGGCACGCGGCCGGCCGATTTCGGCGAGGCGCCGCTTCTCGCCAATCCGCTGCGCGCCAACGCGGCCGAAGCACGCTCACGCATCCGCGCGGCGCTCGACACGCTGACGGCAGAAGGCAACAAGCGCGCCCTGATCGACGGCCGCCACGCCGCCATCGGCTTCTGCTTCGGCGGCGGCAATGTTTTGGAGCTGGCGCGCGACGGCGCCGATATCGCCGCCGCGGTGTCGATCCACGGCGATCTGAAAACCGCAGCGCCGGCGCGCAAAGGCGCGGTCAAGGCCAAGCTTCTCGTCGCCCACGGCGCGCCCGATCCTGTCGTGCCCAAGGCCGACCGCGACGCCTTCGCGGCCGAAATGGATGCCGCCGGCGCCAAATGGCAGATGCTGGTGTTCGGCGGCACCTATCACGCCTACACCGATCAGGGTTTCGACGTGCCCGGCGTTTCCGGCTGGGACGAACCGGCGACGCGGCAGACCTACACGCTCACCCATCAGTTCATCGCCGACGCGTTCAACGGCCGGCTGTGATTCAATACATCGCCGAAGCAATCCATAGCCGCGGCGCGGTGCTGGATTGCTTCGCTTCCGCCTTCGCGCTACGCGCTTCCGCGTGACTCAAACCGCGCCGTAGCTCGCGCAGCAAGCGTAGGCGGGCCGCTCGCAATGACGGCCGCGACAGAGCCGGATTGCAGGCTCGTGGACTTATTCGGTGATGCTGGGCGCGTCCGGCACTTTTTTGATCTGCATGACGCCGTCGGCGATGATTTTCGTCAGCTGAATCACCGACTGGCTCAGCGCCGCATACTCGACGATCTCGCGTTCGACGCGGTTGCCGTCGGCGTGCAGCTTGTCGCGCAAGGTCCGCAACTCGCCGATCAGAAGGTCGATCTCGCGCGTGGAATGGGCCGAAACCCGCCGCAACAGGGTGCTGAGATTGTTGGCTGCAAGTTCGCCGTCGCTCTCCGCCTGACGCAGAGTGGTGGCGTCGCGGCGCACCAGTTCGCGGATATTGCTCTCGACCTCGACCCCTGGCCGCTCGCCTTCCGCGCCACGTTGTCTGACAATGCTCATGATGTCTCCCCGACTTGCCGCCCGCCAATCGGGCGGCCCCGCACCCATCATGGCCGCATGAAAATGTGACCACTTCGCGGCCTGCCAAAGGCGTCCACCGCGCCTTGAATTCTGGCTGCGGAGGACATCCGGATGCCACAATCGCGCGGCGCGCGCTGCGCAACAGGTTCGACCCGGTAAGCGCCGGGAACAATCATGAACGGCCGTCTAAGGCGGAACCGCGCGCCCAACTACAACAAATCCCGGTCTGCAAATCCGAACAAATAAGCGCGGTAACAATTTCCGGGTTCGGCGCTTCGCGCCGTCGCGGAATGACGCATCAATTTCATTTCTTTCCCGCCTGGATGGCGCGCCAGATGCGCTCGGGCGTCGCCGGCATCTCGATGTGGCTGACGCCGAATTCGGCGAGCGCGTCGACCACGGCGTTGACCACGGCGCCGAGCGCGCCGGTGGTGCCGCCTTCGCCGGCGCCGCGCACGCCGAGCTTGTTGGTCGGTGTCGGCACCTCGCTGATCGCGGTGGTGAACGCCGGCAGACTATCGGCGCGCGGCATGGCGTAATCCATGAACGAGGCGGCGAGCAGTTGGCCCTCGGCGTCATAGGTGCAGCACTCCCACAGCGCCTGGCCGATGCCCTGCGCGGCGCCGCCGTGGGTCTGGCCGTGCACCACCATCGGATTGATGGCGCGGCCGACGTCGTCGACCGCGACGTAGCGCACCAGATCGAGCGCGCCGGTGTCGGGATCGATTTCCACTTCACAGACATGCGCGCCGTACGGAAAGCCGAGCTGCCTGATCGTCTCGTCCGCCGTCGCGGCAAGCGGCCCGCGCAAATCCTCCGGCAAAGCCAAATCTTCCGGCAAAGCATTGTCATTGCGTTCGGCCGCCGCCGCGACCGCGACGATGCTGACGGCGCGGTCGGTGCCTTTGACGGTGAAGCGGCCGGCGGCAAAGCCGATATCGTCCTCGGCGGCTTCCAGCATATGGGCGGCGATCTTTTTGCCCTTGTCGATGATGGCGTCCGAGGCATTGCCCATGACGATGCCGGCGAGCCGCATCGAGCGCGCCGAATGCGAGCCGCCGCCTTCCTTGACGATGTCGGTGTCGTTCTCGAACACGTGCACGTCCTCGAACGGCACGCCGAGCCATTCCGCCACGCATTGCGCGAACGTGGTCTCGTGGCTTTGGCCGCTCGACAGCGTGCCGACCACGACGTCGACCTTGCCGTTGCCGTGCACGGTGACGTCGGCGCGCTCGCGCGGGTAGCCGCCGGTGGTTTCCAGATAGCAGCACAGCCCGATGCCGCGCAGCCGCTGGCGCCGGCGCGCCGCGGCGCGGCGTTTTTTGAAGCCGCGCCAATCGCCGAGCGCCATCGCCTTGTCCATCACCGCGCGATAGGTGCCGTTGTCGTAGATGATGCCCTGCGGATTCTTGTACGGGAACGCTGATGGCGGAATGAGATTGCGCCGGCGCAGCGCGACGCGGTCGAAGCCGTGCTCCTGCGCGGCTTTGTCGATCAGCCGCTCGATGACGTAGATGACTTCGGGCCGGCCGGCGCTGCGGTACGGCGTGGTGCACATCGTGTTGGTCAAAACCGCGCGTGCGGAAATATGCGACACCGGAATGCGGTAGCCCGCGGTCGCCAGTCCCACGCCTTTGACCAGCGGCACGTAGGAGCCGCTGTGCGCGCCGACATTGCTGAGATTTGATGAGCGCAGCGCCAGAAAGCGACCGTCGGCGTCGAGCGCGAGCTCGGCATGCACGGTCAGATCGCGGCCCATATAGTCGGTGACGAAGGCCTCGTGGCGCTCGGCGGTCCATTTCACCGGCCGGCCGACCTTGCGCGAGCCCCAGACCACGAGCGCAAATTCGGGAAAGAAACTGTTGCGCGTGCCGAAATTGCCGCCGATCTCGCGGGCGATGACGCGCACGTTGTCGAGCGGCACGCCGAGGATCTGCGCGATCTCGCGCTTTTGCCGCACGATGCCGCCGGAGCCGGCATAGAGCGTGTAGCGCCCGCTCGCGGCATCGTAGACGCCGAGCGCCGAGCGCGGCTCCATCGGCACGCCGGTGACGCGATTGAGCCAGGTGTCGAGCCGGGTCACGTGGGCGGCGCGCGCGAACGCCGCGTCGACCGCCGCCGCGTCGCCGATTTCGGCGTCGATCATGACGTTGGGCAGATCATCGTAAAGCCGCGGCGCGCCGGGTTCGGCAGCGGCTTTCGGGTCCGTGACCACCGGCAACGGCTCGTATGCGACCAAAACTTTCTCGGCGGCGTCCTTCGCCGCGGCGAGCGTCTCGGCGATGACAAAGGCGACCGCGGTGCCGACGTGGCGCACCCGGTCGGTCGGCAGCACGTGATGCGGCGCCGCCGGCACCGGCGAACCGTCGCGGTTTTTCAGCACGATGTCGGGCGGCGTGCCGGGCGCGGCGAGATGCGGGATGCGGTTGAGCCCGTCGGCGCGCGCGTCGGTGCCGGTGAGCACGGCGAGCACGCCCGGCAGCGCACGCGCCGCTGCGCTATCGATGCCGGAAATCCGCGCATGCGCGTGCGGCGACCGCACCGCGGCGGCGTAAACTTGGCCGGGCAAGTTGAAATCGTCGCTGTAGGAGCCGCGCCCGGTGACGAGGCGCACATCCTCTTTGCGGCGGACCGTATCTCCGATGCCTGGGTACATGGTCGTCGCGTATGTGTTTGCGGCCGAAGGCCGGCCGCCATAGTCTCACGGCGGCACCGCAACGGCTAGACGCTCGTCCGGATGTCGTGACGCAACGACGTGGCTGCGATACACATGCGCCGCGGAGCGAGTATGGTGGATGTCGCGGGCGTCGAGCACCCGCAGCAGGTTTTTTCGGTCACGTTCTCTTTCTCTCTTTGCCAAGATCGATTGTTAGAAATGGTCACGCTGACTGCGTGGCGCCGTTGCGATCGACGGCTTTCTCCGACCGTTCGGTCGCTAGGGCGCCAGCCAGGCGCGACCCGCGGCGCGCGGTCGGGCCACCGCTACCACAAACGGTGCCGGGCGAGGCAGTGGAGTTAAGAGAATCCCAGTGGGTGCGAAAGGCGCCAGCGCCAGCTAAGTCCTACGGCTGGCCGCGCCAATGAGGATGCCGACGCCGATGGCGACGGCAAGCATCAGCAGCGGGCGCTGTTTGGTTTGACCGGCAATACGGTCGGCGGCGTCGCCACCCATCTTCGTGCCGGCCTTGACCGCCTGATTGCCGAGCGTCGAAGCTTGGTCGAACGCTGCCTGCTGCCCCTTACGGAAGCGCGCGGCGATGTCGTTGAGGATCGGGCCGATGGTCTCGGCGATGCGGTCTCCCGTCGCAGCCGCCTCAGCGGACGCGCGCCGGCCGGAGCTACTGCCAAACGTGCGCAGTTCTTTTTCGATGGCGCGCAAATGCTCGACGATCGCGCCGAGGCGCGGATCGAAGTCCTTCAGACGAGGCTGAAACATCGCTGCAGTTCCCTTTTGCGCTCGATCACTTGCCGCTTCGTCCGAATAACGGAGCCGCAAACCGATAGTTCCGGGCGGAATGAACTTCGCGCGCGCCCGCGCGTTATTGGGCGAACTCTCCCGCCATGGAGGCGTCCATGCCAGACACCCGCCCGCAAAACCCCGATTTCAACCGCGCCTTTACGGATGCCAAGAACAATGCCTCGAAGGTCGCCGGTACGGCATCCGAGGCCGCGCAGGACGTTTATGGCCAGGCGCGCGACAGCGCCGGCAAAGTCGCCGATGCCACCGGCGATGCGGCCCGCAGCACCGCCGGCTCGTTCGAACGGGCGCTGCGCAATATGGTCGAAAACCAGCCCTATACGGCTTGCGCCATCGCGCTCGGCATCGGTTGGCTGCTTGGCAGAATGCACCGGCCGTTCTAGCAGGGATTAAGAAGTCAGGGATCAGGCGTATCGCACATCCTGATGCCTGATGCCTGATGCCTGATGCTTGGTCCCCTGATCCCTGTCAGCCCCGTAGCGCCACCGACTGGCCGCCGTCGGCGACGATGGTGGCGCCGTTGATGAAGCGGCCGGCGTCGGACGCGAGCAACAGCAGTGGACCGTCGAGATCGCGCTCCTGGCCGAAGCGGCCGAGCGGAATCTCGCGCGTCAGCGCTTTGCCACGCTCGCTATTGAGATAATCGCGGTTGAGCTCGGTGACGATCCAGCCGGGCGCGATGGCATTGACCCGAACACCCTTGAAGCCGAGTTCGAGCGCCAGCGCCTTGGTGAGCTGGATGACGCCGGCCTTGGCGGTCGCGTAGGCGACGACGCCTTTGTCGACATTGAGGCCGAGCACCGAGGCGATGTTGACGATGGCGCCGCCCCTGCCAGCCGCCAACATGCGCCGCGCCGCTTCCTGCGACCAGTAGAACACGGCGTCGAGATTGGTCGACAGGATGCGCCGCCACTCCTCCTCGGCCAGTTCGACGGCGCGCCCGGAATGAGCCACGCCAGCATTGTTGACCAGGATGGTGACCGTGCCGAGGGCTGCTTCGGCGGCATCGAAGGCTTGGCGCATGGCCGTGCGCTCGCGCACGTCGGCCTCGACCGCGAGCGCGCGGCCGCCGGCCTGTTCGATGCGCGCCTTGACGGCGGCCAGCCGGTCGGCGCGACGCGCCACCAGGACGACTGCAGCCCCGTTTTCCGCCAGCACCTCGGCGAAGCGCGCGCCGAGCCCGCTCGACGCGCCGGTCACCAATGCCACAGCGCTGTGCAGATCGAAAATATTCGGCACGGCAATGTCCTTTCCCAATACCGGCGGCGCATTGCCGCGCCATCCCATTGCGAAGCCCAACAATTGCGGGAATTAATGCCGCGATCAAGTTATTGGCGGGCGCGCGGCTGCCAAACGTTCGACACGAGGGTGCAATGGGTTTTCTGGACCAGCGGCAGTGGATGGCAAGCCTGGAGCAGCACGGCGAGCTGCGGCGGATCACGGCCGAGGTCGATTGGGACCGCGAGATCGGCGCCGTGACGCGCCGCGTGCTGGAGAAGAAGGGCCCGGCGCTGCTGTTCGAAAACATCAAAGACTATGGCGGCGGCCGCTGCACCAAGCTGTTCGCCAGCGGGCTCGGCTCCCGCTCCCGGTTGGCGTTGGCGCTCGGCTTCCCGCGCGACACATCGAACCGCGACCTCGTGCAGCACGTCATGCAAAAAAACCGCGAGACTATACCGCACGTGCTCGTCGCCGGCGGCCCGGTCAAGGAGGTGATCGTCAAGGGGGCGGCGATCGATCAGACCGAATTTCCGGTGCCGAAATGGCACTACCTCGAAGGCGGCCGCTACATCCACACCTTCTCGTCGATCGTGACCAAAGACCCGGACACCGGCGTGATGAATGTCGGCCTCTATCGCGGCATGATCGGCAAGAAGAACACCGCGCCATTCCTGCTCATCAAAGGCGGCCAGCACTGGGGCGCCCATTTCGTCAAATGGGCCGCGCGCAAACAGCCGATGCCGGTCGCCTGCGTGATCGGCTGGGATCCGGTCATGTCGTTTCTCTCCGGTTCGCCGCTGCCCGCGGGCGTGTGCGAATGGGACACGATGGGCGCCTATCGGGGCGAGCCGGCGCAGCTCATTCGCTGCGAGACAGTGGATCTGGCAGTACCGGCCAGCGCCGAGATCGTGATCGAAGGCACCATCAGCGACGATCCGGCGACCTACGAGAGCGAAGGCCCGTTCGGCGAGTTTACCGGCTACGTCTCCGACCTGCCGACGCCGCGGCCCACCATGCGGATCACGTGCATCACGCACCGGCGTGACCCGATCTTCTGCGGCTCGCTGGAGGGGACGTTGCCCGGCTCATATAGCGAGAACAGCGTCATGTCGTCGGTGCAGCGCGCCGCCATCGCCTGGAACATTTTGAACGGCGCCGGCATTCCGGGCGTGCTCGACGTCTTTGCGCCGCCGATCACCAACGGCGTCAATCTGCGCGTTCAGATCAACAAGCACTATCAGGGCCAGCCCAAGCAGATCGCCGCGGCGCTGTGGGGCAACAGCGCGGCGCAGTACCGCTACAAGCACGTCACCGTGGTCGAGGAGGACATCGATCCGGCCGACGACGAGCAGGTCGAATGGGCGTTCGCGCATCGCGTCAATGCCGGCGAAGGCGGCGTGGTGATTTTTCCGAGCATTTTCGGCTCGCCGATCGATCCGTCGACGCCGATGGAGGACCGCGACGTGGCGCAGCTCGGCACCGGGCTGTGGAACCGCATGCTGATCGACGCCACGCGATCGTGGAAGAATCCGCGCCGCGCCGAATGGGGCGGCGAACGCTTTCCGCCGACGGTGCGGCCAGCGCCCGAAGACGGGGCGCGCGTTGCCGCGCGCTGGTCGGAATACGGGCTCGGCGACCTTTAGCCGGACCTCGTGAGAAACGACTCGTCATTGCGAGCGACGCAACGGCGCGCAGATAAAATAACGTCGGACCGAGCGGCGGGTGCACTGGCACAGCTCTTTGCCCATGGCGTTCCCGCGGTGTGACAGGTTCGATCGCGATGCACTATAATGCCCCAACTGGGCTGCCGCGAAACGCGCGGCCTCTGAACGATGATATGCCGGGACGAAGACTATGACGCACGAACACGACGATCATGATCACGAGCACGGCTCGGAATTGTCCGAAATGCAGCTGCGCGTCCGCGCGCTCGAGACGGTGCTGGCCGAGAAGGGTTATATCGACCAGGCCGCGCTCGATGCCATCGTCGAAGCCTACGAGACCAAGGTCGGGCCACATACCGGCGCCCGCGTCGTCGCCAAGGCGTGGAGCGATCCGGCATTCAAAGAAGCGCTGCTCGCCGATGCCAGCAAGGCGGTCGCTTCGTTCGGCCTGCTCAATCGCGTCGGCGACCATTTGATCGCGGTCGAGAATACGCCGAAGCGGCACAACATGATCGTCTGCACCTTGTGCTCCTGTTATCCCTGGGAGGTGCTCGGCCTGCCGCCGGTCTGGTACAAGTCCGCGCCCTATCGCTCGCGCGCGGTCAGCGATCCGCGCGGCGTGCTCGCCGATTTCGGCGTCAAGCTGCCGGCCGGCACCGACATCCGGGTCTGGGATTCGACCGCCGAGACGCGCTTCATCGTGCTGCCGATGCGCCCGGCCGGCACCGACGGCTGGAGCGAGGAGCGGCTCGCCATGCTTGTCACCCGCAACAGCATGATCGGCACTGGGCTGCCGAAAGACCCCAAGGAGGCCGCGTAATGGACGGCATCCACGATATGGGCGGCATGCACGGCTTCGGCAAAGTCGAGCCGGAACGGGACGAGCCGGTGTTTCACGCGCCCTGGGAAGGCCGCACGCTCGCGCTCAACCGCGCCATGGGCTACACCGGCATCTGGACCATCGACCAGACCCGTGCCGGCATCGAGCGCCTGCCGCCGGACGTTTATTTGTCGAGCTCCTATTACAAAAAATGGGAGACGCGGCTCGAAAACATGATCGTCGAGCTCGGCCTCGCCGGCCGCGACGAACTGGATGCCGGCCACGCGCTCCGCCCCGGCAAGCCGCTCGAGCGCAAGCTCACCGCTGCCGACGTCCCGAACACGCTGTCGCGCGGCTCATTCAGCCGGCCGGCGCAAGCGCCGGCGCGGTTCAAGGCCGGCGACAAGGTGCGCACCAAAAACATTCATCCGGCAACGCATACGCGCCTGCCGCGCTACGCCCGCGGCAAAAGCGGCGTGATCGAAGCGGTGCGCGGCTGCCACGTCTATCCCGACACCGTGGCGATCGGCCAAGGCGAGAACCCGCAATGGCTCTACACCGTGGTGTTCGAGAGCCGCGAATTGTGGGGCGATGCCGCGGACCCGTCGCTGAAAATGTCGATCGAAGCGTTCGAGCCGTATCTCGAAGCGGTGTGATCTCATGAGCACTGATCCGGCCACGCTGCGGGCGACGCAGTCGGTGCAGAGCATTCCGCGCAACGACGAAGGCCCCGTATTCCGCGAGCCGTGGCAAGCGCAGGCATTTGCACTGGCGCTGGCGCTCAACGAGCGCGGCGTCTTCACCTGGAACGAATGGGCCGCGACGCTGGGCGAGGAGATCAAAAAGGCGCAAGCCGCCGGCGATCCGGACACCGGCGAAACCTATTACCACCACTGGCTGGCCACGCTCGAGCGCATCGTCGCGGCGAAAGGCCTTTCCGATCCGCACACGCTCGCGCGCACCCGCGTCGCCTGGGCGCACGCCTGCGCGCGTACGCCGCACGGCACGCCGATCGAGTTGCGGCCGAGCGATTTCGACGGCTGAGGCGCGTTGCAAATGATCGTCTCGATCGCGGTATGGCGCAATCCCCCACCCTTCCCTCCCCCGCAAGCGGGGGAGGCAAGGGATGGGCTCTGGATTGTTTCGCGGAGCTCGTGATCGGGCCGGGACCCGTTGGCTCGCAATGACGAGCGACGACGACTCATTTTGATCAACGCTGATTCCCGTGCGCTTTCGCGTACACCGGCAAGGCGGAATCGGCCGACGCTCAGTGCATCGCCGCGCCGACACGTGGCACCAGCGCGCCGGGATGGCGGATCACGTGGCCGGCGAGACGATGGGCGGCGGCCGCGGCCTGCATCGGCTCGCTGCCGGACAACCGCGCCGCCAGATAGCCGGCATTGAAACCGTCGCCCGCGGCGGTGGTGTCGACCGGCACCAGAACTTCCGGCACCGGCACGAAGTCCTGCGCGCCGACACGCGCGACCAGCGCGCTGTTCGGTCCGTTCTTGACCACGATCTCGCCGATGCCGAAGGCCTGCAGCCGCGCCACCGTCGCTTCCGGACTCGGATCGCCCCACAGCACCGCCTCGTCATCGAAGGTCGGCAGCGCGATATCGACGCGCTTGAGCGCTTCGATGAAGACGGTGCGGGTGCGCGGTAGATCGCCTTTCCAGCCGCGCGGCCGGAAATTGCCGTCGAACGCCACCTTGGCGCCCTGGCCTCGCGCCACTTCGAGCACCGCGAGAAAACGGGCGATGCCGTTGGTCGACAATAAGGACAGCGTAATTCCGGAGAAGTAGATCAGCTTTGCACTGACCAAGCCTTCGGCGAGCCGCATCCAGTCCGGCAGCTCGAACAGTTCGTGCACCGGTGCACCCTCGCGCCAATAGCGTACGCTGCGCTCGCCGCTTGGGGCGCCCTCGACCAGACAAAGCGCCGGCAGCCGGCCGGGAACGCGCAACACCAGGTTCGTGGCGATGCCCTCCGCCGCCGCCAGCGCCAGCATGCTCTCTGAATACGGATCGTCGCCGATCGCGGTCGCGAAGGCGGCATCGATGCCGGCGCGCGCCAGGTAGACGGCGGTGTTGAACGTGTCGCCGCCGCAGGACAGCGCAAAGCGGCCGTCGCTGCCACGCTTGAGCTCGATCAGCGCCTCGCCGACGCAGACGGCGCGGCCGGATGGCTCGCTCATGCTTTATCCCTGCGCCGCGGCGGAACGCCGTGCCGGCCAATTGCCGCGGCTGAGACAATAGCCGAGCGCGCTCAATAGCGCGATGCAGAAGCTCACCGGCCAATCGGTCGCATAAGCCATGGCGATGCCGAGCCACGCCTCGGCCAATGCCAACGCGGCCGACAGGATCATGCCGCTCCACAGACCGGTCACGAGGCGCTGCGCCGTGGCCGGCGGTCCGACCATCAGCGCGAAGACCAAGAGCACACCGACGATCTGCGCACTCTCCGACACCGCAAGCGCGACGATCGCCATGAACGCGGTCGAGACGAACCGTACCGGCACGCCCTTGGCCTCGGCGAGCTCCGGCTGGAGGGTGAGAAAAAGCAACGGCCGCATGATCGCCGCCAAGGCGGCAAGCGTCACGACGCCGAGCCCGATCAACGCGAGGATGGTGAAGGGATCGACCGCCAGCACATTGCCGAACAACAAAGCCGTCGCCTGGGCGGCGAACGCCGTGTAGTAATGCAGAAACAGCAATCCGAAGCCCAGCGCCAGCGCCAGCACCACGCCGATGGCGACGTCGCGGCCGCTGATCCGCTCGCCCAGCCAGCCGATCGCAATGCCGGCGGCGACGGTGAAGCCGACCAGACCCCAGACCGGCGCCATGCCGATCAAGGCTGCGCCGGTGGCGCCGGCAAAGCCGATATGGCCGAGCGCGTGACCGGCGAATGTTTGGCCGCGCAGCACCAGGAAATAACCGACCAGGCCCGACACCACAGCCGCCACACCCGCTGCCGCGAAAGCGTTGCGCATGAAATCGTATTCAAGCATGGCGATGGTCGTGGTGATGGTGGGCATGGGCGTCGCCGTGGCTGTGATCGTGCTGATGATCGGAGCGTTCGACGTTCCGGCCACGCGACAGCACGAAGATATGGCCGTCGGCACGCACCACCTCGATGCGCGCATCGTAAAGCCGCGACAGCACCGGCGCGGTCATCACTTCGGCCACGGTGCCGAGCGCGGCCTGGCCGTTGCCGAGGTAGAGCACGCGATCAAGCGCGCCGATCAGCTGGTTCAGCTCGTGCGCCGAAAACAACACCGTGATGCCGCGCTCGCGGACAAAGCCGCGCACCAGTTCGACCGCGGATTCCTGATGGCGCTGATCGAGGCTGATCAGTGGCTCGTCGAGCAGCAGCAGTTTCGGTTCGCCGAGCAGCGCCTGGGCGAGCAGCAAGCGCTGGCGCTCACCGCCCGACATGTCGGCGAGCGGCCGTTCAGCAAGTTCTTCCGCGCCGATGGCAGCGAGCGTTTCCGCAACGACCTTACGCTCCGGACGCGGGTGGACCGGCAGTCCCCAACGTTCGCCGCGCACGGAACTCGCGATGAAATCGACGCCGCGCACGCGCAAGTCCGGCAGCAGCGTGCGCACCTGCGGCAGGTACCCGATGGCCGCATCGCCGCGCCGCGGCGCGCGGCCGAACACGCGAATGCTGCCGGCCAGCGGCCGAATGAGGCCGAGAATGGCGCGGAACAGCGTCGTCTTGCCGGCGCCGTTGGGGCCAAGCACGCCGATGAACTCGCCGGGCGCGATGGCGCAGCTCACGTCGCGGAGCACCGTGCGCCCGCCGACGCCGAGCGCGGCATGATCGAGCGCGATCACGCTCATGAGCCGGGCCCGGCCAGCGCCTTTGCGGTGGCGTCAAGCTCGCGCAGCATCCAGGCCTGATACGACAGGCCCGGCGGGCACGTCTCGGTCACGCCGACCACCGCAACGCCGTCAGCGCGTGCCAGCGCGACGAGCCGCCGCACCAGGCGGTCCGCTGCCTGCGTGTTGTAGAACATCGCCCGCACCTTGTGATTTTTCAGATCGTCCTCGAATTGCGCAAAATCGCGGGCGCTCGGCTCGGTGTTGTTCATGACCGCGAGCTGGAATGAAGCGTTGCGCATGACGAGTCCCAGCGCCGCCGCCATGTCGCCGAACACCGGCTCGGTCGCGGTCACCGGCGCGCCGGAATATTTGGCGCGCATGGCGGCGATTTTTTCGTCGAGCGGCGCAAGCGAGGCGAGAAACGTCTTCAGCCGCGCCGCGTAATCGTCCTTGCGGGCTGGATCGATCGTGTCCAGCGCCGCCGCAAGCGCGGCGGCGACCGCCGGCATGGTCGACGGATCGTACCAAAGATGCGGATTGTCGCCGGCCCTCTTGGGCACGAGATCGGCCGCCGCGATCACAACGCGCCCAGGCGCGGCGGTGACCCTGAGCAACTGGTCCATCCACGAATCGTAGGCGGCGCCGTTGTAGACCACGACCTTGGCGGCGGCGATCTGACGAACGATGGCGGGCGTGGCTTCGAACAGATGCGGATCCTGATCGGGATTGCCCAACACCGAGGTTACTGCAACCCTGGCGCCGCCGATCTGCCGCACCACGTCGCCGTAAAAATTCTCGGCCGCGACCACGGCGATCTTTTTGCCGGCCGCCCGCAACGGCGCGGCGGCTGCGAACGTGACGGCGAGCGCGGCTGCGACCCAGACCAGTATCTTGAGCAGCCTTGTCATAGCCGGTCCCAGTGACCGCCCCAGACTGGGCGGCGTGAGCGGACCGCCGAAATGTAATATTATAACATTACCGCGGCAAGGCGCCGACGAGCGCGCTGTTGCAGACGCCGCGCGCAAACCGCGCGCTGTTCAGTGCGGATGGAGGAGCGGCACCAGCCGGCTCTTCTCGGCCGTATCGGTCGCGAGATTGCGGGCGAAGCCGGCGCTGTCGGCGAAATAGCCGGCCGGCTGCAGCGTGTGCTTGACCACTTTCTGGGCGACGTCGCTCGTCATGACCGCGATGCACGCCGCCTCCAGCTTGGCGGTGACGCTGGCCGGCATGCCGGCCGGCCCCAACAGGCCGCCGTAGCTCAGCGGTGCCACGTCGTAACCCTGCTCCTTGAAAGTGGGCACGTTGGGCAATGCGGGATTGCGCGCTTCGGCGAACAGTCCGGGCATCGGCAGCCCGCTGCCGGCGGCCGCGGTCAGCGGCACCGCGGCGAAGTCGATCTGCCCTGAGCGCACCGCCTGCATTTCCTCGGCCGGGCCCTTGTAGGGCACATCGTTGAACGCGACCTTGGCCTGATCGGCCCACGCGATCATGGCGAGATGCGGGATCGTGGCGATTCCCGGAACGGCGACATTGAGCCCGCCGGGCTTGCGCCTGGTCGCCGCGACGAGGTCGCGCGCCGTCCTGAGCGGCGAATTCGGCGGCACCACGACGACCTGATCGTTCTTGAACGTTTGGCAGATCGGCGTGAAGGATTTGACCGTGTAGCCGGCTTGTTTGTCGATCAGCGGCTGCACGGTGATCGAGTACGTCGCACCGTGCATCAGCATGTAACCGTCGGGGCTGGCGCGCGCCACGTCGGCGGTGCCGAGCACGCCGGCGGCGCCCGGCTTGTCGACGACGATGAACGGCTTGCCGAGCCGCGATGACAAGCCGTCGGCCAAGACGCGGCCCAAAATGTCGGCGCTGGAGCCGGCCGTCGCCGGCACGATGATTTGGACGACGCGGGTCGGATAGTCCTGCGCCGCGGCGCCGGCCGCAATGCCGCACGCAACCGCAATGCTCGCGACCATCGGCGCCTTGTGACGCATCGTTTCCTCCCTGGCCCGCCCGAGTGCCGGAAACGATAGCCCAAGCGCCCCTTCGATCAAGCCAGCGACGACGACCCGGCTGATCGTCGCGGTCGAACGACCGGCGGGTAAGGATGCAAGCGCCAGCGGATGCCTATATAGAGAGCGAACGGAGGGACCAATGACTGACAAGATTCCGGTCACGGTGCTGACCGGCTACCTCGGCGCCGGCAAGACCACGCTGCTCAATCGCATCCTGTCCGAGCCGCACGGCAAGAAATACGCCGTGATCGTCAACGAATTCGGCGAGATCGGCATCGACAACGATCTGGTGGTCGGCGCCGACGAAGAAGTGTTCGAGATGAATAACGGCTGCATCTGCTGCACGGTGCGCGGCGACCTGGTGCGCATCCTCGACGGCCTGATGCGGCGCAAGGGCAAATTCGACGCCATCATCGTCGAGACCACCGGGCTCGCCGATCCGGCGCCGGTGGCGCAAACGTTCTTCATCGACGAGAATGTCGGGCGCCGCACCAAGCTCGACGCCGTGGTCACCGTGGCCGACGCCAAGTGGCTCAACGAGCGGCTCAAGGACGCGCCAGAGGCGAAGAACCAGATCGCCTTCGCCGACGTGATCTTGATCAACAAGACCGACCTGGTGTCGGCCGAAGAGCTGGCCGAGGTCGAGGCGCGCATCCGCGGCATCAATCCGTACGCCAGGCTGCACAAGACCGAGCGCGCCAAGATTCCGCTCGGCGAAGTCTTGGGCCGCAACGCCTTCGATCTCGATCGCATCCTCGACATCGAGCCGGCGTTCCTGGAAGGCGACGACCACGATCACGAGCACGGTCACGACCACGACCACGGGGACGATCACGACCATCACCATGCCCATCATCATGGTGGGCTCAAGCACTATCACGACGAGGACATGCAATCGATGTCGCTGAAAAGCGACAAGCCGCTCGATCCCGACAAATTCTTCCCGTGGATCCAAGATCTGGTGCAGAAGGAAGGCCCGAACATTCTGCGCTGCAAAGGTATCCTCGCGTTCAAGGGCGACGACCAGCGTTTCGTCTTTCAGGGCGTGCACATGATTCTGGACGGCGACCACCAGCGGACCTGGAACAAGGACGAGAAACGCGAAAGCCGCATCGTCTTCATCGGCCGCAACCTGCCCGGCAAGACGATCACCGAAGGGTTCGAGCGCTGTATCGCTTGATATGAGCGAGACCCGCAGCGACACCGTCTCCGTCGTCGAGCGCACCCGCGCAGTGGTCGCGGGCGGCGCCGTGGTGGGCGCGCATTTTCTCGGCCGCACCGCCGTGTTCGTGCTCGGCGAGGAAGCACTCGTGTTTGCCGAGCCGGATGGCGAGTTGCGGCGCATGGGGATCCATGACGGCGCCATCCTGGCGTCGGCCGGCGACGGTGCGCGCATCGTCAGCGGCGGCGACGACGGCAAGGTGGTCACGACGGACGTCGGATCGAGCCGCGTGCTTGCCGCCGATCCCAAGAGCCGCTGGATCGATCACGTCGCGCTCGGGCCGGATGGCGCGGCGGCCTGGTCGGCGGGCAAGACCGCGTTCGCGCAGGCCAAAGAGCTCCGGCAATTCGAGGCGCCGTCCACGGTCGGCGGGCTTGCGTTTTTGCCCAAGGGCTTTCGCCTCGCCATTGCCCATTACAATGGCGCCACCCTTTGGTTTCCCAACGCGCCGCAGGCCGCGCCGGAGCGGCTGGAATGGAAGGGCTCGCATCTTGGCGCCACCGTCAGCCCTGACGGCCGCTTTCTTGTCACCACCATGCAGGAGCCGATGCTGCATGGCTGGCGCTTGGTTGACCGCCAGCACATGCGCATGTCGGGCTATGCGGCGCGCGTCATGTCGCTCGATTGGACCCCCGGCGGCCGCTGGCTGGCGACCTCCGGCTCGACGCAGCTTATTCTCTGGCCGTTCCACACCAAGGACGGTCCGATGGGCAAGTAGCCGCGCCTGTTGGCGCCGGCCGAGCCGCGCGTCGAGGTGGTCGCCTGCCATCCCAAGCAGGACATCGTCGCCGCCGGCTATGGCGACGGCATGGTCCTGCTCGTGCGCATCGAGGACGGCGCCGAAATTTTGGCCAAGAAGCCGGGCGATGCGCCGGTGACCGCGCTGGCCTGGAGCGCCGACGGGCTGCTGCTGGCCTGGGGGGCCGAAGACGGCACCGCCGGTGTCGTGGATCTCGGCTGATTTATCGACCAGCCCTAATCCGGACGCCGGTTGCTGAACAGCGCGTTGCCCAAGCCGGTGCCTATCGTGAAGATGCCCCACTGCTCGACGTCTCGCATGCGCGGCAGTTCGCTCAATCCCTGCACCACCGCGTCGTTGTGCATGAGGATCATGGTGTCGTGCGCGCCGACCTTGGGGAGCGCCTCGCCAAGCACCTGCGGAAGATTGAAGCGGCTCTTTTTCTCCCAGTTGCCGGGCAGGTTCTGCGCGCCGCGCGCGATGGCGCCGTCGGGCTCGATGGTGCCGGGGCAGCCAATGACAATGAGCGGCGCCAGCCGCAGCCCCTCCTTGCCGGCGCGTTTGATGAGGCGCTCGAGCATCTCGATCAAACCTTGCACCGCGTCGCTGCGATTGAGTTTTTCGTCGCCGTGGCGCCACAACTCGAACTTCCACACCTTGGCTTTGCTGAGATCGGCAGCGCGCTTGAGATTGAGCTCGACGACGCCGGCACGGATATTGGTGCCGCCGATGTCGACGGCGAGAATCGCATCGTGGGCCTCGAACATCCAAACCGGCGCCAGACGCACGGCGCCGATCAGTCCGGCCTGGTCGGGGTCGCGACCGATGGTGGTGACCTCGAGCCTGACGTTTTCCGCCTTGAGCAGCACGGAAGCGCGGCCGATCGCCAGCTCACCGACGCGGCTGCCGGAGAAGCCGCCGCCGGCGACCAGGCGCTCCATATCCTTCCAGCCTTTGAGTTTGAGAAAGCGCTGCGTCACCAGCGCCAGCTCCTGGGCAAAATCCTCGATGGCGCCTTGCACGATGCCGGCGGCTTCGTGATCGCCCCCAATCAGAACTTCGTCGAGCCGCTTCTTGGGGAGGGCCCTGCTCGCCTCGTCGCCGAACGGATCCAAGCCGATCTTGCGCAAAGGCTTGCGCCACTGCTCCAGGAAGTTGCGGAACGCGGCCTTGCTGGCGCGGTCGCCGACAAAACCCTCGTCGTCCTTGAGCGCGACGTTGTAGCTCTCGACCTCGACGTCGGGCAACCGTGCGCTGCCGTGCGCCGAAAGCGCGGGCCGGGCCGCTATTTGGTCGGGCATTGAATTGACTTCCGGGTGCTGGCCTGACAACGGCCGTCAACAGGAAAGGTTTCCGTCCCGACGCGAGCGCCCCCGGCGCGCCTTGCGGAACTTCAGGCATTCCTCCGCGTTAAGCGGCCGACCGGTTTTATGCGTGCGTCCGGGCGTGTCGTATAGCCGACAAGAATTTGGATCGATCCTTTGAAAGCGCTTCGAGCCCATCACCCTGCGCACCGTCCGGCGTCCGACGCGGAACGGCGCGTCCACCGGCGCGTGGCGCGTTATGACCGCACTCACCAGCGTGACGCCGCCGCGCCGTTAAGGCCTCCCGGATGGCTGATTGGCCGCGTCCGCGCGGCCGACGATCTGCCGTTGCGGCCGCGCGCCTTCGTGTTCGACGTCGAGGGCACGCTGGTCGATACGGTGCTGCCGACGCTGCAATGCTGGAGCGAAACGCTGGCCGAAATCGGCGTGACGGCGAGCGTCGCCGACCTGCACCCCTATTCGGGCATGGACGGCAAGCGCATGCTGCGTCACTTCGTCAGGAAGCACGACCCGAAGCTGCTTGCACACATCGCCGAGTTGCACAGCGAGCGCTATCGCGTCCGCTACCTGCCGCAGGTGCGGCCATTTCCTGGGCTGCGCCGGCTGTTCGATGCGATCAAGAGCGCCGAGGCCAAGATCGCGCTGGCGACCACCTGCAACAAGGACGACCTGGATCGTTACCGGGCCATCATGGAGGCCGACGACCTGATCGACGTGGCGTGCTGCGGCGACGACGTGAGGCGGGAGAAGCCGGCACCGGACATCGTGGCGCTCGCTGCCAGAAGATTGCGCTTACCGCCGGCGCAGATCGCGATGGTGGGCGATACGCCCTATGACGCCGAAGCCGCCCGCTCCGCCGGGCTGGCGCCGGTCGGCTTGCAGAGCGGCCATTTTTCGCGATCCGACTTGCAGGATGGCGGCTGTGCCGCGGTGTTTTTCGATCTGCTGGCGCTGGCGCAGAAGCTGGAAGAGCGCGCTCCGGCTGCGGCGGTGGCCGAAGCCGGAGCTGAACTCGCTGTCAAATCACATACTGCCGCAACGGCGGATAGCCGTTGAAGCCGACCGACGAGCAGGTCGCCGTATAGGCGCCGGCTGCCTCGATCAAGACCTTGTCGCCGATGGCGAGCGACACCGGCAGCGGGTACGGCGTCTTCTCGTACAGCACGTCCACGGAGTCGCAGGTCGGGCCGGCGATGATGCACGGCGCGGTCTCGTCGCGATCGCGCGGCGTGCGGATCGGATAGCGGATCGACTCGTCGATGGTCTCGGCGAGGCCGTGGAATTTGCCGATGTCGAGATAGACCCAACGCACCTCGTCCTCGGGCGAGCGCTTGGCGATCAGCACGACTTCGGCCTGGATGATGCCGGCATTGCCAACCAGACCGCGGCCCGGCTCGACGATGGTCTCCGGCACTGCGTTGCCAAAATGCTTGCGCAGCGAGCGGAAAATCGCCTTGCCGTAGGATTCGAGCTTCGGCGTCTTGCGCACGTAGCGCGCCGGAAAACCGCCGCCGAGATTGACCATGGCGAGCGTGATGCCGCGCTCGGCGCAGGCGCGGAACACCGAAGCCGTCGAGGCGAGCGCGCGGTCCCAGGCCTCGATGTTGTGCTGCTGCGAGCCGACGTGGAACGAGACGCCGTATGGCGCGAGGCCGCGCTTGTGCGCCAGCTCCAGAATATCCGCCGCATAGGCCGGCTCGCAGCCGAACTTGCGCGACAGCGGCCATTCCGAGCCGGAGCCGTCGCAATGGATGCGGCAAATCACCCGGCTGCCTGGGGCGGCGCGGGCGACTTTCTCGACCTCGGCCTCGCAGTCGATCGCAAACAGCGTGACGCCAAGCTTGGCGGCGGCAGCGATCTCCGACTCTTTTTTGATGGTGTTGCCGTAGGAGATGCGCTCGGGCGTCGCGCCTGCGGCCAGCACGGCCTCGGTCTCGCTGATCGAAGCGACATCGAAGCAGCAGCGCAGTTCGGCCAACAGCCGGAGAATCTCGGGCGCCGGATTGGCCTTCACCGCGTAGTACACTTTGGTGTCGGGCAGCGCGCGGGCGAAGCCCAGATAATTGTCGCGCACCACGTCGAGATCGACGACGAGGCACGGTCCGTCCTGCAGGCGATGCTTGAGAAATTCGCGGATGCGCGTGGTCATGGACCCAGCTCCCCTATCCGGCCGACGGCATAGCCGCCGAGGTGAACCTCCTGCGAGCGCGCGGGTTCCGCACCGTGCGGAGCCAGTGCATCGCAGTTGTTGCTGCCTTGGTCCGGATGGGGGAGATCCCGTTCCGCACGGCTGGCAAAGAAGGACAAGCCCTTTCGGTGTCCCCGGCATTGGCGCCGGCAGTAACCAAAAAAGCCCTTCCGTCGTTGCTTTAAGCCGCGTCGCCCGTGGAGAGCGGGCTATGCCGGTTTCGCCTCCGGCTGCCGGTCGCGGGAGCAAGGAAGTAGTGTTTCTTCCTTAGGCGGCTGTCCGGCCTCTTGTCCGGATGCCCACCGACCGACACACGGCCACAGGCACGTGCGAAATTGGGCATTCGTCAGATAAGCGATTTTGCGGGAGCTCGCAAGCGTTTTGATCTTAACGAAACGTAACGGCGCGAATTCTCCACCGCGCGGCGACGGCGTGTACGCTGTCAGTCCGCAGTGAATGGCTCGACGCGGTTGGCGGCGCGCAGAAACTGCAGCATCACGGCGACGCCGCACAGCATGAACAGCAAGTCGAGAATGCGCGCGCCGAGCGTACCGAGCCCGATCAGGTTGGCGATCGCCCAGCTGCCGGCAAAGGCGGCGCCGAACACTTCGGCGCTGATCAGGATCGCTGCGCTGACCACGGTCAGCACGTTCTGCCAGACGATGCGGCGGGGCCGCGAAGGACGAGCTTCGTTCATGGTGGCCAGCAGTTAGGCGGAAAGGGGCCGCGAATTCAAGCCCCGCAGCCGTCATTTCCGGCCGAGCGAGCAAACGCGAGCGAGAGCCGGAATCCATAAGCTCAGCCTCGCAGGAATGGCGTCCGTGCGCCGCTACAGACACTGTGGTCATGGATTGCGGGCTCGCGCCGGAGCCTGCCATTGGGCCGGCCAGAGGCCGGACCCGTTGGGCGCGCCCCGGAATGACGGTCAGGCCGCGTCACGTGCGGCTTTTTGCGGCAGCAGGCCGGCCTCGACCAGAGCGGCGCGGATGCGCTCGACCTCGGCGCGGGCGAGCTTGACCAGCGGCGGCCGCACCACGGCGCGCGGCAGCCGGCCGAGCAGCACCAGCGCCTCCTTCATCCGATTGTGCATGTCGGCCCAGGGATCGGCGTAGAACACGCGGGCAAGCGGATAGATGCGGTCGTTGAGTCGCCGCGCCTCGGCGAGGTCGTTCGACTGCACCGCCTGGAACAATGCCGACTGCAGATCGGCGATCACGCTGCCGGAGCCGGAGAGGAGCCCGTTGCAGCCGAGCACCAGCGAGCTCAACAGCCAGGCGCTGTGGGTCGAGAGCACGTTGACCGCCGGCCTGCGGCTTTGCAACTCGCGCACGTGCATCTCGTGCTGCGCGATGTTGCCGGCCCAGTCCTTGATGGCGCGGATGGTCGGCACCTCGTCGCACATTTTCAAGAGCGTGTCGCGCGGATAGCCCTGGCCGGTGGCCAGCGGGTACTGGAACACGATCAGCGGCAGGCTCGAAGCATCGGCGATGCGCCGGAAATGCTCGACCGCCATGGCGGGCGATTGGCCCAAGGTGAACGGGGCCGGCGGAAACACCAAGAGCGCCGAGGCGCCGCCCTGCTCGGCCATGCGGGCGATGCGCGCCGCCTCCAAACTGCCGTCGGCCCAGATGCCGTTGACGAGCGGCAGCCGGCCGCCGATCTCGTCCTGCGCGATGTCGAGCACGCGGCGCTGCTCGTCGAAGCTGCAGGAGGCGACCTCGGTCGAGTGCGCGTTGACGGTGACGGCCGACAGCCCCTTGACCGCCGCCACGTCCTGCAGGTGCTCGCGAAAGCCCTTCTCGTCGATGGCAAGGTCGTCGCTGAACGGCAGGATGACAGCCGGAATGACGCCGTGCGGCACATAATGGGCGTGGCGGGGCATTTTTGGCTCTCCTTCCTCCATTGGCTGGAGGCTGTTGGCTGCATGACATATATCACGGCCCCCACCGCATTTGCTAAGACCCTGCCATGACCCGGATCGACACGCCCGAAAACCCCCTTTTGTCCGAGTGGAACACGCCGGACAGCGTGCCGCCATTCGACCACATCAGCCCTGAACATTTCCGCGACGCTTACGCGCGTGCGCTGGCCGAGCACGAGGCCGAAATCGCCGCCATTGCGGCCGATCCGGCGCCGCCGACCTTCGCCAACACGATCGCCGCGATGGAGCGGAGCGGCCGTGCCCTGACCCGCGTCGGCAACATCTTCCACGTCCTGGTGGGCGCTCACAGCAACGACGCCCTGCTCGAGATCGAGCGCGACATCGCCCCGCAGATTGCGCGCCATTTCAACGCCATCCACACCAACGCGGCGCTGTTCCGCCGCGTCGATGCGCTGGCGCATGCGGCCGACATGCCCGGTCTGTCCGCCGAGCAGAAGCGCGTGCTGGAGCGCTATCACATCAGCTTCCGCCGTGCCGGCGCCGGGCTCGACGCCGCGGCCAAGAAGCGCCTGGCAGAGATCATCGAGCGCCTCGCGGCGCTCGGCACTGCCTTCAGCCAAAACGTGCTGGCTGAGGAGCAGGCCTTCGTGCTGTCGCTGCACGGCCAGTCGGAGCTCATCGGGCTGCCCGGCTTCATGCGCGAAGCCATGAAGGCGGAGGCCAAGGAGCGCGGCCTCGACGGCTATGCGCTCACCCTGTCGCGATCGAGCGTCGAATCGTTTTTGCAATTTTCCGAACGCCGCGATCTGCGGGAGAAAGCGTTCCGGGCCTTCATCATGCGCGGCGACAATGGCGGCCCAACCGACAACAAGGCGATCATCGCCGAAATGGTGCGGCTGCGCGCCGAGCGCGCCCGGCTGCTCGGCTTTGCGGATTTCGCCCATTACCGGCTCGATGATGCCATGGCGAAGACGCCCGACGCCGTGCGCGGCCTGCTCGACACGGTCTGGACCCGCGCGCGGCAAAAGGCGCTGGCCGACCGCGACGACCTGCAAGCGCTGATCCAGGAGAGCGGCGGCAATTTCAAGCTGGCGCCGTGGGATTGGCGTTACTACGCGGAAAAGCTGCGGCAACGGCGCTGCGAAATCGATGAGGCCGCCGTCAAGCCGTATCTCAGCCTGGAGCGCGTGATCGAGGCCGCCTTCTATACGGCAGGGCGGCTGTTCGGTCTCACCTTCCGGCCGCTGCGCGACATTCCGGTCTGGCATCCCGACGTGCGGGTCTGGGAAGTGCGCGGCCGCGACGACGCGCCGGTCGGGCTATTCTTCGGCGACTATTTCGCGCGGCCGTCCAAGCGCAGCGGTGCCTGGATGACCTCGCTGCGCGACCAGGAAAAGCTTGTCGGTGAAGTGCGGCCGCACATCGTCAACGTCTGCAACTTTGCCAAGGCCGCCGACGGCGAGCCGACGCTGCTCAGCTTCGACGACGCCCACACGCTGTTTCACGAATTCGGCCACGCCCTGCACGGACTCCTTTCCAACGTGACGTATCCGGAAATTGCCGGCACCAACGTCGCCACCGACTTCGTCGAACTGCCGTCGCAGCTTTACGAGCATTGGCTCGAACAGCCGGATTTGTTGCGCCGCTTCGCGCTGCATTATCGGACCGGCGAGCCGATGCCCGAGGCGCTGCTGCAGCGGCTGATCGCGGCGCGCAATTTCAATCGCGGCTTTGCCACGGTCGAATACGTCGCCTGCGCGATGGTCGATCTCGATTTCCATTCGCTGTCCGAGCCGCGAGACGTCGATCCCGCCGCGTTCGAGACCGATGCGCTCGGCCGCATCGGCATGCCGGACGAGATCGCGATGCGGCACCGGCCGCCGCATTTCGCCCATATCTTCGCCGGCGGCGGCTATGCGGCCGGCTATTACAGCTACATGTGGTCGGAAGTGCTCGACGCCGACGCGTTCGAAGCGTTTGAGAAAACCGGCGACGTGTTCGATCCCGCCACGGCGAAGCGGCTGCATGATTTCATCTATGCCGCCGGCGGCTCGCGCGATCCGGCCGAAGCCTACAAGGCATTTCGCGGCCGCCTGCCGAGCGCCGATGCGCTCCTGCGCAAGCGCGGCTTTGCCGACGCCGAGAAGGTGACCGCGTGATGCGGCCGACATCTATCCCTCGTTCCCGCGACCCGCCTACGCTCGCTTGGCGAGCTACGGCGGGTTTGCAATCCGCCGAAGCGCATCGCGCGAAGGCGGAAAGCGGGAACCCAGTAACCTCACTGCAATCGGTGTGCGCTCCCTCTGGATTCCCGCTTGCGCGGGAATGAGCGGAAGCATGGGCTGACCACATGGACCTGTACAGCGCCGGTCATCGCCGCGGTGTGGTCTGCGCGCCGCATTTTTCCGCCGTCGAGGACGGCCGCGCGGTTCTCGCCGATGGCGGCAATGCGCTCGAAGCCATGGTGGCGATGGCGGCGACCATCGCGGCGGTCTATCCGCACATGAATCATCTGGGCGGCGACGGTTTTTGGCTGATCCACGAGCCATCGGGCCGCGTGCGCGCCATCATGGCGGCGGGCCCTGCCGGGTACGAGGCGCGGCCCGAACTCTATCGCGAAAGCGACGAGACCATTCCACCGCGCGGTCCGCTCGCCGCCCTCACCGTGCCGGGCGCCGTCGGCGGCTGGATGCTGGCGCTCGAAGTGGCCCGGGCGCATGGCGGCAAGCTGCCGCTCACGCTTCTGCTCAGCCCCGCCGTCGGCCATGCCCGCAACGGCTACAAGGTCACGCGCAGCCAGAACCGGCTCACCGCGACCTATCTCGCCGAACTGTCGGGCGTGCACGGCTTTGCCGCGACCTTTCTCTTGGACGGCAAGACCCCGGAAGTGGGCGCCACGCTCAAGCAGGAAAAGCTTGCCGGCACCTTGGCCCATATCGCCGACGCCGGGCTCGACGATTTTTATCGCGGCGATGTCGGCCGCGAGATCGCGGTCGATCTCGAACGGCTGGGCAGCCCGGTCACCCGCGATGACCTCAAGCAATACGCCGCCACGCTCGCCGAGCCGCTGCGCCTCACGCTGCCGGCCGGCGCCCTCTACAACACCGATGCGCCGACCCAGGGCGTGGTGGCGCTGATGATCCTCGCCTTGTTCGAGCGGCTTGGCGTCACCACGGCCGAAGGTTTCGATCACGTCCATCTGTTGGTCGAAGCCACCAAGCGGGCGTTGCGGGTGCGCGACCGCGCCGTCACCGATCCGTACCGGCTGCCGCAGCCGCTGGAGCGCTACCTGGACGAGCGTTTCATCGCCGGCGAAGCGATGAAGATCGACCGCCGCAAGGCAGCGCCGTGGGTGCTTCGCGAAGGCGAGAGCGACACGGTCTGGATGGGCGCCGCCGACGCCAGCGGCCTCGTCGTGTCTTACATCCAGTCGCTGTACTGGGAATTCGGCTCCGGCCTGGTGCTGCCGCGCACCGGGCTGTTGATGCAGAACCGCGGCGCCAGCTTTTCGCTCGAAGCCGGCGCGCTCAACCTGCTCGCGCCCGGACGGCTGCCGTTCCACACGCTCAATCCGGCGCTCGCGGTGCTTGGGAACGGCCGCATCATGGCCTATGGCTGCATGGGCGGCGACGGCCAGCCGCAGACGCAGAGCGCGCTGTTCACCCGCCACGTCAATTTTCGCCAGCCGCTCGCCGACGCCATCGACCGGCCGCGCTGGGTGTTGGGCCACACCTGGGGCAACCCGCGCACCACGTTGCGCCTCGAACCGCGCTTCGACGGCCATCTCATCGAGGCGCTCGGCGCCGCCGGCCACGACGTGGAAGTTTTGGACGAGCCCTACTCCGACGTCATGGGCCACGCCGGCGCCGTGGTGCTGCATGCCAACGGCGCTTGCGAAGGCGCGCACGATCCGCGTGCGGATGGCGGGGCGGCGGGGGTTTAGGGAAGACGACGTGTGCGCACCCCGATCGACCACTGATCAGAGCACCCAATTTTCAATGGACAATCCCGGAATATCGCGGAAATCGGCTACATTGTTAGTCGCGAGAACGCAGCCGCTGCTGATCGCGTGCGCCGCAATCATGCGATCGTAGTCTCGTCCTCTCGCCCAGCCGCATTGCGCAATAATGCTGCCATACACAACGGCTGCCGCAGCATCAAACGGCAGGACCGGCAACCCCCGGAGCAAGACCTCCAGACGCTTGTGCCTGATGGCGGTGAACTTGGAATCTTTGTAGATGCCGCGCTGCAATTCTGCGAGGCTCAATGCAGACAACAGCACCTCATTGCCGTGCTCGGCTAATTTTTCAAGCACGGATTCTGTGCCGTCCCGAGCATGGATTGCGATATTGGTATCTATCAGGTACGGCACAGCCGTAACGCCGAAAACTAGTGGCGCCGACGAACAGGAACTTGGGTCGGCTGCCGTTTTTCAACGCTTCGAGGTTTCGGCATCCGCCGGAGCGCGGCCACAACCTCGCTCATGCTGTTGCGGGCCGGAAAAATCGTGATGACGTCGCCGAGTCGACTTATTTCCAGATCCATATCGGTGTCGGAATAGGCTAGTTCCGCCGGAATACGGACTGCTTGGCTATTGCCGGATTTGAAAGCACGAGTCCGCGGCATGAGTGCTCTCCATTTTTTACAATGTAATACTCTATCAGAGCTATGTCAATCCGCGTATATACATCAACCCAGCCCTTAATTTGATTGCATCGACCGCAGCCCCAATCGCTCCATCAACTCGCGATCTCGGTCCGGTCCGGGATTGGGCGTCGTCAACAGCTTCGGCCCGTAGAAGATCGAATTGGCGCCGGCGAGAAAGCACAATGCCTGCGTCTCTGCGCTCATGTCCTCGCGGCCGGCGGAAAGCCGAACGACCGAGCGCGGCATGGTGATGCGGGCGGCCGCGACGGTGCGGACGAATTCGAGCGGTTCGAGTTTCTGCACGTCGGCGAGCGGCGTGCCGGCGACGCGCACCAGCATGTTGATCGGCACCGATTCCGGATGCGCCGGCAGGCTCGCCAAGGTGGCGATCATGCCGACGCGGCCTTCGCGCGTTTCGCCCATGCCGACGATGCCGCCGCAGCAGACGTGGATGCCGGCGGCGCGCACGTGGCCGAGCGTGGCCAGACGATCCTGATAAGTGCGCGTGGTGATGATCTCGCCATAAAACTCCGGCGCGGTGTCGAGGTTGTGATTGTAATAGTCGAGGCCGCTGTCTTTGAGCCGGCGCGCCTGCGTGGCGCTGAGCATGCCGAGCGTCGCACAGGTTTCGAGCCCCAAAGCCTTGACGCCCTCGACCATGGAACACACGGCGTCGAGGTCGCGGTCCTTCGGCTCGCGCCACGCGGCGCCCATGCAAAATCGGCTGGCGCCGGCCGCTTGCGCGGCGCGTGCCTCGTCAAGCACGGCATCGCGGCTCATCAGCTTCTCGGCGCGCACGCCGGTGTCGTAGCGCGCGCTCTGCGGACAATAGGCGCAATCCTCCGGACAGCCGCCGGTCTTGATCGACAACAGCGTCGAAATCTGCACCGCGGCTGCATCGAAATTCTGCCGATGCACGGTCTGCGCGCGATAGATCAACTCCGGGAACGGCAGATCGAACAGCACGCGGACTTGTGCGCGCGTCCAGTCCTGGCGAACCGGAGCAGGCTGGGCCGCGTCCGCATCGCCGGGCCACGGTTCGGTTGCCAATCGCTGCGCGATGTCTGCGGTCTCTGCCACTTTCGTATCCTCGCTTTGCCGAACGCACTCTAGCCTGAACAACGGCCGCATAAAATCTAGGCTACGAGCGCAACGGAGACTGAGGAATCGTGGCGATACGGCTTTTGGCGATCGCTCCTCGCAATGACGATTTTCTGTATCTGCTTACCTTCATCATGCTACAAAGCAAAGATGCCTGACGATAATATCGCCGATAGCCCGCCCGACCACCTGTCGAACGATCCGCGCAGCCCGTATTACGACGCCGAGGCGCTCAAGCGCGACATCGGCATACGCTTCCGCGGCGCCGAAAAGACCAACGTCGAGGAATATTGCGTCAGCGAAGGCTGGGTGCGCGTGCCCGCCGGCAAGGCCAAGGACCGCTACGGCAATCCGCTCACCATCAAGCTGACCGGCAAGGTCGAGCCCTATTTCAAGGATACAAAATCATAAGCGGGCATTGTCGCCGATCGGGCCGCATCGGGTCTTGAGAAAACGTATGGGCAAGCCTCACCCGCAGGCCAGCGCGTAAATGTGCTGCACGCCGGCCGGCAGCGGCATCTCCCGCCAGGTTTCGCCGCCGTCCGGCGTGCCGAATACTTCGCCGTAGCGCGCAGCCACATAGACTTGCGCCGCGTCGCGCCCATGCAGCGCGACCGACATCAGCGTGCCGTGCGGCTGCACCTTGTCGAAGCGCCGCCACGTCTTGCCGACGTCGTTGCTGCGATAGAGCGCGCCATCTTTGGACGAGGCGGCGACCGACAGGCAGGCGTAAAGCGTGCTCGGGTCCTGCGGCGAGACCTTGATGTCGCGGCCGTAGGTGAACGGCGAGAAACGGTCGACGCGCAGATCCTGCCAGGTGCGGCCCTG
>JASHPU010000266.1 GCA_030037885.1 Xanthobacteraceae bacterium | reverse complement strand
GTTGAGCCCGAAGTTCGCGCAAATCGCATCAACATCGACACCGGCGCATATGCGACGGGTAAGTTGACTTGTCTCATTCTCGAACGTGATAAGATGCATTTTATTTGAAGGGACCGCGACAAGAGCGCCCCCTCCACCATCCTGCGCTCGCTACGCTCGCTCGGATGGTCCCCCTCCCCCACTTTCGTGGGGGGGGGGAGAGGAAAGGCTACTCCTTTACGCTCTTCACCGGCGTCTCCGGCGTCAGGCCGCCGCGTCGCCGTGCAAAAGTTTCGTGGCCGGTCGCTTCCCATTGGCCGCTGACGGCGCGCTCGGCGTAGGTGTCCCATACCGCATCCCAGTCGCCGAGCGAATAGCCGTGCCACGGCGATTGCGGCTTGAGCATCGGCAGGCCGAGCTCGTCCCAGATTTGTTTGGCGCGCTCCATGAACTCGCGCTTGGGCAATGCGATTGGCGGCGCTGCTTCCTTCAGCGTCGCGTCGATCAGCAATGTCGAATCCTCATGCCCTGCCTCAGCCTTGGGCCCATGCCCCTGCGAGCGGTGCGGCATGACGAACACGTCCTCGACCGGATTGGACCGATAGGCGAGCGACCAGAACACGGCGTCCGGATTGTGCGGGTCGATGTCCTCGCTCACCGCAATCACGTATTTGCCGATGTCGGCCTGCAGGCCGGCGGCGCCGTGCAGCGCCCGCCAGATCTCGGTGCGCGGCACGCCGGGCGCGAACTGCACGAACATGACAGGGCGCAAATTGGTCAGCGGCTCGTGCATGACGACCTTGCGCACGCCCTTGATCGACAGCGTGTCGCGCAAGTGCGCGAGATACCGCGGCTCATAGGCGACGCGCTTCATCACGCTCGATTCGCTCGGCGTCACTTCGCTGAGGATCGAGGTAAAGACCGGCGCGCGCTTGCGCGTGATCGCGGTGACCTGCATCGACATGTTGAAGCCTTCGAGCGCGACGTGGCCGTGGCTTTCGCCGAACGGTCCTTCCGGCTCGAGCAGCTCCGGATCAATCAGTCCTTCGAAGACCAGTTCGGCGTCGGCCGGCACGTGCAGATCGACGGTCTTGGCCTTGACAACGCGGATCGGCGCGCCGGCGAGCCCGCCCGCCACCGCCATCTCGTCGCGGTCGAGCGGCAGCTTTTGCGGCCCGGTGAACATCACCACCGGGGCGCAGCCGACCACGATCGCGATCGGCATCGGCTTTTTGCGCTTGCGGTATTTCTGCCAATGCACATACCCGCCGGCGCCGCCGACCCGCGCCGCCATGCGCACGCCGAGCCGGTCGGTCGCCTTCAGCGCCGCCCGGTAGGTGCCCATGTTGCGGATGCCGGTGTCCGGATCGGCGGTGATGCACAGCGTCGCGGTCAGATAAGGCGCGGCGTCGTAGCCCGGCGTCGAAATCGGCACCGGCAGCGCTTTGAGCCCGCCGTCCGGCTGGCGCAGCGCGTCGCCGGTGAGGACGACTTCTTGGCACGGCGCCGCCGTCACTTCGACCGGCGCGATCGGATGCGCGATGGCGTTGAGCCACGCATCGCCGATTTCTTCCACCTTTCGGCCCATGCCGATGGCGTAAATGCGCGCCGAAGCCGCGAGCGCGCCGATCGCCACCGGCACGTCGTAGCGGCGGCCTTCGGCGCCGGTGACGTTGGTGAACAGAAAGGCGCGGCGGTCGTCTTCACCAAGCCCGCCCTGAAACTGCCAGCGCACCAGCGGATGCAGCTCGGTATCCTTGTTGATCGGCCGTTCGATCCGCACCAGCAGCCCGTCGGCCTCGAGCCGCGCCAGATGCTCCTGGAAATCGAGCGGCGGGCCGGCTTTTTGTTGGTTGGCGCGGCTTTGGGCTGGCTGATCGAGCATGGGCTGAACTTTCAGATCGTCGTGGCCCGGCACAGGCCGGACACTGGCGCTGCCTTACTTCTTGTTCTTCTCATGCTCGGCGATGATCGGCCGCGCGACGCGGAAGCAGTCGACGCCGATCGGGGCGCCGCAATAGATCGTGACCTGCGTCAGCGCGGCGCGGATTTCGTTCGGCGTCAGGCCGTTGTTGAGCGCGCCACGCACATGGGTGGCGAATTCCTCCATCTTGCCGAGTGCGGCGATCATGCCGAGATTGAGGATGGAACGCTCGCGCGGTTTCAGGGTTTCGTCGCCCCAGGTCTCGCCCCAGCAATATTCGGTGAGCAGGCGCTGAAAGTCGCGATTGAAATCGTCGACGTTTTGCAACGCGCGGTCGACGTAAGCTTCGCCCAATACCTTGCGGCGCTTGGCAAGGCCGATGTCGTAGCGTTTCTGGTCCATGGCGTTTGTCCTTTCGTTCGCGGGCGTCATCTTAGCCGTCATTCCGGAAGCCGCGAAGCGGCTGTCCGGAATCCATAACCACCGCGGGTGTGGGCCCTCTCAAACCGTGGCTATGGATTCCGGGCTCGCGGGCTTCGCCCGCACCCCGGAATGACGGGTCACTCCTCGGCCGGGCCGCCCTTCCAGCGCTTGACGATGCCGGTGTCGATGCCGAACAGATCGAGCAGCCGCCCGCAGGTGTGATTGATGATGTCGTCGACCGTCTTCGGCCGGTTGTAGAACGCCGGCACGATCGGCGCCACCACGGCGCCGATCTCCGCCAGCGTCGTCATGTTGCGCAGATGCCCGACATGCAGCGGCGTCTCGCGCAACGCCAGCACCAGCCGGCGCCGCTCCTTGAGCACCACGTCGGCGGCGCGCGAAAGCAGCGAAGCGGTGACGCCGCAGGCGATCTCGCTCATGGTGCGGATCGAGCACGGCGCGATCACCATGCCCATGGTCGGAAACGAGCCGGAGGAAATCGCCGCGCCGATGTCGGAGTTGGGATAATTCACGGAGGCGAGCGCGCGCACGTCCTTGGGCTTGAGATCGGTCTCGTAGGCGAGCGTCATCTCCGCCGACTTGCTCATGACGAGATGGGTCTCGATTTCGGCGTGGCGCAGCATTTCCAGGAGCCGCACGCCGTAGATCGTGCCGGACGCGCCGGAAATGCCGACGATCAGCCGTCCCGCTTGTTTGGCCATGGCCGTCCTCACTCCCGCCCGGCGGCGGCCGGCACGGCCGCGAAGGCGCCGTGTTCGATCGCATCGAAGGCCGCCAACAGCATATCGACAGCGCTCTCGGCAAAGCTCGCGCCGATGACGGGTTCATAGGCCGCCAGGTTGCCGCGCGCGGCGGCTTGCGGATCGGTTTTGCGGCCGAGCGGTCCGCCCTGGGTGAACGCGAACAAAGCCGCCTGTTGCAAACGCTCGGCATCGAGCTCCACTGCTTTCACTCTATTGCGGAACACCTCCTGCGCCGCCGGATCGACGATGGTGCGCGCGCCTTTGAGTTTGCGGCGCGTGTCGCGGATCGGCACGATGGTCAGGTTGCGCCAATCGTGCACCGCGTCATCGAGCTTTCGGACCTCGTCGGTCGAAAGGAGCCGCCCGTCATCGGCGAGCCAGAACAGGAACAGCAGCAGATTGATGTCGACGCCCCGCTGGTCCTGCAGCGCGATGCAGGCGTCGGAGACGCCCTGGTGGCGATAAAAATGCAGGGAGAAGCGCCAGAACGGGGTGGTCTCGGCCTGGGTCTGCGGGTCGTTCATCGCGGTGCGGTTCTCCTTGTCCGCTCATTCCCGCGCAAGCGGGAATCCAGTTGGTTAATCCGCTGGGTCCCCGCTTTCGTGGGGACGGGCGGGACATGCAAGGCTCATCCGGCGAACAGCCTGTCATAGGCGCCGGCCGCGCGCAAAGTCGCGACGATGCGCTCCGGCGTCAGCGGCGTTTCGGCAAAGCGCACGTTAAACGGCGCCAGCGCGTCTTCGATCGCCGCGACGATCGCGGCCGGCGCCGGAATGGTGCCGCCTTCGCCGGCGCCCTTGACGCCGAGCGGATTGAGCGGATTGACGGTCTCGACGTGGGCGATGGCGCAGGTCGGCACGTCGGTCGCCATCGGCAGCATGTAGTCGGCGAACGAGGTGGTGAGCGGCTGCGCGTTGGCGTCGTACTGCATCCATTCGAGCAGCGCATTGCCGATGCCGTGAGCGACGCCGCCCTGCACCTGGCCGTCGACGATCAGCGGATTGATGACCCGGCCGCTGTCATGCGCCACCGTATACCGGATGACTTTGACGCCGCCGGTCATGGCGTCGACCTGAACTTCGGCCACATGGGTGCCGGAGCAATAGGCGGCCTGCGTGGGCGTGTAATAGGCGGTGTGCTCGATGCCGGCGCTTTGTCCGACCGGCAGCGAGACGCCGGGAATGCCCTGGGCGAGCCGCGCCAGGTCGCCGAACGCGATCGACGGCTTATTGCCGCGCTGGGCGGTCGCCAGCCCGTCTTCCAGATCGATGTCGGTTTCCGAAACATCGAGCGCCCGCGCGGCAAGCGCAATGAGTTGCTGGCGTACCGCTTGGCCGGCGACGTGCGCCGAGGAGCCAGCATTGACGGCCTGGCGGCTGGCAAAAGCGCCCACGCCCTGGGAAATCGCGGCGGTATCGCCGACGGTCATGACCACGTCGTCGAGGCGGCAGCCGACCGCCTCGGCAACGATCTGCGACAGCGTGGTGCGCGTGCCTTGGCCCTGGCTGGTGGCGCCGGTCGCGACCGCGACCTTGCCGCTCGGCAGCACGCGGACGGTGACGCCTTCGAACGGCCCGAGCCCAGTGCCTTCGACGTAATTGGCAAGCCCAATGCCGATAAAGCGGCCCTGCTCGAGCGCCGCTTTCTGCCGCTCGCGAAAATCGTCGTAGTCGGCGAGCGCCAGCGCCTGGTCCTGGCCGCGCGGATAATCGCCGCTGTCGTAGACCAGCGGCTTGCCGTCGCGGAATATCAGCCCGACCTCGTAGGGCATTTGCTCGGGCCGGATCAGATTGCGGCGGCGCACTTCGGCGCGGTCGATTTTCAGCTCATGGGCGACGCGGTCGATGAGCCGCTCCATGGCGAACACCGCCTGCGGGCGGCCGGCGCCGCGGACCGGCGTGGTCGGCACTTTGTTGGTGAGCACCACCACGGTCTCAAGCTGATACGACGGCACCACGTAGGGACCCGGCACCGTCGAGGCGGCGATATACGGCATGACGATACCCCACGGCACATAGGCGCCGGTGTCGTGCAGCATGCGGCCGCGCAGGCCGAGAATTTTGGCCTCGTCGTCGACCGCGATGGCGACGTCCCAATATTGGTCGCGCTCCTGGGTCGCGCACAGAAAATGTTCGCGCCGGTCCTCGATCCATTTCACCGGCCGGCCGAGCTTGAGCGCGGCCGCCGGTATCACCGCCTCTTCCGGATAGAAGATCGCCTTCGGCCCAAACCCGCCGCCGACGTCCGGCGCGATCATGCGGATCGATTGCAGGTCGCGGCCGATGAGATCGGCCAGCATGCGGCGGCCGATATGCGGGGTCTGGGTGCCCGACCAGACGGTGAGCAGATCGGAGACCGGCTCGTGGTGCGCCAGCACCGCGCGCGTCTCGATCGCCATGCCGCCGCCGCGGTGCTGCCAAAGCTCTTCGCGGAACACGTGCGCAGCGTCGGCGAACGCGGCGTCGGTGTCGCCGTAGGCGAGGGAAAAGGTCGAGGCGACGTTGGTTGTCAGGTCGCTGTGGGCGCCCGGGCCGCCCGCTTCGGCGGCGGCGCGGCAATCGGCGACCGCGGGCAGCGCCTCATAATGCACGATCAAAGCGGCGGCGGCGTCTTCGGCGATATAGCGTGTATCGGCGACCACCACCGCGACCGCCTGGCCGACATAGCAGACTTCGCCGCGCGCCAGCGCGGTCTGGGTCCGCGGCACGTTGAGCGCCGGATTGGGCAGGAGCAGCGGCAGCGCCGTATCGCGCATCGGCTCCGGCAAATCGTCGGCGGTCATGACCGCGTGCACGCCCGGCATGATCAGAGCGGCGCGGGCGTCGCAGCCGCGCAGTTTTGCGTGCGCGTGCGGCGAGCGCACGAAGCAGGCATGCAGCAGGCCGGGCAGCTTCACGTCGTCGACGAAGCGGCCGCGCCCGGCAAGGAGCGCCGGATCCTCGAGCCGCGTCACCCGCGCGCCGAAATGTTTGGCGCCCATCACGGCGATCCCGGCTTGGCGAGTGCGCCGCGCAAACGTTGCGCGGCGTCGAGCGCCGCAGCGACGATTCCCGCATAGCCGGTGCAGCGGCACAGATTGCCGGTGAGCGCCTCGCGCACGTCCTGCTCGCTCGGCGCCGGCGTGTCGCGCAACAGCTCGGTCAAGGTCATCAGCATGCCGGGCGTGCAGAAGCCGCATTGCAGGCCGTGATTATCGATGAAGGCCTGCTGCAGCACCGAGAGCTGGCCCTCGGGAGCCAACCCTTCGACGGTCGTGACCGCGCAGCCATTGGCCTGCACGGCGAACATCAAGCAGGAGCGCGCGGTGCGGCCGTCGACCAGCACGGTGCAGGCGCCGCACACGCCGTGCTCGCAGCCGAGATGGGTGCCGGTAAGGTTGAGCTCGTGGCGCAGAAAATCGGCCAGCGTCAGCCGCGCATCGATCACGCGGGCGTGGGACTTGCCGTTGACGATGACGCGCGTCGCCTGCTTGCCCATGCGGCCAAAACTCATGCTTCGACGCCGGCGCGCCGCGCCGCATCGTTGAGCGCGCGGGCGCTCAGCACTTGCGCCAGATGCCGCCGGTAGTCGCCGCCGGCATGGATATCGGAAATCGGCTCGATGAGCCATGCGGCCGCGGCGGCGGCCCGGATCGCGGCGGTGTCGAGCGGCTTGCCGGCGAGCCGCGCTTCGGCGGCTTCGACCCGCAGCGGCGCAGTGGCGACACCGAACACCGTCAGCGCCGCGCGCCGCACCACGTTGTCGGCGCCGACGTCGAGCAGCGCGGCGGCGCCTGCAATCGCAAAGTCGCCCTGGCGGCGGGAGAATTCGTGAAAGCCATGACCGTGACCGAGCCGCCAGATCGGCAGATCGATCGCGGCGATCATCTCGTCGGGCGCCAGCGCCGTCGCCATGAAGCCGGTGCAGAATTCGCGGAACGCAATCCGGCGGATGCCGCGGACGCTCAAAGCGTGGACGGTCGCATCATAGGCGGCGCACACCGCAGGCAATTCGGCGGCCGGATCGGCGTGCGCCAAGCTGCCGCCGATGGTGCCGCGGTTGCGCGTCTGGCGATGGCCGACGTGGCGCAACGCCTCCGCCAGCAGCGGGCAATGTTTGGCGACTTCCGGAGAAAATTCCAGGTCGCGCTGGCGCGTCATGGCGCCGATGCGCAGCGCGCCCTCGACCACCGCCACGCCGCGCAACTCGTCGAGCCTACCGAGGTCGATCAGATGATCGACGATGACGTAACGGAAATTCATCATCGGCACGAGCGATTGCCCGCCCGCCAACAGCTTGGCGTTGGGCAGACGCACCAACAGCTCGGCGGCGTCTTTCAGTTGCCGCGGCGCGTGATAGTCGAACGGCGCTGGCTTCATTGTCCCGGATATGGTCGCCGCCGGGCTCGGCCCGGCGTTGCGGCATTCAGTGCGGTCGGGAATGCCCGGCCGGCATGCTTTTGTTGCTCGAAACCAGCATAGATTGCCGGGCCAAGCGCGGCAATGACGATGGACGTTACGCCGTCTTGATGCCGAGGTCGGCCTGTTCCTTGGCGTAGGCCGCGTCCATGCGCGGCGAGACCCCGCGCTTGGCCAGTTCGCCGGCGAACAGGCGCCGGATCTCCGGCTTCTCGTCGATGTAGTCGAGCTGATCGCCGCCGACGCGCCGGCTGATCCAGGCTTTCGGCACGCCCTGCGCGTTGCGAATGGCGACGCCCTCGTGCTTGAAGGCGAGATAGCGCGCCGGCGTGGCGCCGGAATTGAAATGCTGGTGGAACCACATGTTGGGCGGCACGATCAGGGTGCCGACTTCCCACTCGTAGCGCTGCGGCTCCTCGCCTTCCGGCCACATCAGCGAATAGCCCTCGCCGGAGAGCACGATGACGTGGGCGCCCGGCCCGTGCGCATGCGCCTTCTTGTAGGTGCCGATCGGGAATTGCGAGATGTGGCTATTCATCGAGCCGCGGGCGAGATTGAAGCGGATGTGGCCGCCGCCGGCGCCGCGTTCGGCCGCGGTGACCAGGGCAATGTTGACCGCGTCAGGCACGAAATTGGTGGTGAGCAAAAAGCCCCTCTGCTCGCCCTTCGACGAGAAATAATCCGGCTCGCCGGAAAAACGGTCCTTGAAGTCGTATTTGGTATTGAAGATGAAATCGGTGTCTTCGTAGAGGTTGATCACCGGCGGCGCATTGGTGACGGCGACGTAGCGCACCGGCTCGCGGCCGGAGCCGTTGAAGTGCTGGTGATTGCAGTTGAGCGGAATGGCGAACAGCGCGCCCTCCTTCCACTCGAAGGTGACGCGGGCGCCGGCATCGTTCCACACCGTGGTCGAGCCGCGGCCCGACAGCACCATGACCATTTCTTCGTAAAGCTGCCGATGCGGGTTGAGGCTTTTGCCCGGCGGAATCTCCATCACGTAGCAATCGTTCGAGGTGCGTGAGGCATCGTGGTTGAGGAACACCGCATTGCCGTCGCGGCGCGCCCACGGCTTCAGCTCGACCGTGCGCAAATTGCGCACATAGAGCGAGGACATGATGTCGAGCCCCTCGGACTTGACCCAGCGGGTATAGGGCGTTTCCTTCTCGGTCTTGAACTTATTGGCTAAGTCCTCGGAAACGACGGCGTTCTTGGCCATTTGGCTCTCCTTGTTAGCCGCTCAAGAAGCCGATAGCCGGCCGGCTTCGGCGATGGCAACGCATTTCTCCGCCCGCATGCGCACGTGAATGGGGTCGCCGGTCGGCGTCCGCAAGGAGCGGTGAACGCGCGCCGGCAGCATCGATTCACCGACCTTGACCTGCGCTTCAAGCGTCTTGCTTTCCTCAGTTCCGGCGTGGACCATGGCGCTTTCCTTGACCTGTCACGGGTTTACCCGAGTTGTCACCGTAGCCTATCACGCATCAAGTTGGGGCGGCGCAGCGGCAAGCCCGGAGGGCTGCGCCGCCGGTGCGGGATCGAGGCCCGAAAGGGATTTTTTACCCTGCGCAGGGTGACTAAATTTGGCATCGTGGGCAGGCCCAAGGAAGGCGTGCATAGGACAGCGATGATGTCCCGCAGCAGCCTTGATCGGCGGTCGTTCGTCGTCGGCGCCAGCATCGTCGGCGGTGCGCTGACCCTGGGCTTTGCGGCTGCGAAATGCGGCGAGCCGGCCGACGGTCGCGCCGATCCGGTGGAGGTCAATTGTTGGGTGGTGATCGCGCCCGACGATACCGTGACCATCCGGGTGGCGCGCGCCGAGATGGGGCAGGGCGCCATGACGGCGCTCGCCATGCTGGTCGCCGAGGAGTTGGAATGCGACTGGTCAAAAGTCCGCACCGAGTTCGTGTCGCCGCGGCAGAACCTGAGGCGCGCGGGCGTATGGGGCGACCTTTCGACCGGAGCGAGCCGCTCGATCTCGGCGTCACAGGATTACCTGCGGCGCGCCGGCGCCACCGCGCGCGAGATGCTGATCGCCGCGGCCGCCAAGCATTGGAACGTCCCGGCGGTGGAATGCAGCGCGCGAAGCAGCATCATCGTGCATCGCCCGAGCGGCCGGAACGTCTCGTTCGGCGCGGTCGCTGCGGACGCCGCCAGGATCGAGCCGCCCAGCGCCGTCCGCCTGAAGCCGCCGGCCCAATGGACCCTGCTCGGCACGCCGCAAAACCGACTCGACGTTCGCGATAAGATCACCGGGCATCCGGTCTACGCCATCGACGTGCGCCTGCCCGGCATGCTGTATGCGGCGATCCGGCACTGTCCGGTGTTCGGCGGCACGCCAAAATCGGTCGACGACAGTTCGATTGAGGCCCTGCCGGGCGTCCGCCGCGTCGTGCATCTGGAGCATGCCGTCGCGGTCGTGGCGGATTCCTGGTGGCGCGCCAACAAGGCGGTTCAGGCGCTGCGCGTTACCTGGGATGACAAAGGCCACGGCAGCTTGTCCACGACCAGCATCGGCGAATTTGTTCGCGGCGGTCTCGATGGGCCGCCGGGACAAGTCGGCCGCGCCGACGGCGACGTAGACGCGGCACTCAAAAGCGCGGTGCGGCGCATCGAAGCCGACTACGTGGTGCCGTTTCTGGCTCACGCCACCATGGAGCCGCAGACCTGCACGGCGCAGGTGCGCCGCGACGGCGTCGAGATCTGGGCGCCGACCCAGGATGCCTCGACGGCTCTCGCCACCGCCGCTATCGCCGCCGGCGTGTCGGACGATAAGATCAAGGTCAATCGCATGCTGCTCGGCGGCGGTTTCGGCCGGCGCGGCACGATCCAGGAATTCGTCCGCCAGGCGGTGCTGATCGCCCGCGAGGTCGATGCGCCGGTCAAGCTGGTCTGGAGCCGCGAAGAGGACGTCGCCCACGACCTGTACCGGCCGTTCGGCATGGCCCGCATGATCGCAGGTCTCGATGCCGCCGGCCTGCCGGTCGCCTGGTCGGTCCGGCTCGCCGGGCCGTCCTTCGTCGCCGAGATCCTGCCCGGGCTCGGCACCAGCTTTGTCGACCGCAGCTTCATCAGCGGGCTCGCCGAGGAATTGGCCTACGACGTGCCGAACTACCGCGTCGATTACGTGGTGCGCGAGACTGCCGTGCCGCTCGGCGTTTGGCGCGGCATCAATTACACCCAGAACGTTTTCTACAAGGAGTGCTTCGTCGACGAGATGGCGCACGCGGCCGGCATCGATCCTTATCGCTTCCGCCGGCGGCTGTTGCGCAACAGCCCGAAGCATCTCGCCGTGCTCGACGCCGCGGCGACCAAGGCCGGCTGGGATACGCCGCTGCCGCGAGGCGTGTTCCGCGGCATCGCGCTCAGCGAGGCATGCGGCAGCTTTTGCGCCCAGGTCGCCGAAATCTCCGTCATCGACGGCCGTGTGCGCGTGCATCGCGTCGTCGCGGCGCTGGACTGCGGCCACGTGGTCAACCCGCTCACCATCGCGCTGCAGACCGAAGGCTCGATCGTCTACGCGCTCACCGCCGCGCTCTACGGCGAAATCACCATCAAGAGCGGCGCCGCCGAGCAGTCGAACTTCAACGATTATCGGATGCTGCACCTTGCCGACATGCCCGAGGTCGACACCGTGATCGTATCGGGCAACGATTTCTGGGGCGGCGTCGGCGAGCCGCCGGTGACGCCGCTGGCGCCGGCTTTATGCAACGCGGTGTTCGCCGCGACCGGAAAACGTATCCGCTCGCTGCCGCTGAAGAATCACGATCTGCGGCCGGGGATTTAGAATAAAGCACCGTCCTTGGCATAAGATCACGCCGCGCAGCGTTGCCTGACGATCATCGGCAGCCCGTTTTCGGGCCGTAACGTCACGCGCAACAGCGGCCAGACCGACGTGCCGGGCGCGAGCGTGAGGCGGAAATTCTTCACGATGCTGGCCAGCACGAGGGTCGCCTCCTGCAGGGCAAATACCGAGCCGATGCAGGTGCGCGCGCCGGCGCCGAACGGGATATAGGCGTAGCGGCCGATGGCGTGGCGCGCTTCGCCCAAAAACCGCGTCGGATCGAAGCTGTTCGGTTCGCGCCACAGCAGGCGATGACGATGCAGCACGTAGGGCGCGATGACCACGAGCGAGCCGCGCTTGACCTTGGTGCCGGCCAGTTCGTCCGGACCGAGCGCGACGCGGCTGATGGCGGCGATCGGCGGGTAGAGCCGCGCCGCCTCGTCGATCACCGCGCGCGTCTCGACGAGCCGATCGCCGAGCGTGGCGGGCGCACCGTGCAGCGCGCGCTCGACCTCGACCTCGACGCGTTCGCGCCATTGCGGCGATTGCGACAACAGAAACAGCGACCAGCTCAGCAGGTTCGCGGTGGTCTCGTGGCCGGCGGCGATGAACGTCAAAATGTTGGAGCGGACCTCGATCTCCGCCATGCCTTTGCCGGTCTCCGGATCGAGCGCGTTCAACAACAGCGTCAGGATGTCCTTCGCCACCGTGTCCGGCGCCGCCGCCATGCGCCGCCGCCGCGTCGCGGTGATGTCGTTGATGGCGTTTTCGAAGAAGCGCAACGTCGAACGCACCCGCCAGTGGGCGAAACGCGGCACCGCCGGCGGCACGCCGATCACGTCGAACGGATCGATGCGTCCGATCGTGTCGAAATAGGTCCGCATGGCGAGGCGGAATTCCTCGGGGGCGCGGCCGAGCCCGTCGGAAAAGATGGTGCGCTCCAGCACGTCGAGGGTCAGGCGCGTCATTTCCGCGGCGACGTCGAGCGTGGCGCCGTCCTGCTCGCGCCAGCGCGCGACCAGCGCTTCGGCCGCCGCCAGCATGAGCGGCGCGAAGTCCATGATGGTCTTGCGGGCGAATACCGGTGCGACGGTGCGGCGCTGGATGCGCCATTGCTCGCCTTCGGCGCTGAGCAGGCCGTGGCCGAGCCCGGCCGAGAGCACCCGGCGTTGCAACGCGTCCTTGTGGTAATTGCCGGCATTGTCGAGCAGCACATGCTCGATTGAGCGCGGCTCGTTGACCAGGACCACATGGGCAAACGGCAGGCCGCCGACCACGATCGGCTTGTCGAAATGCTCCTGCGCCCAGCATTCCAGCGGATTGCGCCACAGCGACGTTATCAGGCGAAGAGCGCCGAGCGGCTTCGGCTGCGGCGCCGGCGCCGGCGGCTGAAAGGTCGACGCCGGGAGATCGAGAACCCTGGCAGCCGATGCGCTCATGGTCGCCCGTGCGCCGGAACGAATTTTGTGATGCGAATAAGCCCCGCCCCGCAAGCGCGTCGATTGTGTGCGGTCAGCCCCGGGAAAGTCCAGCCGTGTTCGGTCGTCGAGGTATGGTTTATTCGCCCCTGTGCCGCCGCGGCCACATCATGCGGGTCGCGTTCGGCGCAAAGGGAATTATTCGGTACCGACTTGCCCCAGTCAAGAACACCGCTGCGTGGATGTTTGGAGAAGATAAAGAGAAACCCCCTGCCCGTCATCGACCAAACAATCGATTGATCAACCACGAGTCGAGCCCGCCGCTGCCGCCCGGCGGCGGTGAAGCGGCTGGCCGGCGGCTATCGGCGATTTGTGGATTCGACGCAGCAAACGGCTGCGGCAGTGCCGCGAACCAGCCGCCGCCGGCAATGCCGGGCAGCGGCGCCGGCGCAGTGCCGCGCAGCGCGGTTTTCATGAACCGGCTCCAAATGTCGACCGGCAAACCGCCGCCGGTCGCCCTGCGGGTCGGTGAGGAATCGTCATTGCCGAGCCAGACGCCGGTGACCAGACGCGACGTGTAGCCGATGAACCAGGCGTCGCGGAAATCCTGGCTGGTGCCGGTCTTGCCGGCAGCCTGCCAGCCCGGCAGGTCGGCGTGCCGCGCCGTCCCGGACGCCAGCGTCTCGTGCATCATGGCGTTCATCATGGCGGCGTAGCGAGCCTCGACGATGCGGCCGAGCGCCTGCGGGGCGCGCGCATACAGCACTTTGCCGTCGCTGGTGCGGATGCGTTCGACCACGTGCGGCGAGGCGGCGAAGCCGCCATTGGCGAACGGCGCATAGGCGCCGACAAGCTCGAACAGCGACACTTCCGAGGTGCCAAGCGCGATCGAGGCGTTCGGTTCGAGCGGCGAGACGATGCCCATGCGATAGGCCGTGCGAATGACCGCGGCCGGGCCGAATTCGAGCGTCAGGCGTACCGATACGGTGTTGAGCGAATCGGCGAGCGCCTGGGTCAAGGTCACCGGCCCGAAATACTGGTGCTCGTAGTTTTCCGGCCGCCAGCCCTTTACGGAAATCGGCGCGTCCTCGCGCACGCTGTCGGGCGTGAGCCCGTGCTCGAGCGCGGTGAGATAGACGAATGGCTTGAATGCCGAGCCGGGTTGGCGCTTGGCGGCGATGGCGCGGTCGAACTGGCTGTCGGCATAGCTCTTGCCGCCGACCAAAGCGCGCACGGTGCCGTCGGGCGTCATGGCGACCAGCGCGCCTTCGCCAACGCCGAGTTTTTGGCCGCGCTGCGCCAAGGCGTCGACCAAGGCCTGCTCGGCGGCATTCTGCAGCGCCGGATCGATCGAGGTGTCGACCACGATGTCGGTGTCGATATGGCCGACCAGGTCATTGACCGCATCCATCACCCAGTCGGCGACGTAATTGACCGAGCCGGCGCCGCTCGGCTGTTTGGCGCGCGCCGGCGCGATCAGCGCCAGCTTGGCGGCCGCGGCGGAGATCATGTTCTGCTGCGCCATGGCGGCGATGACGAGCTGGGCGCGGCGCGCGGCGCCGTCGGGATTGCGCGTCGGCGCGAGCCGCGACGGCGATTGCACCAGACCCGCCAGCATGGCGGCTTCGGGCAGCGTCAGGCGCCGCGCCGATTTGCCGAAATAGCGCTGCGCCGCGGCCTCCACCCCGTAAGCGCCGGCGCCGAAATAGACGCGGTTGAGATAAAGCTCGAGAATCTGTCGCTTGGTGAACTTGTGCTCGAGCCAGAGCGCGAGCAGCACCTCCTGCAGCTTCCGCGTCAGCGTACGCTCCTGGGTCAGGAACAGATTCTTGGCGAGCTGCTGGGTGATGGTTGAGCCGCCCTGCGAGGCGCCGCGATGCAGCACGTCGGCGACCGCCGCGCGCATGATGCCCCACGGATCGACGCCATGATGTTTGTAGAAGCGGCGATCCTCGATGGCGATGAACGCGTTCGGCACGTAAGGCGGCAGCTCGCGCAGCGGCACCGCGGCGCCGCCCATGTCGCCGCGCGTCGCCAGCGTCGCCCCGTTGAGGCCGAGGATGAGCACCGACGGCGGACGTTTCGGGATTTCGAGCGATTGGATCGGCGGCAGGTGCAGCCCGACCCAGACCACGGCGCCGCTCGCCGCCAGCGCCGCCCATAGCGACAGCACGACGCCCCAGTAGATGACGCGGCCGAAGCCGCCGCCACTCTTTTTGCCGCCGCGTCGCTGCGGCCACCACGGTGCGCCGCCGCGGCGTCGCTTGCCATGACCGGGCAACGGACCACCGGCGCGATCCTGCGGCCGTGCCCGCAAATCAAGATCGGCGAGCGCCCGTTTGCGGCCACTTTGTCGCGACGCCATGTCCCCGGTCCCCACGCGCGTCCGGCGCCGGGCGACCGTAGGCGCCGCGGTTTAAGGGGCGGTTACTCGTTTCTTCCTTGCCCTTCTGGAGGAGGGTCGGGGGATGAAGGTTGGGAGGGGAACCTGAAAGCGTTGCCGACCGTGAATGACCGCGCGATCCCGCCCGACGCCTCCCACCAGGGGCGAGAAAATAAAGTCACCCCACCACACTTTCCGGCGCCTTGGCCTCCGCGGCCGGCGCTGTGAACAACGCCAGCAGCGGCCGCTTGATCGCCGCCTGCCGGGTCGGCGCGGTGATCTGCGCGCCCAAAAGATCGGTGACGTAGAACACGTCGACCACCCGCTCGCCGAAGGTTGCCACATGCGCCGAGGCGATATTGAGATTGAGCTTCGACAACGTCGTGGTCAGCTCGTAGAGGAGCCCGGGCCGGTCGAGGCCGGTGACCTCGACCACGGTGTAGCGTGCCGACCATTGATTGTTGATGGTGACTTCCGGTTCGATGGCGAACGCCCTGAGCCTACCTTTCGCCGCCGCGCGCTTGGGCACCGCGTCGGGTAGCCTGATCTCGCCGCGCAGCGCCTTCTCGATCGCGTCGCCGATGCGCGCGGCGCGGCGCGCCTCGTCCTCGTCGCGCTCGAACTCGCGCGACACCGCGATGGTGTCGAGCGCGAGCCCATCGGTCGTGGTGTAGATCTGGGCGTCGACGATGTTGGCGCCGCCAAGCGCGCAGGCGCCGGCGATGATCGACAACAGCCAGGGATGATCGGGAGCGAACACGGTGAGTTCGGTCACGCCGCGCGTCGCATCGAAGCCGACGCCGGTGGCGAGCCGCTTGCCGGCTTGTTCGGCCGCGCGCACGAAGCGGGCCTGCGCCAGCTTGTGCGGCAGATCGACCTTGAGCCAATAGGCTGGATAATGGCGCGCCACATAGGCGTCACGGGCGGCTGCCGGCCAGTCGGCAAGCTCGGCGCGGAGTTCGGCCTGAGCCTGCGCCACGCGCTGGGCGCGGTTGACCTCGGAGAAGCCGCCGGTGAGCACCGGCTCGGTCTCATAATAGAGCGTGCGCAGAAGCTGCGCCTTCCAGCCGTTCCACACCCCGGGCCCGACCGCGCGGATGTCGGCCGTGGTCAGGATGGCAAGCAGCTTCATGCGCTCCAGCGACTGCACCAAAGCCGCGAAATTCTCGATCGTCTTGCGGTCGGAGAGGTCGCGCGATTGCGCCAAGGTCGACATCACCAAATGCACCTCGACCAGCCAAGCGACGAGTTCGGTGTCGGCCGGCGAGAGGCCGAGCCGCGGACCCAGGCGGCGGGCGATGCGCGCGCCGGCGATCGAATGGTCCTCGACCCGCCCCTTGGCGATATCGTGCAGGAACAATGCGACGTAGAGCACCGCGCGGTGCTGCGGCTTGACCGTCTTGATCAGCTCGCTCGCCAGCGCCACTTCGCGGTTCTCGCCGCGCTCGATCTCCTCGAGCACGCCGATGCAGCGCAGGAGATGCTCGTCCACCGTATAGTGGTGGTACATGTTGAACTGCATCATCGCCACGATGCGGCCGAAGTCGGGAACGAACGCGCCGAGCACGCCGGACTCGTTCATGCGCCGGAGCACGGTTTCGGCGTCGTTCTTCGAGGTCAGGATTTCCAGGAACAGCCGGTTGGCCCCTTCGTCCTCACGCACGGCCTTGTCGATCAGCTTGAGCGAGCGCGCGGCGGCGCGCATCGCCTCCGGGCGGAATTCCAGATTGTGCTTCTGCGCCAGATAGAACAGCCGGATCAGATTGACCGGATCGCGTTTGAATACGTCGGGACCGGCGATGTTGATGCGGTTGTTGTCGATGACGAAATCGTCGGTCTCGGTCAGCTTGCGCTGGCTGCGCGTCGGCCGCAGCTTGGCGATGATGCGGCTGAGCACCGGCGTCGGCGTCGCCTGGCGCTCTTCCAAACCGGCGCACAAAATCGCGGTGAGATCGCCGACGTTCTTGGCGGTGAGAAAATAGTGCTTCATGAAGCGCTCGACGTCCTGCACGCCGGGGCGCTCGGTGTAGCCGAGCCGCACCGCGATCTCGCGCTGGATGTCGAACGACAGCCGCTCCTCGGCGCGGCCGGCGACAAAATGCATGTTGCAGCGCACCGACCAGAGAAAATCTTCGCAGCGGCGGAACAGGCGGTATTCCTCGGCGGCAAAGACGCCGCGCTCGACCAGCTGTTCGGGTTCGCGCACGCGGTAGACGTATTTGGCGATCCAGAACAGCGTGTGCAGGTCGCGCAAGCCGCCTTTGCCGTCCTTGACGTTCGGTTCGACCAGATAGCGCGACTGGCCGGCGCGGCGATGGCGCTCTTCGCGCTCGGCAAGCTTGGCGGCGACGAAAGCCGGCGCCGAGCCCTGCACCACGTCCTTGTCGAACCGCGCCGCGAATTCGTCGAACAGCTTGACGTCGCCGAACAGATAGCGCGCTTCCAAAAGCGCGGTGCGAATGGTCATGTCGGCGTTGGCCTGGCGGATGCATTCGCCGACCGTACGGGTGGCGTGGCCGACCTTGAATCCCATGTCCCACAGGCAATAGAGCAGCGCTTCGGCGACCGATTCGCCCCAAGCGGTTTGTTTGTATGGCAGCAAGAACAACAGATCGATGTCGGAGCCGGGCGCCAGCAGGCCGCGGCCGTAGCCGCCGGTCGCCGCCACCGTCATGCGCTCGGCCTCGGACGGCACTTGCGAGGGGTAGAGTTTTCGGCTGGCGAAATCGAACAGGATGCCGATGATCTCGTCCTGCATCCGGCACAGCCGCTCGGCGCAATGCCGGCCATGGCGGTCCTCGAGCAACAGCTGCTCGGCATTGGCGCGCGCCCGCATCAGCGCCGTCTTCAGCCGCTGCGCGACGGCGGCGCGCAGTTCGGCCTCGCGGCCGGCATAGGCCTCGGCGAGTGCGTCGAGTTCGGCGGCGATCGCCGCGGCCTCGATCAGTTCGGCGGCGCTGCGCGTGGCGGGCTCAATATCCAACATCGTCATACGGCTTAGCCGAGCGGGTCTGCGCTGTCATCGTGCGGCGTGTGCGGCGGACGAAATGCCGATGCCGCACGCAGATCGAGTAAAGAGATAAATATACTATGTTTTCCTATTTAGGAAATATTTTATTCCAATTGACGCCCTGCATCATGTCTCCTAAAGAATGAAATAAGCGCGGATGGAGCGGGCAGCTTGCGGGCGGGCCCGCCACGCTCCCCGCAAACGGGGGGCGGGGAGAGGGCGCGGGGGCCTGCCCCGTTGCCGCGCCGATGGCGGGCCCGAGATTCCCGCCTCTACGTCCAGGATCGTGGCGGCGCCGGCGCGCCGCTGTGGTCCGCATTCGGAGGATGTCATGCTGTCACGTCGTTCCGTCCTGATCGGCGCCGCCGGCGCCAGCCTGTTGCCGCTTGGCTTGGCGCGCGCCGCCGGCAAGCCGAGCACCATCAACGTCGATTGGGCGACCTACAATCCCGTGTCCATGTATCTGAAGGACCACGGGCTGATGGAGAAGGAGTTCGCCGAGGACGGCATCGGCATCCGCTGGGTGCAGACGCTCGGCTCCAACAAGGCGCTGGAATTCCTCAATGCCGGCTCGATCGATTTCGGCTCGAGCGCCGGCGCCGCGGCGCTGGTCAGCAAGATCAACGGCAATCCGATCAAGTCGATCTACGTCTATTCCAAGCCGGAATGGACCGCTCTGGTGACGCGCAAGGACACGCCGATCTACAAAATCACCGATCTGAAGGGCAAGCGGGTCGCGGTGACGCGCGGCACCGATCCGCACATTTTCTTGGTGCGGGCGCTGCTCTCGGTCGGCATGACCGAGCGCGACGTTCACGAGGTGCTGCTGCAGCATCCCGACGGCAAGATCGCGCTCATTCGCGGCGACGTCGACGCCTGGGCCGGCCTCGATCCGATGATGGCGCAGGCCGAGATCGAGGACGGCGCGCGCCTGTTCTACCGCAATGCCGACGCCAACACTTACGGCATCCTGTCGACCCGCATCGCTTTCCTGCGCGACCATCTCGACCTGGTGCAGCGCGTGCTCGCGGTCTACGAGACGGCGCGCAAATATTGTCTGGCGCATCCGGCCGAAATGGAGGCGAGCTTCATCGCCGCCACCAAGCTGCCCAAGGCGGTGGTCGAGAAGCAGCTCGACGAGCGCACCGACATCACCAACGGCCACATCGGCGCGCCGCAGCGCGACTCGATCCTGCAAGCCGGCATCGCTTTGCAGAAGGCCGGCGTGATCCCGGCCGATGTCGACATCAACAAGGCGGTCGATGATCTGATCGATAATAGTTACGTCTGACGGCGGTCGAACGGCTCCGTCTGCTCGCACACGGAGCGGCCAACGCGCACATTGCATTTGTGGCAGGCGCCATGTCACTGGTGACCATGACTATCGCGGCCGAACAGCGCGGCACCGTCCCGGCAGAGCGGACTGCGGCCAAAAAATGGACGCGCCTGGCGCGGCCGGCGCTCGGCCTGGTGCTGCCGGTCACGCTCGCGGTGGTCTGGGAATTCGTCGTGCGCATGGGCTGGGCGAGCGGCCGCCTGGCGCCGCCGCCGTCGGTGATCTTTCAAGAGTTCGTCGATCTTGCGCGCAGCGGCGATCTGCAGCGCAACACGCTGGTGACGCTGGGACGCGTCGCGGCCGGCTTCGGCTGCGGCGTGGCCGTGGCCACGATCGTCGGCGCCGCGGCCGGTTATTCGCCGGTCATCCGGCGATTGCTCGATCCCAGCCTGCAGGCGTTGCGCGCCATTCCGTCGATCGCCTGGGTGCCGCTGTTCGTGCTCTGGCTCGGCATTTTTGAAGCCTCGAAGATAACCTTGATTGCGGTCGGCGTGTTCTTTCCGGTTTATCTGGGGGTCATGGGCGCCATCCAGTCGGTCGACCGCAAGCTCGTGGAAGTGGGCCGCGCCTTCCGGCTATCCGACGTGCAGATGGTGCGTCGCATCCTGTTGCCGGCGGTGCTGCCCGCCTACGTGATTGCCTTGCGCTCCGGCCTGGGCCTCGGCTGGATGTTCGTGGCGGCGGCCGAACTTTTGGGTGCATCCGAGGGCCTGGGTTATCTGTTGTTGGACGGCCAGGAGCTCGGCAAGCCGGCGGAGATCGTGGCCGCGATCGTCGCCTTTGCCGTCGTCGGCAAGGCGACCGATTGGCTGATCGCGTTCGCCGCCGCGCCGTTCCTGCGCTGGGAAGACGTGGTCCGGCAGGAGTAGAAACGTTTGATGTATCCCGGGCGCAGCGCAGCACGAAGTGGTGCGCTGCAGACCCGGGATCGTAAAGAACTCGGAGTGTGGAAAGGTCCCGGATCAGCGGTGCACCACTTCGTGCTGCACCGCATCCGGGAAACAACAGCGGAACATGCTTGTCCTCGACCGCGTCAGCAAGACCTACCCGAACGCCGTGCAAGCGCTGGGCGGCGTGTCGGTCGAGGTCGAGCCCGGCGAGATCGTCGCCGTGATCGGCGGCTCGGGCTGCGGAAAGTCGACGCTGCTGCGCGCCATCAGCGGGCTCGATCCGGCGAGCGCAGGCACGGTGCTGCTCGACGGCGAGCGCATCAGCGCGCCGCACCAGAAGATCGGCATCATCTTTCAGGAGCCGCGGCTCTTGCCCTGGCTCAAGGTCGCCGGCAATGTCGGCTTCGGGCTCGGCGACCGGCCGAAGCAGGAGCGGGCCGCGCGCGTCGCCACGGCGCTCAAGCGCGTCGGCCTTGCCGACCAGGCAGCGGCGTGGCCGCGCGAACTGTCCGGCGGCCAGGCGCAGCGCGTCGCCATCGCCCGTGCGCTGGTGCCGCGGCCCGAAGTTCTGCTGCTCGACGAGCCGTTCTCGGCGCTCGACGCGTTTACGCGCACCGACCTGCAGGCTCACCTGCTCGACCTGTGGGCCGACGCCAAGCCGACGTTGATTCTCGTGACCCACGACGTCGACGAAGCCATCGTGCTCGCCGACCGCGTCATGGTGATGTGCCCGCGGCCGGGCCGCATCTTCGACGAGATCGCCGTCGATCTGCCGCGGCCGCGCGACCGCCAATCGGCCGCGTTCGATTTCGTCAAGCGCCGCGTGCTCGCCGCACTCGACCGCTCGCTCAGCCGCGCCGTCGCGCCCGCCGACGGCGAGGCCAAAGCGAGCGCCGGCGCGGCGCTTTGGTGGTAGTCGGAAGTCGGAAATCAGAAAGTCGGAAATCAGAAGTCGGAAAAAATCAAATATTGGGTGACAGAGCACAGAACTACGGTTTATCTATCCGATTTCTGATTTCCGACTTCGACTTCTGATATCCAGCGAAAAAGGATTTCGCTATGGACTCTGCCGCACTGCGCGCGCTGCAGGCGCCGATCAAGGAGCGCTATAAGAGCGAGCCGAGCGCCGCCTTCATCACGCTCAAGGCCAAGGGCACGCTCGACGACGCCAACATCGCCTGCAAGGTCGAGACCGGCCGCGCGCTCGCGGTCGCCGGGCTGCATCCCGCCACCGGCGGCACCGGACTCGAACTCTGTTCCGGCGACATGCTGCTCGAAGCATTGGTCGCCTGTGCCGGCGTCACCTTGAAGGCGGTGGCGACGGCGCTCGATATCCCGGTCAAGTCCGGCATCGTTTCCGCCGAAGGCGATCTCGATTTCCGCGGCACGCTCGGCGTCGCCAAGGACGCGCCGGTCGGCTTCGCCCAAATTCGCCTGCGCTTCGATATCGACAGCGACGCGGTGGCCGAAAAACTCGACCAATTGCTCAAGCTCACCGAGCGCTATTGCGTGGTCTATCAAACGATCCGCAACGGTCCGCCGGTCGAGATCAGCCTGAAACGGAAGTAGTGTGGCGCGGCTTTCTCGCCGTCCATGACCTGGTCGCTCCGCTCGGCGTCTCGGGCGCGCTTGGGGGGGCGGACTGATCGTCTGCGTCGCCTGGAGCGGGGTGCTGTGGACCATTCGCAGAATGTAACCCGGATCAGCGAAGCGACATCCGAGAGTGGCTTATCGGGTTGAAACGTCGATCCCGGATATTGCTTCGCTCATCCGCGCTACGACTTCACCTTCGCCAACTGCGCCTTGAGCGCGTAGAGCGCTTCGAGCGCGTCGCGCGGCGACATGTCGTCGGGATGGAGCGCGGTGAGCGCCTCGATCACGGCGGCGAGCGCGGCGTCCGGTTGCGGCGCCGTGGCCGGCCGCGCCGCGGCGAACAGCGGCAGGTCGTCGATCAGGCGCTGCGCCGGCGCGGCGCGGTCCTGCGCTTCGAGCTGCGCCAGCACCAGCTTGGCGCGCTCGATCACGCGCGGCGGCAGGCCGGCGAGCTTGGCGACCGCAATGCCGTAGGAGCGGTCGGCGGCGCCGGGCACCACTTCGTGCAGGAACACGACTTCGCCTTGCCATTCCTTGACCCGCATGGTGGCGTTGTGCAGCCGCGGCAGCTTGGCGGCGAGCGCCGTCATCTCGTGAAAGTGCGTGGCGAACAGCGTGCGGCAGCGGTTTTGCTCGTGCAGGTGCTCGATGGTGGCCCAGGCGATCGACAGGCCGTCGAAGGTCGCGGTGCCGCGGCCGATCTCGTCCAAAATGACCAGCGCGCGCGCGCCGGCCTGATTGAGGATCGCGGCGGTCTCGACCATCTCGACCATGAAGGTCGAGCGGCCGCGGGCGAGATCGTCGGCGGCGCCGACGCGCGAGAACAGCCGGTCGACCACGCCGATATGGGCGGCGCGTGCCGGCACGAAGCTGCCCATCTGCGCCAGCACGGCGATCAAAGCGTTCTGACGCAGGAATGTCGATTTGCCCGCCATGTTCGGGCCAGTGATGAGCCAGATGCGGCCGGCTGCCCCCTCGCTACCTTCCCCCGCATGCGGGGGAAGGTAGCGAGGGGGCGGGGGCGACAAATCGCAATCGTTGGCCACAAACGGACCCCCACCCATCCCTCCCCCGCTCGCGGGGGAGGGATGGGAGGGGGCGCCAAGCGTTTGCTCGACAACAGGATGGCGGCCGCCGGAAATTGCGAAAGCAGGGCTGTCGTCGACTTGCGGCCGCACGTAGTCGCGCTCGACCGCAAGGCTTGCCAGGCCGGCTGCAACGTCGACCGCAGCGAGCGCTTCGGCGGCGTCCGTGATGGCGGCGCTTGCCGTTGCGACGTCGGCGGCGAGGCGATCGAAAATCTCAAATTCCAGGCCCAGCGCGCGCTCGGCGGCGTTGGCGATCTTGGCCTCCAATTCGCTGAGCTCGGTGGTGGTGAAGCGCACCTGGCCGGCGGTGGTTTGGCGGTGGATGAAAGTCGCGTTGAGCGGCGCGCTCATGAGCTTTTCGCCGTGCTGCGCGGTCACGTCGACGAAATAGCCGAGCACGTTGTTATGCCGGATTTTCAGCGAGCGGATGCCGGTCGTCTCGACATAGCGCACCTGCAGCGCGGCGATGACGCGGCGCGATTCGTCGCGCAGCGCCCGCGCCTCGTCGAGCGCGACGTCGTAGCCGGCGCGAACAAAACCGCCGTCGCGGCGATAGGCCGGCAACTCCTCGGCCAGCGCGCGTAAAAGTTCGGCGGCGAGCGCGGCATCGGGCTGGCGCAACGCCGTCGCGGCCTGCGCCAGCTCGCGCGGCGCATCGGTACTGTCCGGCCCGAGCGCCGCGATGGTCGCAGCCAGCTCCGCCGCCGCCAAAATGCCGTCGCGGATTGCCGCGAGATCGCGCGGGCCGCCGCGGCCGATCACGATGCGCGCCAAGGCGCGGGCGAGGTCGGGTGCAGCGCGCAGGTGCTTGCGCACCTCACCGCAGATCGTGGCGCCCGCGACAAACGCCGCAACCGCATCAAGGCGGTGCGCGATGGCCGCGGGATCGGTCAGCGGCGCGGCCAGCCGCTGCGCCAGAAGACGCGAGCCCGCGGCCGTCACGGTGCGGTCGATGGCGCCGAGCAGCGAGCCGCGGCGCTCGCCGGCGAGCGTGCGATGCAGTTCGAGGTTGGCGCGCGTGGCCTGATCGATGGCGAGCGTGGCGCCGGGCGCCTCGCGCACGGGCGGCGACAGCGGCGGCCGTTTGCCGATCTGGGTGCGCTCCACATAGGTGACCGCCGCAGCGGCCGCGGTGAGTTCGAGGCGCGAAAATGCACCGAAGGCGTCCATGGTGGCGACGCCGAGAAAAGCCGCCAGCCGGCGCTCGGCGGTGGCGCCGTCGAACACGTCGCGGGCGAGCGGGGTGAGCGCCGACGCCGCCGGCAGCGCGCGCAAAATGGGCGCCAGTTCGGCGTCGGCGTAGAGCGCGTCGGCGACGATGATCTCGCCGGGCTCGATGCGGGCGATCGCGGCGGCGAGCACGCCGCGCTCGCACGCGGCGACGCGAAACTCGCCGGTCGAAATATCGATCCAGGCGAGCGCGAAGCGGTCGTCGCCCGACGAGGCGCGGGCGCGCGCCAGCGCCAGCAGATAATTGTTGCGCCGCGCGTCGAGCAGCGAATCTTCGGTGAGCGTGCCGGGGGTGACGAGCCGCACCACGTCGCGGCGCACCACGCTCTTGCCGCCGCGCTTGCGCGCCTCAGCCGGATCCTCGAGCTGCTCGCACACCGCGACGCGATGGCCGAGCGCGATCAGCCGGTGCAGATATTCTTCGGCGCGCTCGATCGGCACGCCGCACATCGGGATGTCGCGGCCCAAATGCTTGCCGCGCTTGGTCAGCATGATGCCGAGCGCGCGCGACGCCGCCTCGGCGTCGTCGAAGAACAATTCGTAGAAATCGCCCATCCGGTAGAACAACAGGCAATCCGGATTGGCGGCCTTGATCTCGATGTACTGCTCCATCATCGGCGTCACGCGGCCGACGTCGTCGGTCGCTTTGGGTGTCACGCCGCTGACTGCCTCGGGCGAGTCTGCCGAACCGTTCGTGATGGGGCGGGGGGCATCCATGGTGCAGTGCACGCTAGCAGATGGCTCGGCCGGTTGCATCGGTCCGCGCCGGGGCGCGGTGCCCGCCAGCGACGACGCGACCGACGCGTCGGCCGGCTGCTTTGACTTAGCAAACTCCGGCAAAGGGAGGACGATCATAGGCGAACGCCGGGCGACAGAGACGGTGCCCTCGCTTCAGGCGCACCGCCTCTCATAATCAAGACGGCGCCAGACTGCTCGACGTCTTGACGTGAGGGCTCTCACTCTGGCTCGCGCAGCTTGAAGCGTTGCAGCTTGCCGGTGGCGGTGCGCGGCAGGTCGGGCCGGATGTCGATCCAGCGCGGATATTTCCACGGGCCGGCGCTCGTTTTGACGTGCACGCGCAGCGTTTCAATGAGGCGCTCGTCGGCGGCAAAGCCGTTGCGCAGCACGATGAAGGCCTTCGGCTTGACCAGGCCGTCGGCGTCCTGTTTGCCGATCACCGCGGCCTCCAGCACCGCCTCATGGGAGGCGAGTGCGGCCTCGACTTCGAACGGCGATACCCACATGCCGCTGACCTTGAACATGTCGTCGGTGCGGCCGCAGTAATGGAAGTAGCCTTCGGCATCGCGGAAATATTTGTCCCCCGTAAAGGTCCATTCGCCCGCGAACGTGCGCCGGCTCTTGTGCCGCTGATTCCAATAACCCTCGCCGGCGGTCGGGCCGCGCACGATGAGCTCGCCGATTTCGCCGGCGGCCAGCTCCGCGCCGGCTTCGTCGACGATTTTCAGCTCGTAGCCGGGCACCGGCTTGCCGGTCGTGCCGTAGCGTATGTCGCGCGGCTGGTTGCTCAAAAAGGTCTGGAACATTTCGGTCGAGCCGATGCCGTCGAGCACGTCGACGCCGCATGCGTCGCGCCAGCGCTTGCCGAGCTCGGCCGGCAGCGCTTCGCCCGCCGAGATGCACAGCCGCAGCCGGTCGGAGCCGGCGCCGCGCCGCATGTCCTTGTTCGCCAACAGCGAGGCATAGAGCGTCGGCACGCCGTAAAAGATCGTCGGCCGATGCCGCCGCATGACGTCGAACACCGCATCAGGCGTGGGCCGCTGCGGCAGCAGCACCGTGGTGGCGCCGGCCGACAGCGGGAACGCCATGGCGTTGCCCATGCCGTAGGAGAAAAACAGCTTGGCGACGGAGAACACGACGTCGTCCTCGCGGATGCCGATCACGTGCCGGCCCATCAGCCGCGCCGCCGCCAGCGGCGTAGTGTGGACGTGCTTGACGCCCTTGGGCTCGCCGGTCGAGCCGGACGTGTACATCCAGAACGCGACTTCGTCGGACAGCGTCGGCGCCACGAAGGGCTTCGTGTCGCGGTTTGCCGACAGCTCGGCAAAATCCCGCACCTCGCGTCCCGCAAAGGCTGCTTTGTCGGCCATGCCGCCGCCAACCAGAATAATCGTGCGCAGCCGCGGCAAGCGGTCGAGAATGGGAACGATCGCGTGCGCCAGCGCGGCCGCAATGACGATCGCGGACGTGCGGCTGTCGCCGAGGATGTAGGCGTATTGCTCGCTGGTCAGCAGCGTGTTGAGCGGCAGCACCACGATGCCGGCGCGCACGCCGCCCCAGAACGCCACCGGAAAATCGACAATATCGGGCAGCAAAAGCGCGAGCCGCTCTTCCGGCCGCAGGCCGAGTTCGAGCAGCGCCGCCGCGAACGCGCAGGTGCGCGCCTGCAGCTCGCCATAGGTCAGCGCGCGGTCGCTATCGAGGAACGCAATTTTTTCGCCAAGCCCACGCGCGACCGGCGCATCGACCAAATCCGTAACGGCGTTGTACGGCTTGCGTTGTAGGAGGTCTTCCAGCATCGGATCGGTTTTGGCGACCGCTGAGCAGCTCACGCGCTTCCTGTGGAAGCGTAATGCGGGACCGGCTCGCCTGCAAACAATCTGTGGCTGGTTAGGTGCTGCAAGAGCGCTCGCAATCGCGCGTCGTACTTGCCAGCGCGGTTAATTCCCAGAAAAATACCGGGCTGCTGCCGGAGTCCCGGTGATTTGCCAAACCGAGCTTGCCGAGTGATCTGCCATGAGCCGCGCTGACGCCATCGCTCGCGCGCACGCGTATTTCGACGACGGCGGCTTTCTCGCCGACCTGACGCGCCGCGTCGCCATCCCGAGCTCGAGCCAGGAGCCGGAGCGCGCCGGCGCACTGCGCGGTTATTTGGTCGATGAAATCGCGCCGACGCTCGCCAAGCTCGGCTTCACCTGGCGCATTCTCGATAACCCGCACGGGCCGCCGGTGCTCGCCGCCGAGCGCATCGAAAATCCCGCGCTGCTCACGGCGTTGGTGTACGGCCATGGCGACACCGTGCGCGGGCTCGACGAGCTTTGGCGGCCCGGCCTGTCGCCCTGGACAATCGTGGTCGAGGGCGAGCGCATCTATGGCCGCGGCACCGCCGACAACAAGGGCCAGCACGGCGTCAATTTCGGCGCGCTGGCTGCGGTGCTGGCCGAGCGCAACGCGCTCGGCTTCAACTGCAAGATTTTGCTGGAAATGGCCGAGGAGGTCGGCTCGGCGGGCTTGCGCGAGCTCTGCGCCGCGCATGCCGACGATCTTTTCAAAGCCGACGTGCTGATCGCCTCGGACGGGCCGCGCATCGCGCCCGATCGGCCGACGCTGTTTCTCGGCGCCCGCGGCGGCTATCCGATCGATCTCTTGGTCGACCTGCGCGAGGGCAGCCATCATTCCGGCAATTGGGGCGGGCTCCTCGCCAATGCCGGAATCGTTCTGGCGCAGGCACTGGCCGCCATTACCGATGCGCGCGGCGCCATCCGCGTTCCCGAATGGCGGCCGCCGCTGCCGCAGTCGGTGCGCGATCTGTTGGTCGGCGTCGAGGTCGACGGCGGCGCAGACGGGCCGGCGATCGATCGCGACTGGGGCGAGCCGGGCCTGACGCCGGCCGAGCGCGTGTTCGGCTGGAACAGCTTTGAGGTCCAGGCCTTCGTCGCCGGCACGCCGGAGCGTCCGGTCAACGCCATTCCGGGCACGGCGCGTGCCCATTGCCAGCTCAAATACGTGGTCGGTACCGATGCCGACGACATTATTCCGGCGCTGCGGCGGCATCTCGACCGCCACGGCTTTGCCAATGTCGCAGTGCGCCGCGGCCGCTCGAGCCTCTTCAAGGCGAGCCGCCTCGATCCGACCGATCCGTGGGTCGATTGGGCCAGGGACTCGATCGCGCGCACGACCGGGAATGCGCCGACGGTGTTGCCCAATTTCGGCGGCTCGCTGCCGAACGATATTTTCGCCGAAATTCTCAATCTGAAGACGCTGTGGATCCCGCATTCCTACGCCGGCTGCTCGCAGCACGCGCCCGACGAGCACTTGCTGGCGCCGATCGCGCGTGAGGGACTGGGCCTGATGGCCGGACTGTTCTGGGACCTCGGCGATCCCGATCTGGAGCGGCCGGCCAAGTGCTGACGCGTTCGTTGCCGCCGTCCGCCGCGTTGCCAACGCGCGGCGGTCGATCTTGTCGCCGATGGGCCCGCCACGTAGCCTAAGCCCGATGGCGTGTCGCTCCGGCGCTGTGGCTGCATAGGCCACGACTGCCGCGAGCCTTTTGAGGATCGGATGACAACGGCGATCGAAAGCGTCGAACTCACGCGCGTCGGGCCCGGCACCGTCATGGGCGAGCTGATGCGGCAATACTGGATGCCAGCTTTATTGTCCTCGGAAGTGGCGCGCGGCGGCCCGCCGCTTCGCCTGATGCTGCTTGGCGAAAAGCTCATCGCCTTTCGCGACAGCGCGGGCCGCGTGGGGGTCATGGATCATCGATGCCCGCACCGCTGCGCGTCGTTGTTCCTGGCCCGCAACGAGCAAGACGGCATTCGCTGCATCTATCACGGCTGGAAATTCGCTGCGACCGGCCGATGCCTCGACATGCCCAATGTGCCGCCGCATCAGGATTTCAAGCACAAGGTCAGCGCCAAGGCGTACCGGACGATCGAGCGCGCCGGGCTGGTGTGGGTCTATATGGGACCGCGCGCCGAGCCGCCGCCGCTGCCGGAATTCGAGGTTTTGGACGTTCCCGACGACGAGATCGGCGCGCTCTTCATTCAGCGCAACTGCAATTATCTGCAGGCGCTGGAGGGCGATATCGACACCTCGCATTTCGGCTTTCTGCACGCCGGCCACGTCGAGCCCGACGAATTGGACGAGGACGATCCGATCTACCACACGGTCGCGCTGCGCGCGCCGGACTATCAGATCGCCGACACCGCCTGGGGCACCACCTATGCGGGCTATCGTGCTGCCGGGCCGGGGCGCATCTCCTGGCGCTTCGGCAACTTTCTGTTTCCATTCTGGACCCAGGTTCCGAACGGCGAGTTCGCCCAGCATCTGCAGGTGCGCGGCTGGGTGCCGCTCGACGACGAGCACACGATGTATTGCGTGGTGTGGTGGAAGCGCGGTCTATCGGCGATGACTCGGCAGGCTCCGGCATTCAAGGATGGAACGCCGGTCGGCGGCATGGGGCGGCGCAACGATTTTCTGCCCAACACGACCGACTGGCTCGGCCGCTGGCGGCTGGCGGCGAATGCAGGCAACGACTGGCGAATCGACCGGGCCGCGCAGCATGACGACGCGATCTACAGCGGCATCGACAGCATCCACTTGCAGGACCAGGCCGTCACCGAGAGCATGGGCGCGATCCTGGATCACAGCTTCGAGCATCTCGCCCCGTCCGATCAGATGATCACGCGCACGCGACGCCGCCTCCTGACGGCGGCGCGGGGGCTGCGCGACAATGGCGTGCCGCCGCCGGGCGCCGAAAATGTCGAAGTATTCCGCGATGCGCGCGGCGGCTACTTTGTCGGCGACGCCGGGAAGGGATGGCAGGACGCCTATGCCGGGCAACTGGCCGGCGCCTTGCGTCCGGCTCCGACTTCCTTGCGCGCGGCACC
>JASHPU010000265.1 GCA_030037885.1 Xanthobacteraceae bacterium | reverse complement strand
GACGATCGCGCGCACCTCGGACCACAGCGTGCGCGGATCGCCGCGCCGCTTCGCATTCGCCGCCATCCACATCATGTCGCCATGGGCTCCGGCGTCAAGAAAGGCGCGCAACCGCTCGGCAGCCAGCGGGATTGCGTCAGGGCGCGCGACGCCGACGACGTCGAAGCCGAGCGCGCGCGCTTGGGCTTCGAGTGCGCTTTTGGCCGCTGCCGGGCTCAGAAATCGAGATTGGCGTAGCTCGGCGACGGAGCGAGCCCGGGCAGCGTTTCGGCGAGCAGCGTGCGGAACGAGGGTCGCGACTTCACCCGCGCGTACCAGGCCTTCGCTGTCTCGTCTTCGTCCCACGGCACATCGCCCAGATAATCGGCGGTCGACAAATGCGCCGCCGCAGCCAGATCCGCATAGGTCAGGCTGGCGCCGGCGAGCCAGTCGCGGCTGCGGATCAGCCAGCCGATATAGGCCAAATGGTACTTAATATTGCCGCGCGCGGCACGCAGCGCCTCGGTGCTGGGCGAGCCGCCGCCCTCACTCGCCGGGATGAAGCGCTTATAGACCCGTTCCATGACCAGCGCGCCGCTCACCTCTTCGTAAAATTTATCGTTGAACCAGCTCATCAGCCGCCGCACCTCGACGCGTGCCGCAGGGTCCTGCGGCATCAGCCGCTGCCGCGGCAGTTTCGCGCCGTGGGTTTCGTCGAGGTATTCGGCAATGACCGCCGCGCCCGGAACCGGCGGCATGCCCTCTTCGAGCAGAACCGGGGTGGTGCCGGCCGGATTGAGCTTGAGAAACTCGGTGCGCCGCTCCCAGGTTCGCTCCTCGATCAGCCCCGGCACGAGCGACAATTCGTCGAGCGCGAGCCGCACGAAGCGCGAATGTGGGCAAAACGGATGATGGAACAGCGTCAGCATGCCGGCGCGCGCATGAATGGCTTGGCCCTTTCGAGGGTTGCGGTGGATCGAACAGGGCGAGGGTTAGAATTCGGTTACCGGAAAGCCAACTCCTATAGGGCAAGCGCCGGGGCAGGCAAGCTGTGCATGGCGAAGCCTCGTCCTTGTCCCGAATCCGCGGCTGCGCCACAAGTCCGTCGCAAGATTGCGGCAAGGCTCGAGGCAAGGCTCGAGGCAAAGCTTGCGGCAAGGCTCGAGCCGACACGGTCCGGGCCGCGCCCGGCCCGGAACAATCCCGCCGTGGAGATCCCATGCATTTGGACGTGATCAAGGCGGCCTTCCTCGGCATTGTCGAGGGGCTCACTGAATTCATTCCGGTGTCTTCGACCGGCCATCTGCTGCTGGTCGGCCATTTCCTCGGCTTTGACGACGAGGCGTTCGGCAAATCGTTCGACGTCCTGATTCAGCTCGGCGCCATTCTGGCGCTGCTCTCGATCTATTTCGGCCGGCTGTGGCGGCTTTTGCTCGGCCTGTTCACCGACCGCGAGGCGCGGCGCTTCGTCGCCGGCGTCCTGATCGCATTCTTTCCGGCGATGGTGATCGGCGCTCTGGCCTACGGCATCATCAAGAACGTGCTGTTCAACGTCTGGATCGTCTGCACCATGTTTCTCGTCGGCGGCTTCGTGCTGTTGTGGATCGACCGGCTCGATCTCAAGCCGCGCCACCACGACGCCACCAAATTTTCGCTGCCGATGTATTTCGGCATCGGCGTGATCCAGTGCCTGTCCATGGTGCCGGGCGTGTCGCGCTCCGGCGCCAGCATCGTCGGCGCCATGCTGTTCGGCGCCGACAAGCGCGCCGCCACCGAGTTCTCGTTCTGGCTGGCGATGCCCACCATGGTCGGCGCCTTCGCCTACGAGGCGTTCAAGAACCGCCACGAATTCGCCGCCGGCAACAACGCGCTGTTGATCGCGGTCGGCTTTGCGGTGTCGTTCGTGTGCGGTTGGTTCGTGGTCAAGACGCTGCTCGGCTATGTCTCGCGCCACGGCTTCGCGCTGTTCGCGTGGTGGCGCATCGTCGTCGGCGCGCTCGGCCTGATCGCGCTGGCGCTGGGGTTTTGACGGTCAGACCGAATCCGGCTGAACGGTCAGACTGAATCCGGCTGATCTGAATTCCGCTCATTCCCACGCAAGCGGGAATCCAGAGCTGGGTCCCCGCTTTCGCGTATAGGCGCTAACGTAAGCCTTGTTTCCCGGATGCGGTGCAGCGCCATAAGCGCGTGAACGCGCTTTTGCTGCGCTGCGCCCGGGAAACGCAGCTATGTTAGCGCCCATGCGCTTTCGCGCTGACGAGCGGAAGGTGAAGTTACGCCGTGTGCGGGTCGAACTGGCCGGTCTTGCGGAAGCGCCACAGATAGCTCGGCACGATCGCCGCGATCGTCTGCGGCACGATGCCCAAACCTTCGAGCGTGCGGCCGTCGCGGCGCGCCCCGTCGGACACGATGGTGTCGCGCTTGAGCAGTTCGACCTGATCGGGCGTGATCGGCGGCTTCGGCAAAAATTGCGCGAACGCGGCTTGCGCCTTCAACAGCGCGAACGGCACCGGCACCAAGAGCCGGCGACGGCGAATCGTGGCCAGGATGAATTCCATGATGTCGCGGAACGTGCGCACGTCCGGGCCGCCCAGTTCGTAGATCGTGCCGGGCTTGGCGTCGCCGTCGACCGCGCGCGCGATCGCTTCGCCGACGTCGCCGGCGAAGACCGGCTGCAATCGCGTATGGCCGCCGCCCGGCAGCGGCAGCGCCGGGGCGAGCCGCGCCAGCGCGGCGAAGCGGTTGAAGAAATCGTCCTCGGGCCCGAACACGATCGACGGCCGCATGATGACGGCTTGCGGCTGCGCTTCAAGCACGCGGCGTTCGCCGTCGGCTTTCGAGCGGGCATAATGCGACGGCGAATCCGGATCGGCGCCGATCGCCGAGACGTGGACGAGCGGAATGCCGGCTGATTGCGCCGCGCGCGCCACCGCCTCGGCGCCGGCGGCCTGGACCGCGTCGAAGCGCTGGTTGCCGCGCTCGAACAGGATGCCGACCAGATTGATCGCGGCGTCGGCGTCGCGCAACGCCGCCGCGACCGATTGCGGAAAGCGCAGATTGGCCTGCACGGCCTGGATCTGCCCGACCTTGCCCATCGGGCGGAGATGGCCGGTCAGTTCCGGCCGGCGCACCGCGACGCGGATGCGGTAGCCGCGCGCGGCGAGCGCGCGCACCACGTGGCGGCCCAAAAATCCGGAGCCGCCGAACACCGTGACCAGCGTCTCGATCGTGGTTTTTGCCGTCATCGGCGCGCCAGATACCGCAACGCTTTGGCGCTGTATAGGGCCCGCGTGGCGCTCCGCGCGCACGTCCTGGCGGCAGCCGCAGCCCGCCTTTTCCTTCGTCATACGCGGGCTTGACCCGCGTATCCATGCTGACAAGCCGCGCGCGAGCGGTACCGGAGTTCGGCGCCCGCCTTCAATTGACAAGAACCGGACCGCTCCGTACCTATCCGGCACGGGCCCAGGTGGCGGAATTGGTAGACGCACTAGTTTCAGGTACTAGCGGGTAACACCGTGGAGGTTCGAGTCCTCTCCTGGGCACCAATGGCAGATATTGCTTTTGATATTGCTGCGCTTTTGCCGAAAAACTCCCACTCTAAAAAACCGGAATCACACTCTGGCAGTGCCCGTCGCCTTGCCGATCCGCGAAGGGCGTCGTGTCGCTAGGACTTTCCGGTTCTGACTCGAACCGATGCCTGATTATGCGGCATCCGCGATCGGATCGAGACCAAGAGCAATACGGCCGCTGAATCGGTGCTGGCGCTTCCCCGATAACGGATGGAATTGCGCACCGTGTGCGTCACGCAATAACCGCTCAAGCCCGGCCTTGCGGTAGAAGCCGGCACCGCCCGCCGCCTCCAACGCTTTCTCGACGGTTGCCAGCACGTGCTCCGCAACGATCGTTTTGCGTACCAGGACGGCATTGGCCACTTCCAAGTTCATTGCGAAGTCTAGGTCGTTCGCCAAGCGAACCATATCGTCCATGGCAAGCTGCACCGTCGTCAGCCGGTTTGTGAGTTCACCGAGCAGATAAGGAACGGTCGGATCGCCTTGGCGCTTTTTTGCTTGTTCCTTACCGATGACCGCGGCAGCCTCCGCCACGCCGGCGTAGACCGACATGATCAGCGGCATTGCCACCGTCAGGATCACGTTCCACGCTGGATGGAACCGGCCGCGCGGCCGCCGCAGGGCGACAGCGTCGTCGGGTACGAAGACGTTATCGAGGATGATGGTGTGTGAGCCGGTGGCCCGCATTCCGAGTGTCTTCCAGTCGTCAGCAAGCGAAATGCCTGGAGCGGCGAACGGAATAGCGAAGTGCAGAACCTGCCAGCCCTCATTCGCATCCTCGAACGGAGCCGAAGTCACGAGCACGCCGCCCTTGGGCGAACCACTACCAAATGGCTTTCTGGCACTCACGCGGAAGCCGCCGTCGGCGCGTTCCACCGCTCCGTTTGATTCCATCCAGTCATTGGCGCCGGTCGAGATAAGCGCCGTTTCATCGGCGGCAACGCGCTCCAAAAGCTTCTTCCCCGGCCGGCCGTTGCGGTGATTATATACCGCCGCCGCGACGAGATGTTGATGCATCGACAGCGCCAGCGCGGTGGACGGACAGTAATGAGCAAGTTGGCGCAGGAAAGCGCACATGACGCTGTGGCGCAGGCCGCCGCCGCCGAGGTCGGCGGGAACCAGCGCAGAGAAGACCTTGTGCTCCTTCAGCACGTCATAGTGCTCGGCAACAAAGATGTCACGTTGGTCGCGTTCGGCTGCGCCTTCGGCAAAACGCGGTCCGATGATCTGTACGAGCGCTTGCAGGTCAAGAAATCGAGTCATGACCGAACCTCCATCTTGGGGTATTTTAGGCAAGCTGGCCTCGACAGCGGGCGGTCGCAACTTTAAAATCTGAAGTGGTCAGTCCGCCGTCTTATTTTAGGATTCTGCATGGTTGAGAAGCGGGGATACGGCCAATTTTGTCCCATCGCCCTTGCCGCCGAGATATTGGCCGAGCGATGGATGCCGCTCGTCATTCGCGAGTTGTTGTGCGGCAGCGTCCGCTTCAACGACCTGCAGCGCGGGGTGCCGCGTATGTCGTCGGCGCTGCTGGCGCGGCGCCTCAAGGAGCTGCAGTTCGCCGGGATTGTAGAGCGCCGGCGCGGCGAAGGCGGCGGTTTCGAGTATCATCTGACCCCGGCCGGCCGGGAACTGTTTCCTGTCGTCGAGAACATGGGACTCTGGGCGCAACGCTGGTTGCGCCACGATCTCGTTGATAGGGCGAATTTGGACCCCGACCTTCTGATGTGGGACATCCGCCGTAACGTCGTCGGGAAAGCTTCGCCGCATAACGGCCGGTACGTTGTCGAATTTCGGCTTTCTGCCGTTCCGATCAGTCGTCGCCGCTATTGGCTAGTATTCGAGCGCGGCGTTGTCGATCTTTGCTACCGCAACCCGGGCTTTGATATTGACCTTTTCGTCGAAGCTAGTCTGCGAGTGCTCACTCAGATTTGGCTCGGTCATGTCCCGATTTATCAAGCAATTCGTGATGATCAGTTGCGCCTCGACGGCTCGCGTGAGGATATACGTGCTTTCCGCTCCTGGTTCGCGCTCAACATGTTCGCTCCGGCCGGTCGGGAGCCGGCCGGACAAATGGAACCTGCACCCGGGTAAAGACCGCTTTGCCCCAGCACTCCGTGAAGTGCTCCGAATGTCTGAGTCCCGCAAAAAGCCGACATGCCAACAACCTAAATTGATGTCCGCTATGAGTGTCAGAAGGTGATTGTTGCGCGGCGTTGTATTGGGTGGGACAATCTCAAAAATGCCGATTGAGATTCAATGTGAACGTTTGGCAAACGTGGGACACGATAAGCTATTGACAAGCTTCGTCTATTTCGCCCCTCTCCTGGGCACCAATGGGTTGAATAAGCCAGCGGCGCCAAGGCGGCCCGCACGTTCTCTTCCATTGTTGCTCATGGTGTCGTCCTGCAACGTCTTGCAACGTCTTGCAACGTCTTGATTGTATTTCATTCCTTTGAAATTTGATATTTCGCAGGTTGTCCGGCATTGGTCTTGACCGTAGCCTTGCTGATCCGACAGCAATCGCGCCACCCGTCCCGATGAGCGCCGCGATGCAAAGAGTGCGCAATGAATGGACGTGACATAGCTCTCGCGTTGCTGACGGCCGTCATCTGGGGCCTGGCCTTCGTGGCGACCAAATATGGACTGCAGAGCTTCACGGCTCCCCAGCTCGTCGTGCTGAGATTTGTGGTGGCCTGCCTGCCGGCGCTGTTTGTTCCACGCCCGAAAATTCCCTGGCTGACGCTGATCATCATCGGCCTGACCCTGTATACCGGCCAGTTTTTACTGTTGTTCTATGCTTATACTGAGGGGCTGCCGCCGGGACTCGCGTCGATGACCCAGCAGACGCAAGCTTTTTTCACGATCGGCCTGGCGGCCTTGTTCCTGGGCGACGTCCCGACACTGCGCCAGACGGCGGGAATTGGTCTGGCGATTTGCGGGCTGGCCGCGATCGCGTTGACGGTGGGGGGCGACCTTACAATATTCGGCCTCGCCTTGGGCATTGCCAGCGCGCTCAGCTGGGCGATCGGAAACGTGCTCCTTAAAAAGGTGGGGAGCGGCGTCGCTATTTTTCCCCTTGTTGCTTGGCTCTGTCTTATCCCGCCGATTCCAGCCCTGATCCTTTCCAGCGTTTACGATCGGTCGCATCCGCTCGGCGCGGCCATCGTCGGCGCCTCGGTCTCCAGCGTCGCGGCCGTGCTTTATCTCGGCGCGATCGCGACCGTGCTGGCCTACGCCATTTGGGGACGATTGCTGGCCCGGCATAGCACCGCGGAGGTCGCGCCGTTCGCGTTGCTCGCCCCGTGCACCGGAATGCTTGCGTCAGCAATCATTTTTCATGAGCGATTGGGACCGGTTCGGCTCGCCGGCGCCTTCCTCATTCTGGCAGGTCTCGCCTGTATCGTGATGCCGCGGCGCTTGATTGTCCTTAGATCGTAGTCAGCTTGGCGCGCCGGCGCGGCCATGGCGTCGCTGCCGGCACGGCCCCGGCGGCGCAACGCTCGACGCGCTCGTTTCAGGCGCTGGCGCCGCGACGAAGGCGGGTTCGAGTCCGCTCCTGGCGCCAGCCGAAAGATAATCTCACCGCCCGCGGCTGCCGCCTTCGACCGTCACGAAGCCGCCGACCTTCACGCAGGTGTCGGTACCGGGGACGTTGACGAAGCCGGCGCCGAATTCCTTGCAGGACTTTTTGGTTTGCGCGGTGGTCCCCGGCTTGGCGCGGCTCTGCGGCAACGACCATTGGGGCGGCGCATGGGGGTTGGTGAGCGTTTGCGCGGCGGCGTCCGCAACGGCGAGGCCCATGACCAGCGCCGATGCCGTGGCCAAAGCAACCGGCCCCGGAAGAGTCGGGCTCAGTGCGAAAGTGCGCTTCATGGATTGCGACTCGTGCGCTTTTGCCTGATGGCTGGCCTGATCTATTTTAAGGGGTCATCCCGGCCCCTCGCAATTATGATCAAGGCCGGCTTATTGGCTTTTTGACGCGCCATTGCGGCTGCGATATTCACCCCCGCATGACCATCCGCTTTCATCGCGGCGACCTGCCGGACCTGACGCATTACGCGGGCGCCCGCGCGGTCGCCATCGACACCGAGACGATGGGGCTTTCGCTCACCCGCGACCGGCTC
>JASHPU010000264.1 GCA_030037885.1 Xanthobacteraceae bacterium | reverse complement strand
GCCGACATGGGCAAGGTCGGCAAGCGCCTGGCATGGTCGCCGCCAACCGACCTTCATCAAGGTCTCGATCGCGTCATCAACTGCGCCTGAGCGAGCTTAGAGCACGTTCCGCTGTACTTGAATCGAGCTCCTTCATTCGTCATTGCCGGGCTTGACCCGGCAATCCATGCTGCGTTGAAGCCGCATGGATGCCCGGGTCAAGCCCGGGCATGACGAGAACGTGGTGCTATCTGAGCGAGATATGTTCTAGATGCTACTCGACGCGGCGCCGCAATGGTAAAGATCGATTCATGCGGGATTTGTGCCTTTTCGCGCATTTCGACAGGGACGACACCGTCGACGCGTACGTTCTGCGTTACCTCAGGCATATCAAAGAACTGAATTTTGCCATCGTGTTCGTCTCTACGGCGTGCTTGCCGCCGGCCGAACTGGACCGCGTACGTTCGCATTGCTTCGACGTCATCCTGCGCGAGAACGTCGGCCTCGATTTCGGCTCGTGGGCCGCGGGTTTTGCCAAACACAACGCAGCAATCGACGGCCGCCTGTTGCTCGCGAACGACAGCGTCTACGGACCGATCGGCAACCTGTCGGCCGCGGTCGACCGGCTGACCGCGCGGCCCGCGGATTTCTACGGTTTCGTGGAAAGCATCGAGATCGCTCCGCATTTGCAAAGCTGGTTCTTGCTGTTCGAACCGGGCGTAGTCCGACATCCGGCATTTACGGCCATCCTGTCGCGCTCCTACCCAGCAATGAGCAAGCAACAAATCATCGTCCAGGGCGAAGTGGATTTATCGCGCCGTCTGGCCGGCGCCGGATTTCGTTACGACGCGCTCTATCGGAGCAGCCAGGCCAGCCTTGTCGAGCGTTGTCTGCTGGGCAATCCCAGCCATTTTTTGTGGCAAGAGTTGCTGTTCGAGGCAGGCATTCCATTCTTGAAAGTCGAGTTGCTGAGGGACAATCCGGCGGGTCTGGAAGATGCGGCAACGATCCTGGCCGCGGTCGACCGTTTCGATCCGGAATTTTCCGGCGTCATCGGACGGCACCTTGCCCGCATGCGGACCGCAGATGCGGGACGAACGAGCCTCTCGACGCCACGCCCGCTGCTGTCGAAGTACCGGCGCATGCTGATCCGCGACGCCTGCCATCGGAGGCGTCAGTCTGCCGGCCTGGGCGGGCGCTGATCGAAGCGGCGCTCGAAGATATGCTCGGCGATGCGGTTCTTCAGCATCTCGATCGAGCCGCCGGCGATCATCCAGCCGCGCGTCCGCCGCATGCAGTATTCGACCAGCGTCTCGCGGCTATAACCGAGCGCGCCCATGATCTGCACCGCCTCGCTCGCCACTTCGAAGCCGGCCTGGTTGCAGGCCGCCTTGGCGATCGCGGTCTCGTATGCCGAGGGCAGGCCGCGATCGGCGTTGGCCGCCGCGCGGTAGAGCAACAGCTGCGCGCCGTCGAGCTTGATTGCCATGTCGGCGAACTTCCACTGCAGCCCCTGGAACTCCGACAGCGGACGGCCAAATTGCCGGCGCGTGGCCGCGTAGGCGCGTGCCGCATTGAACGCGTAGCGGCCATAGGCGAGCGCGCGGGCGGTGTTGCCGATGCGCTCGACGTTGAAGCCGGCCATTTGCTTCTTGAAACCGCCGGGCCCGAGCAGGACATTCTCGGCCGCAACGCGGCAGCTTGAAAAGTGCAGTTCGCACCATTCCTCGCCGCTCATGAAGGCCGACGGCTTGCCGATCGTAAAGCCAGGCGTGCCGCGCTCGATCAGCACCGAGCCGATGCCGTCGAGCCCTGGGCCGAAGCGGACGTAGATGAGAAAGAGCTGCGCCTCGGCGCTGAAGGTGGAAAATACCTTGCTGCCGTCGATCACGTAAGCGCCGCTGTCCGCCCGCGCGCTGGTTTTCAGATCCGTCACCGCGGAGCCGGCGTCCGGCTCGGTCATGCCGAGGCTCATGACCATGCGGCCGGCCAATAGCTCACCGAGCCAGCGCGTCTTCTGTGCCGGCGAGGCGTACTCCGCAAAGGTACGGATCGGGCCGAAATTGCCGAACTGCACCACGTCGGCGCTGCGCGGGCAGGCCGCGGCGACTTGCTCGATGGCCATGACCGCATCCATCAGCGTGCCACCCTGCCCGCCGTCTTCCGCCGCCAGCGTGATGCCCATGAGGCCGTGCTGCGCCATCAGCCGCGCCACGTCGAACGGAAACGACGGATCGTGGGCGCGCTCGAGCGCACCGTTCGCCAAATGCTCATGGGCGAAGCGGCGTACTTGCTCCGCGAAAAGCGTTTGCTCCTCGGTAAATCCAAAGTGCATAACGGACTCTTGGCCCCGGACGCGCCCGGTCGCTCGCGTTATTGATTGTCGTGATCCCGCCTAGGGCGTGGCCTTGGCCGATCTGTCAATAGCGCCAGCACTGCCGGGCTAGGCTCCATGCCGGCCCGGCAGGCGTCGCTACGGGGCGCCAGGTCCAGATACAGGCTGCGCCATGGAAGTCCGTCGGGTCGGTATGAAAGTCATCCATCATCGGCAGGCCGTCGCGCGGACGCGGGCGAAAATTGTGCAACCGCTTGGGGAAATGCACCGGGCCAACCGCAACGCAACCACCGGGGCCACAAATTGCATCCTGCGCCGCGGCGGCCACCACCAATTGCGTGAGCGCGGCCACGGCGATAGCGAATTTGCACAACCGCAACATCGAAGGCCTCCTTGCGAAGACTGAGCATAATATCGAAAGCCCGGACGGATCAAAGCGCCATTGCGGTCACCGGCTCGGCTTCCCGGGTCCGCCACGGCCGGACAAGTTTAGGTTAACCGCAAACAGCTCTGGAGCCGGTCGGCCCGCTGTGAAAAAACCCGGCACAGTGCGTCTCTTTGTCATGCGGGGCATGCCATGGTGCTGTCGGCAATGTTATCTGGCATCGCATTTTTCAGCGGGTGCCTGCTGACGCTGTTGCTTGCGACCCCGTTTTACAAGCGCGCCGTGCGTCTGGCCAAGCGGGACCTGCTGGCCGCGGAACCAATGGACATGGCGGAAATCCGCGCCGACCGCGATCATCTGCGGGCCCAATTCGCGGTCGCGATCCGCCGTCTCGAAGTCAATCTCGAGGAGCTGAAAACCAAGAGCGCTGCGCAATCGGCCGGGGTCGGCCGGCTACACGCCGAAATCAGCAGGCTGAAAGCGGAACTCGAGCAGCGGGCCGCACTGATCATCGCACTGCGTACGCGCCAGCGAGCGCAACGCGCGGTCACCAAAAGAATCGTGAAACTGCTGCTGCACCTGTTCGTCGGAATCGTGAAACTGCTGTACCTGTTCGCCCGTTCCGACCGCGGACGGCAGCGGGCGCTGCTTTCGTCACGGCAAGCAGCCGCCATGATCCATGCCGCTCCGGCAAGCGTCGTCGGCAGAAGTGGCGCGAACGCGCCCGCAACCATCAGGCCGGCGGCGCAATTGCGCTCCTGATCGTGCCGGCAAACCGTGCCGTTGCGGGACTTCGCGGTTGCGTAGCGCGCTATTGCGCATGGGATCTCGATAGACGAGCCGGCGGTTTGCTGCGGCCGCTTGTTGCCGGCAAAGTTCGCGCACAAACTTACTTCTTCACTGGCGCGCCGGGATTGAGCGAAGTATTCGGCGCCGGCGGCTGATCGAGCCGCTCGATCTTGGCGGACTTGCGCAAGTTGTCGACCAACTGCGCCTGGGCGCGGTGCACGACGTAATTTTCGATCTGGCCCTTGACCTCGTCGAAAGTCGGCGTCGGCTTGATCCGCTTGTCCTCGACCTTGATGATGTGCCAGCCGAACTGGGTGTGCACCGGATCGGAGATTTGGCCCTTGTCGAGCTTGAACGCGGCGGCGGCGAATTCGGGCACCATCTGGTCCTTGGTGAAATAGCCGAGATCGCCGCCATTCGCGGCGCCCGGATCCTTCGATTTCTCCTTGGCGAGGGTGGCGAAGTCGGCGCCGGCCTTCAGTTGTGCCTCGATCGCTTTGGCTTCGTCCTCGGTGGCGACCAGGATGTGACGCGCATGCACCTCCTCTTCGGGCGCCATCTTCTTGACCGCATCGTCGTAGACCTTGTGCATCGCGTCGTCGGTCTGCGCCGCCTTGCCGGCATTGCGCAACAGCGCTTCCATCAGCACCTTGTTGCGCTCGAAGGCGACCTCGCGCTTGACGTCGGGTTGGTCGCCGAGGTGTTGCTGCTCGGCGGCCTGCGCCAGGACGACGACGTCGGCCAAGTAGGTGATGAGGTACTCGCGCTTCTGGTCCGGCGTCATCTGTCCCGGCACGTTGCCGCCGACTTCCTCCTGGGCGAGCGCCAGATCGCTTTGCCGGATGTCGACGCCATTGACGCGGGCGATCACCGCATCGGAATCCTGCGCGCGCAGCGTGGCGGCTGGCACCGTGAGCGCGGCGACGAGCGCGAGCAGGCCAAGCGGGCGGACCAGAAAGGCGTATCGTGAACTCATCGGGATCATCCTTGTGTCACGGGGTTGCCGCCCGCATCGCTGCTGCGAGACTCAAGACGGCCGGGCCGTCGCCGGCTTGGCCGGTCTGCGCGGCGGGCATGCCGCTCTACTTGCCTCTGCCGCATGGTTGGGCGGCGCTCGGGCGCGGACAGTCGCCGAATTGGGCCGCATTGGCAATCGAAGAATGACCAAGAGCCTTAACGAGCGCGTGAATTTCCGGTCGCATTGACAAGAAAACCACCCCCTCATATCTGTGGCTCGGAGTCTGGGCGGCCATTGCCTGGCATGTCACCGCTTGCATTGTGGCCTCGCAGAAACCCGAATAGCGCCGAATTTTCCGCAACTTGGCCATTGCACCATCGCGACGAGACGAACCATGGGCGCCGGGTCGCGGACAGTATTGGCACGCACAGCGCCGTGGCGCGTTCAGCACCAAGCGGAAGGATGACGTTGCGATGATCGGTGCGGTCGCCCGCAAGCTGTTCGGTTCCGCCAATGACCGGCGGATCCGCTCGTATCGGCCCCGCGTCGAGGCGATCAACGCGCTGGAAGGCGAGCTCGAGCAGCTGTCCGACGAGGCGCTGCGCCAGCGCACCGAGACGTTCAAGCGCGACGTTGCCGCAGGCAGGAGTCTCGACGACATCCTGGTGCCGGCGTTCGCCACCGTGCGCGAAGCGGCCAAACGCGCGCTGGGCCAGCGCCATTTCGACGTCCAGCTGACCGGCGGCATGGTGCTGCACGAAGGCAAGATCGCCGAGATGAAGACCGGCGAAGGCAAGACGCTGGTCGCCACGTTGCCGGTCTATCTCAACGCGCTCGCCGGCCGCGGCGTCCACGTCGTCACCGTCAACGATTATCTGGCCAAGCGCGACGCCGAATGGATGGGCCAGATCTACAAGTTCCTCGGTCTCTCCGTCGGCGTCATCGTGCACGACCTTGATGACGAAGAGCGCAAGAAGCAATACGACAGCGACGTCACCTACGGCACCAACAACGAGCTGGGCTTCGACTATCTGCGCGACAACATGAAGTACCGGATCGAGGACATGGTGCAGCGCGGCCACGCCTACGCCATCGTCGACGAGGTCGATTCGATCCTGATCGACGAGGCGCGCACGCCGCTGATCATTTCCGGCCCGCTCGACGACCGTTCCGAATTCTACAACACCATCGACGCCTTCATCCCCAAGCTCGACAAGACCGATTACGAGGTCGACGAGAAGCAGCGCACCGTCAACCTCACCGAGATCGGCATGGAGCGCATGGAGCAGTGGCTGCGCGATGCCGGCCAGCTCAAGTCCGATTCGCTCTACGACGTGGAGAACGTTTCGGTCGTCCACCACGTCAACCAGGCGCTGCGCGCCCACAAGTTGTTCGCCCGCGACAAGGACTACATCGTGCGCAACGGCGAGGTCGTCATCATCGACGAGTTCACCGGCCGCATGATGCCGGGCCGGCGCTATTCGGAAGGCCTGCACCAGGCGCTGGAGGCCAAGGAGCACCAGCCGATCCAGCCCGAGAACCAGACGCTGGCCTCGATCACGTTCCAGAATTACTTCCGCATGTACGAAAAGCTCGCCGGCATGACCGGCACGGCCATGACCGAAGCCGACGAGTTCATGGACATCTACAATCTCGAAGTTCTGGAAGTTCCCACCAACCTGCCGATGATCCGCGCCGACGACGACGACGAGGTCTATCGCACCGCGACGGAAAAATACCGGGCCATCCTGGCGCTGATCGAGGACTGCAAGACGCGCGGCCAGCCGGTGCTGGTCGGCACCACCTCGATCGAAAAATCCGAGCAGCTGGCCGAGCTGCTGCGCCAGCAGGGCTGGGAGCAGCACGACTTCGCCGATCCCAACGCGTTCGCCGCGCTCTATTCGGGCGACGAGGGCGCCTCCAAGGCCAAGGTGTTCGCCATCCTCAACGCCCGCTACCACGAGCAGGAGGCCTATATCGTGGCGCAGGCCGGCGTGCCCGGCGCCATCACCATCGCCACCAACATGGCGGGCCGCGGCACCGACATTCAGCTCGGCGGCAACGCCGACATGCGCATCCGCCAGGAGCTGGCCGCCATCGAAGATCAGCGCGAGCGCGAGAAATCGCTGGGCGCCACCGAGATTCGCGGCCAGATCGCGCGCCTGAAGGAGAAGGCGCTCGCCGCCGGCGGCCTCTACGTGCTCGGCACCGAGCGACACGAGAGCCGGCGCATCGATAATCAGCTGCGCGGCCGCTCCGGCCGCCAGGGCGATCCCGGCCATTCCAAATTCTTCCTGTCGCTCGAAGACGATCTGATGCGCATCTTCGGCACCGACAAGCTCGACGGCATGCTGCAGAAGCTCGGCTTGAAGGAAAACGAGGCCATCATCCATCCCTGGATCAACAAGGCGCTGGAGAAGGCGCAGCAAAAAGTCGAGGCGCGCAATTTCGACATCCGCAAGAACATCCTCAAATTCGACAACGTGATGAACGACCAGCGCAAGGTGATTTTCGACCAGCGCGTCGAGTGGATGAGCGACGAGGTGGGGGCGGAAGTGGTGGCCGACATGCGCCACACCGCGATCGACGATCTGGTCGCCAAGCACGTGCCGGAAAACGCCTACCCGGAGCAATGGGACACGACGGGGCTGCGCGAAGAGCTCAAGCGCGTGCTCGGCATCGACCTGCCGGTCGACGAATGGGCCAAGGAAGAAGGCATTGCGGACGAGGAAATCTTCAGCCGCGTCGAAAACCGCGCCGACGAGCACATGGCGGCCAAGGCGGCCCAATGGGGCCCCGACGTCATGCGCTATGTCGAGAAGTCGATCCTGTTGCAGACGCTTGACCATCTGTGGCGCGAGCATTTGATCATGCTCGAACATTTGCGCCAGGTGATCGGGCTGCGCGGCTACGGCCAGCGCGATCCGCTCAACGAATACAAGGCCGAGGCGTTCAGCCTGTTCGAGAACATGAGCCAGAGCCTGCGCGAAGCGGTCACCGGGCAGCTCATGCGCGTCGAGGTCATGCCGGCGCCGCCGCCCGAAGAGCAAGCCACCATGCTGCCGGTCATGGAGCCGCACAAGACCGATCCGCTCACCGGCGAGGACGAAATGGCGCTGGCGGCAGCCGGCGGCGAAACCCTCGCCCGCCTCGGCATCGGCCGCGGCAACGCCGCTGCCCTCGGCCGCTCCGGTCCGGCCATGGCCGCGGCAGCAATGGGCGCCGCGCCGGCGCCGGCGCGCAATCCGCAAGACCCGACGAGCTGGGGCAAGGTCGGCCGCAACGAGCCGTGCCCGTGCGGCTCAGGCAAGAAGTTCAAGCACTGCCACGGCAGGTTTCAGTAACAGGGATCAGACGGCTCCGCTGCTATCTGATTTCTGATCCCTGATCCCTGACTACTGGACCGCCCAGCGGCTGTCGAAGCTGCCGGCCGGCACCACGGGCTGGGCGCCGCTGATCAGGCCGCTGCTGTCGACCGGAGGCGCGAACGCGGTCGCCTGTTGCTGCGGCGGCACCGGCTTGGCGGTTTGCACGACCTGAGGCTCCGGCTTGGCCGACTCGGATTTGGCCGGCTCGGATTTGGCGGGTTCATTGGATTTCGGCCGCAAGCCCGCGGCAGCGGCCGGGCCTTCATGGGCGGCGGAATGCGGCCTCGGCGCGATCGCGCCGGCATTGGCCGTCTGCACCGGAGCCGGCGCATTCGCGGCCGCGGCCGGCGGCTCGGCATCGTGCCGCGATGCGAACAGGCTGCCGAACAAATTCCGCAAGCCGCCGCCGGGCGGGGCCGGCGGCTCGGCGATCGCGGCGGTGGTGTCGCTCTCCGAGCCGGGCGGCGGCGAAATCGCCGGCGGCAGCCGTCCGGGCTGCAGCGGCGGCACGTGCAGGTGGCCTTCGTTGTCGTAGGTGTAGGTCGGATTATCGAGCTTGGCGACGAACACGCGGTTCATGCCGCCATCGGTCCCGGTATTGAGCGGCGCCACCGGCACATTGTCTTTCACCAATTGCGCGTACACGTCATCGTCGTGGCGCTGCTTCTCCTGCGCGGCCTGAGCGATGGTCGGATCGGTTTCATATTGCGGACAGCGGCCGGTCGGCGTGAAGTTCAGCGGCTTGGTCGCGTTGCCCGGCGGCACGGCATCGAACACGTAATGCCGGTCGCAGACGTCGACCTTGGGCTCGAGGTGCGACACCTCGAAGTGGTCGTAGCCCTCCTTGATCATCTGCCAGAACGGCATGTTCGGATTGTTGCGGTGACGCGCCAGATTGGCCGGCGTCATGCGGAACGGATAGGCCTGGATCTGAAATGCCTTCTGGCCGCCGAGAAACGCTTCGCGCGCCAGCGCATAGATCTCGCCGATCTCCTCGTCGGTCATCGCGTAGCAGCCGCGCGACGAGCAATCGCCGTGGATCATCAGGAAGGCGCCGTGCCGGTTGTTGGCTCGGTCGTAGGCGTTGGGAAAGCCGGTATTGATGGCGAGGTAGTAGTTGGAATTGGGATTCATCAAGCCGGGCGTGATCGGATAAAAGCCTTCGGGCGCCTGGCGATCGCCTTCCTTGACCTTCGGCCCGAGGTCGCCCGACCAGCGGCAGATCGGATAGACTTTAAGGAGCGCATAGCGGCCGCTGGTGTCCTGCTTCCAGACTTCGAGCTCCGATTCCTCCTTGAAGATGCGGACGAGGATCGGCGAGTCCTTCGGCATGTTCTTGGCCTGGAGTTCCGCCAGCATTTGCGGCGACAACTCCTTCATCGCCCGCGTCGGCAGGTCGTAACCTTCCTCGCCGAAACAGCCGCCAAGCGCCAAGGCACCGGCGAGAACCGCCAACATCATCAACGCGCGCCAACAACGCGGCGCGCGAACCAGTTGGTCGCGGTTCAATGCGATACTCCCCGACGGATGGACCATCCCCATGCCATCACTGGTCCAATGGTTAGCCCTTAGGGGTGGCTTTCGCAAGACGGACGGATGCCGCGCAGGGTGGCGCTACGGATCATAACGAACGGTAAACTTTCGACAAATTTGCCCGGCGATTCCAACGTCCTGGCAACGATTGCGGCAAACGCTGCGACGCCGGTCGCGCCTCCGCAGTGGACCGATCCCGGCAAAATCGTGGCGCTCGCCCGGCAAGCGCAGCCGCGCGCGCCGACTCGACCAGAGCAGCGTCGAATCTCAGGCCAGCGTCCGACCGATCGCGGTGAATTTTTCCCGCCGCAGCCGCGCGATGGTGGCCCGATCGAGCGCGCGCAATTCGGCGAGTGCGGCGGCGAGCGCGTCGCCGGTCGTCGCAATGGCGGCAGCGGGCTCGCGATGCGCTCCGCCGACCGGCTCCGGCACGATCGTGTCGATGACGCCAAGACGCAGCAAATCCTCCGCCGTGATCTTCATCGCTGCGGCGGCATCCTGGGCGCGCGCGGTGTCGCGCCACAGGATCGAGGCCGCGCCTTCCGGCGAGATCACGCTGTAGATGGCGTGTTCGAGCATGATCACGCGGTTCGCGGTGGCGATGGCGACGGCGCCGCCGGAGCCGCCCTCGCCGATGATGACGGCGACGTTCGGCACGCCGATTTCGAGGCACGCTTCGGTCGAGCGGGCGATGGCCTCGGCTTGGCCGCGCTCTTCGGCGCCGATGCCCGGATAGGCGCCTGCGGTGTCGATCAGCGCGATCACCGGAATATCGAAGCGGTCGGCCATGCCCATCAGACGGACCGCCTTGCGATAGCCTTCCGGCCGCGCCATGCCGAAATTGTGTTGGAGCCGGCTCTCGGTGTCGGAGCCTTTCTCGTGGCCGATGACGCACACGCTTTCGCCCTGAAACCGGCCGAAGCCGCCGACAATGGCGGCATCCTCGCCATGCTTGCGGTCGCCGGCAAGCGGCGTGAAGTCGGCGATCAGCGCCGCGATGTAATCGACACAATGCGGCCGCTGCGGATGGCGCGCGACCTGCGTCTTCTGCCAGGGCGTGAGTTCCCCGTAGAGTTCTTGGAGCGCCGCCGCCGCCTTGGCCTCGATCCGGCCGATCTCCTCGCCGATGGCGATGGCGTCGCCCTCTTCCTGCAGCGCGCGCAGTTCCTCGACCTTGGCCTCCAGTTCGGCCACCGGCTTTTCGAAGTCGAGATACGAGCGCATCAGGCGGATGACTTACAAATAAGCATGTGGAACTCGGCGTCTCGCGGCCGCGCAAAGTCACGCACGATGCGCGGTAAAGTCAAGAAAGGCTGCACGCGAATGGCTTGCAAAACCTCTTTACACGCCCGTCAACCGGCGCAGCGCTTCTTCGACGACCTCTAATAACGGCTCGAGGCTTTCCTGAGTGGTGTCCCAAACAGCCCGATCGAGGATCCGTTCATATTCGTGGCGGTACACGTTGCCGGCTCCTGCCATGCCTCGCCATCGAATATGCGGATGTCGATCCTTCAACTTGGGCGGCAATCTGCGCGACGCCTCGGAAATGATCTCAAGGCAGCGTGTAACAGCGTAGATGGTCTTCATATCTGCGAGGAATTGATCAAGCGTCGAAGCGCCGATGAATGAAAAGGCGAGTTTGATGTTAAAGTGGATATTTCCCAGCCAGGTAATCGGTGAATCAGAAGGCATAGATTGAATCTGCAGTGGCGGGGGGCCCGACGTGCGGTTTAAGGGCATCCTTATTGACAACGTCGACCGGGTCGGGGAAAAGCGAAGCAACGAAGTCCTTCAACTCTACATAAGCGAAAATATCGAGCGAAGCATCAGGTGCAAGCTCAATCATAATGTCGATATCGCTGCCGGGCCGGGCCTCGTCGCGCGCGATCGAACCAAACAATGCAGCGTGACGTATGCCGCGGGCGCGCAGCGCCGCCGCGTTCTTCTGCAAAATGGCTATGACATCACGCTTATTCATATGACAAGTATTAGCAAGGTCCGCTGCAAATTGCATCAGCCCTGGGCGTCCCGCCCATCCGTCAACGGGTGCAGGTCGCGCACCAGGCTCTTCAGGCGCTCCTCAAGCACGTGGGTGTAGATCTGCGTCGTCGAAATGTCGACGTGGCCGAGCAGCGTCTGCACCACGCGCAGGTCGGCGCCGTTGTGCAGCAAGTGGCTGGCGAAGGCGTGGCGCAGAACGTGCGGGCTTATCTGCTCGGCGCGCAGGCCGGCCGTAGCGGCGAGCGCCTTGAGCTCGCGCGCGAAGTGCTGCCGGGTCAGATGCCCGCTGTCGCCGAACGACGGGAACAGCCATTTGGATTGCGCGGATTGCGCGTCGGGTCCGGCTTCCGCGAGCAGCGCCAGATAGTTCTGCATCGAGCGCTTGGCCGCGTCGTTGAGCGGCACCAGGCGTTCCTTGTTGCCCTTGCCGCGCACCACGATGACGCGCGCGTCGCGGCGCGCGGCCGACACTGGCAGCGCCACCAGCTCGGATACGCGCAGACCCGTGGCGTACAGCGTTTCGAGCAAACAGGCGAGCCGCGCCGCGCGCAGCCGCCGCGGCAACGGCGCGCCAGGATCGGACACGGCCGCAGTGCGCAACAAACGATCGACTTCGGCGATCGACAGCGTCTTCGGCAGCGGCCTCGTGCGCTTCGGCCCTTCGAGCACGGCGGCCGGATCGTCGCGGCGATGCCCCTCGGCGTAGAGAAAGCGATAAAGCTGGCGGATCGCCGACAGCCGGCGCGCAGCGGTGGCGGCGCTCAAGCCGCGCCGCGCCAGGTCGCCGAGATAGCGGCGCAGTTGTTCGGTGCCGGCATTGGCCATGGTGAGGCGCGCGCCGGAGAGATATGCGGCGAAATCGGCGAGGTCGCGGCGATAGGCCGAGAGCGTGTTGGCTACCGCGCCGCGTTCGGCCGCCAGCGTATCGAGGAAAAGACCGATCAGCCGCTCGTCAGAATGGCGCGACGACGGCGCCCGCCCTCGAGCCGCGGCGCCGGCCATCGTTCGAGCCATGGTACCGACTTTGACGCCGCCCTCATGGGTTCTTGAAGAACTTGGCCGGCGAGATGGTGACGCTGATCTCACGCGGCTTGGGTTGCACGAAATTCGCTAACGAATAGAGACCGGCATAGACAAGGGCGCACAAAATCGCCAGCACGGTGAGTAGGCGCAGCAGGCTCGGCATCGCAACAACGCCCCGGGCTCATCCTATTGGTGCCGGCGCAGCGGACCGAGTACGATCATGTCCGACCGGGTCTGACAAGGGCTGCGCCGCCGAAGGCGCCCGGCGGGGCCGCGGGCAAGAGTGCACATGACTGATATCGCGTTACAAAATGACGCCAATGGGGCCGTGCCGGCGGACGCGATCCGGGCCGCTCTCGACCGCCGCTCGGTGGTCCTGGTCGGCATGATGGGGGTGGGAAAATCCTCGATCGGGCGCCGGCTCGCCGCCCGCCTGGGCGTCCCGTTCGTCGACGCCGATGCCGAGATCGAGAAGGCGGCCGGCATGAGCATTTCCGACATTTTCGCCCGCCACGGCGAAGCCGATTTCCGTAGCGGCGAGGCGCGGGTCATCGCGCGGCTGCTCGAGGCCGGGCCGCAGGTTTTGGCTACCGGCGGCGGCGCCTTCATGAACGAGGGGACGCGCACGACCATCAAAAGCAAGGGTGTCTCGATCTGGCTTGCGGCGGAGTTCGACGTTCTGATGCGGCGCATCGCCAAGCGCAGGAACGAGCGGCCGATGCTGCAAACCGACGATCCCGCCGCGACGCTGCGCCAGCTCATCGCCTTGCGCGAGCCGACCTATGCGCTGGCCGACGTCACGGTGCAATCGCGCGAGGTGCCGCATGACGCGATCGTCGCCGAAATCATCGTGGCGATTGCCGCTTTCTTGAACGTCGCGGCCGCGGCGCCGCCGCGGCAGGACGGCGCATGAACGTGGTGACCGCCAACGATCCGGCCATGGTCGAGGTCAAGCTCGGCGCGCGCAGCTACGCCATTGTGATCCGGCGCGGCCTGATCGGGTCGCTCGGCGAACTCATCGCCACGCTGCGCCCCGGCGCCGGCACCTTCATCGTCACCGACACCAACGTGGCCCGCCACGTTCTGCCGGCCGCCACGGCGGCGCTGGAGAGCGCAGGCATCAAACACGGCTGCATCGTCGTGCACCCCGGCGAAGGCTCGAAGAGCTTCGGCGTCTTTGAGCAGCTTTGCGAAGCGATCATCGGCGCGCGCGTCGAACGCGGCGACCTGATCGTGGCGCTCGGCGGCGGCGTGGTCGGCGATCTCGCCGGCTTCGCCGCGGCGGTGTACGCCGCGGCCTCGACTACGTCCAGGTGCCGACCACGCTGCTGGCGCAGGTCGATTCCTCGGTCGGCGGCAAGACCGCGATCGATTCCCGCCACGGCAAGAACCTGCTCGGCGCCTTCCATCAGCCGATCCTGGTCGTCGCCGACACGGCGCTGCTCGACACCCTGCCGGTGCGCGAATTCCGCGCCGGTTACGCCGAACTGGTCAAATACGGCCTCCTTGGCGATGCCGGCTTTTTTGCCTGGCTCGAGGCCAACTGGCGCGAAATATTCGAAGGCGGCGCCGCCCGCGATCACGCGATTGCGGTGAGCTGCCGCGCCAAGGCGGCCATCGTCGCGCGCGACGAGCGCGAGACCGGCGACCGGGCGCTCCTCAATCTCGGCCACACGTTCGGGCACGCGCTCGAAGCGGCTTGCGGCTTCTCCGACCGGCTCTTGCACGGCGAGGCCGTCGCCATCGGCATGGCGCTGGCGTTCGAATTCTCGGCGACGCGGCAGGGCCTGCTGCCGAAAGCCGAGGCGGCGCGCGTCGTCCGCCATCTGGCGACGGTCGGATTGCCGACCAAAATCAAAGATATTCTGGGCACGGCTCCGACGCTCGATCGCCTCATGGACCTGATCGGTCAGGACAAGAAAATAAGGCGCGGACAGCTTACCTTTATCCTGGCGCGCGGCATCGGCTCGGCGTTCGTCGAAACCGGGGTCGATACGGCCGAGGTGCGCGGGTTTTTGAGCGAGCGGCTTGCCGAGCGATGATTTTGCGATGACGCTTTTGGATTGGCTCACCATCGCGGCGATCGCGATCTGTCTGTTGCTGTCCGCCTTCTTCTCGGCAAGCGAGACGGCGCTGACCGCATCGTCGCGCGCCGCCATGCTGCGGCTGGAACGGCAGGGCAGCCGTGACGCCGGCATCGTCAACCGGCTGTTGGCGACCCGCGAGCGCCTGCTCGGCGCCATCCTGTTGAGCAACAACCTCGCCAATACGGCGGCCTCGACGCTGGCGACCGGACTCCTCCTGACGTTGTTGAGCAAAGCCGCCATCCTCTATGCCACGCTGATCATGACGGTGCTGATCTTCGTCGTCGCCGAGGTGCTGCCGAAGACGGCCGCCTTCAATATGCCGGATCGCATGGCGCTCGCCGTGGCGCAGCCGATCGCCAGCACGGTGCGCCTGTTCCTGCCTATTCTGGTCGCGGTCGAATGGCTGGTGCGGCTCACTCTGCGCACCGTCGGCATGCCGGTCGGCAGGCTGCAGTCGATCCTCTCGCCGCGCGAAGAGCTGCGCGGTGCGGTCGATCTCCTGCATCGCGCCGGAATCGTCGAAAAGCTCGACCGCGACATGATGGGCGGCGTGCTCGACCTGCGCGAGCTGACGGTCTCCGACGTGATGGTCCACCGCACCAACATAGTGATGCTCGACGCCGACGAATCGGTGCGCAACATCGTCGACGCGGCGCTCGCCGCGGCGGTGACGCGGCTGCCGCTGTGGCGCGGCTCGCCCGACAACATCACCGGCGTGCTGCACGCCAAGGATCTGTTGCGGGCGCTGCACGCCGCCGGCGGCGATGCCGGCAAGATCGATATCGCCAATCTGGCGACGCCGCCGTGGTTCGTGCCGGACACGACGCCGCTTTACGAACAGCTCAAGGCGTTCCGCGCCCGCAAGACGCCGTTCGCACTCGTGGTCGACGAATATGGCGAATTGGAAGGCTTGGTGACGCTCGAAGACATCGTCGAGGAAATCGTCGGCGACATCACCGACGAGCATGACATCGCCGTGCCCGGCGTGCGGGCGCTGCCCGACGGCTCGGTCAACGTCGACGGCGCGGTGCCGATACGCGATCTCAACCGGGCGATGGACTGGAATATTCCGGACGACGAGGCGACCACGATCGCGGGCATCGTCATCCACGAGGCCCGCTCGATTCCGGAGCCGGGGCAGAGCTTCACCTTTCACGGCTTTCGCTTTCACGTCCTGCGCAGGACCCGCAACCGCATCACCGCGCTGCGTGTCACGCCGCTCACGCGCAAGGTGACCGCGAAGGCGAGCTAAGGCACAATTCGCCTGACGTCATCCCCGTGGGAGAGCACACATCATGGCAAACGGCAGCTACGAGACGGTCAAGATCGAGCGCGACGACGGCGCCAACGCGGGCATCACCTGGGTGATCCTCAACCGGCCGGAAAAGCGCAACGCCATGAGCCCGCAGCTGCATTTCGACATGGCCGACGTGCTCAACGAGCTGGAAAGCGACGCCCGCACCAAGGTGCTGGTGCTCACCGGCGCCGGCGAAGCCTGGTGCGCCGGCCAGGATCTGAAGCTCTATTTCCGCGAACTCGACAGCAAGCCGGCCGAACGCGCCCGCGCCGCCTGGGCCAGCCATTATTGGCGCTGGCAGAAGCTGTTCACCTACGCCAAACCGACCATCGCCATGGTCAACGGCTTCTGCTTCGGCGGTGGTTTTACCCAGCTCATCGCCTGCGACTTCGCCATCGCGGCCGAGGACGCCAAGTTCGGCCTGTCCGAGGTCAATTGGGGGATTCTGCCGGGCGGTTTCGTCTCCAAGGCGCTCACCGACGCGCTGTCGCTGCGCGACGCGGTCTGGCTGGCGATGACCGGCGAAACCTTCGACGGCAAGATGGCCGAGAAAATCCGACTGATTAACAAGGCCGTGCCGCGCGACAAGTTGCGTGAAGAAACGGTGGCGCTGGCGCAGCGCTTGATGAAGCTCAACCCCGAGGTCCTCAAGGCGACAAAAATTGCGGTGAAGAACGTCCGCTCGGTTCCGCACGAGCAGGCGGCTGATTATCTACAAGCCAAAAGCCAGGAGATGCGCTTCCAGGACAAGGAAGGCGGCCGCGCCAAGGGCATGAGCCAGTTCCTCGACGACAAGAGCTATCGGCCCGGCTTTGGGCCGTATGCGCGTTCGACCGAACCGGCGCGCTGACCGGAAAGGCAAGCCATCATGGATACGCAGACAAAACCCAAGACTGTACCCAAGACTGTACTCAAGCCTGTACCCAAGAGCTTCGACATCGGGCCGGCGCCGGCGCCCATCGATCCGGGCGTCCGCATCGGCCATGTGCATCTCAAAGTCGCCGATCTCGAACGTGCGCTGGCGTTCTATTGCGGCGTGCTCGGGTTCGAGCTGACCCAGCGCCTGCAGGGCGCGGCGTTCATTTCGGCCGGCGGTTACCATCACCACATCGGGCTCAACACCTGGGAAAGCCGCGGCGGCTCAGCGCCGCCGCTCGGCAGCACCGGGCTTTATCATCTCGCGATTCTCTATCCGAGCCGGGCCAAACTCGCCGATGCGCTGCGCCGGCTGATCGAGGCCGATATTCCGCTCGAAGGCGCCTCCGACCACGGGGTGAGCGAAGCGCTCTATCTGCGCGACCCCGACGACAACGGCGTCGAGCTTTATTGGGATCGGCCGAAAGAGCTTTGGCCGCGCACCGCAGACGGCAAGCTCGCCATGGTCACCGAACGGCTGGACTTGCGGGATTTGTTGGGCGAACTGGAGAGAACGCGCTCGTAGGCGGCTTGACGGACTTTGACTTTGCGGCTGCTACATCCCTTCGCCCGGAGCAGCCGCATGAATGGCGAGCGCGTGAATGCCGCCGGCAAGCTCGGCCGTTAGCGCTGCGTTAATCATGCGGTGCCGTTCGACCCGGCTCTTTCCGTGGAACGCATCCGACACGATATAGACACGGAAATGAGTCTCGCCGCCCGGGCGGTGTCCGGCATGGCCGACATGCTGGTGCGATTCGTCCTCCACGCGCAGGCTCTCGGGGGCGAAAGCCTTGCGCAACTTCTCCATGATGACATCGCGCGTTGCCATGGCCGGCAGCGTTAGCCGGCGCAAATCGCAGCCGTCAACCGCCAACGCTGCAAACCATGACCGCAAACCATGGCCGCGACGCGCGCATTTGCCGCCTGTCAAGTCTTGCGGCTGACGCAAGTGCGCCCGCATAATCGAGATCGATGACGACGAATTCACCGCTGTTCGACCGCATCCGCGTCAAGCCCGACCGCGACCGCCGGCTGCGCGCGGAATTGCCCGGTTGCGAGTGGCCGGGCTGCGGCGCGCCGGCGACCCATCGGGCGCCGAAGGGCCGCCTGCGGGCCAGCGAATATTGGCGATTCTGCCTCCAACACGTGCGCGAATACAACAATTC